>CAJOGF010000105.1 GCA_905233995.1 uncultured Bacteroidales bacterium | reverse complement strand
GATTCCTTTTGTTCAGACTATGGACGCAAAAGGTTATCTACCTGAAAACCATAAACTTTGCCTCGGTATGTACGGCTCTTCGGGCGACAAGGCTGCCAACGATTATTTCGCACAAGCAGAGACGGTAATTGCGATGGGCAACTCTTTCGCTCAGAATGCAACGTTTGCCTTCCGTCCCGACCTCTACAAAGGCAAGGAATTGATACACATCAACATCGACCCGGTGGAAATTGGCAAAGTCTATAAGCCACAAGCCCCTGTCCTCAGCGACATCAAGCCGGCATTGCAGCAGATTTTGACAATTCTTTCCAAAGAGAATTTTACGGTTAAGACACCCGTACTTTCACAGGAAAAATATTACAACGAAAAACCGCACCTTGGAGCAGCAAAAACTTTTGCGGGCGATATGGTTCGCCAACTTTCTGACAATCTGCCCGAGAATGCGATTGTTATGGGCGACGCGGGAAGCCACATGCTTTGGCTTTCAAGTTACTTGCAACTTAATAAAAACCAACGTTATCAAAATCCGGGTAGTTTCGGTCCGATGGCAAGCCACACAAACGGCGCAATCGGCGTTAAGTGCGCAAATCCCGACAAGGTGGTTATTGCTGGTGTAGGCGACGGCTGCTATCAGATGGCGGGTTTTGAACTTATGACCGCCGTTCAGTACAATATTCCCGTTATCTGGATAATTTTCAACAACAACGAATTTAACATTATCAAAAAATTCCTGTTGAATATGTACAACGACGAGGCGTTTATGACTTTTGATAATCCCGACTTTGTAAAATACGCTGAAAGTTGCGGTGCAAAAGGTTTCAGAGTCAATAAGTTGGAAGAATTTGTTCCGGCTCTTAAAGAGGCAATAGCCTTGAACAAGCCGTGCATTATCGACGTTCTTGTTGACAACGAGCAGTATCCGCCGTTCAACCTCGGAAAAGTATAATGAATAACGCAGAAAGCACTGAGAGAAACAGAGATTGTGAAGAAAAACTCTCAGTGTTTTTCTGTTTTAAACAATACAAAATGAAGAAATTTTTAACAACCGCTGTATTTATTTTGATGCTTACATTCGCGGCTGAGGCTCAGGATTTTAGCATCAAAATAGGAGGCGATTCTACTTTTAATGCAGCGGAAGACAAAGCAAAGACTTTTGAGGGCTTCGATGTGGACACCTCAAAACTCAATGTCCTAAATATAGGTATGATGGTTGTGGAAGATTTTGCTGGTGCCAAGGCCAACGAGGATGTCATCGTAAAATCTTTGAACAAGAGGTCTTATTACCGTCAGCGTGCCGACCTGCTTACCGCTGCCGCATTGCCTGGCAGAACCAATATGTATTTTACGGTTTCTTTTATGCAGGAGGCTGAGGGTGTCAAGAATGCTGCGAGCGTTGTTGTTACTAACCTCGAAATAGAGCATTACTTTAAGAAAAATATTAAATTTCGTTTTGGTCGTTTGGCCAATGGAATTTCAGAATCCCAGTTTTTTGGTCGTATTGCCCTTGAAGAAACTTCTTCTCACGTCTATGGCAGAAAGATTTTCATCAACGACGCTTTCGAGTTTGACGGTGCGTTTTCAAAGAATGGTCCAAAATACTTCATCGGTGTAAAACCGGTGTTTTCTCCGTTGAACATAAAGGGCGGTTATGCTGGCATCAACATTCCGTTTAAAAACGGTTTCAAGATGCACTATATAGCCGCTGTTTATCGCAATTTCGACAGCGATTCAGTGTCAAAAAAAGTGTATTTTGACGAGAAGGAGGCATATTTTTCTTGGGAGGCGGAGTTTGCTCAAAGGTGGAAAAAAGCCACCGTGTATCTTAATATGGGCTCTAACGCAGGTTACAAGGGACTTTATCCTCATACAAGCGGCGCATTCGACTTCTTGAAGCAAATGAAACCTGCGGTTACAAGGCGTGGAGATGCTTTCAATGAAACTTTTATGGGGTCGTTTGGAGCAAGAATTTTCCCTGCAAAAATGTCGCCTAAGTGGAATTTCTTACAGCAAGTGGGAGTGGAGACCGAGTTTTTGGGACTTCTTTCCGACAACTTCTCGGCGGTCAATATCTGTGCTTACATGAAGATGAACATTACAAAACGACTTGTTTTGACGTACTATTGCACACCCGAATTTATTGACCAAACTCTCAACGCAAACAAGCCTCAAAAGGTGAATGGCGTTGTCAATTTTGTACGTTTCAGTCTCACGGTTGGCAACCCGGGTCGTATGTATATGTAGTTGATAGTTAACAAATTGATAATTATGCAAGAAGAAAAACTCAATTTGCCGAAGATGCTGATACCGTCGATATTGTCAATATCGATACTTACTATAATGGCACCGACAGCAGTTTCGCCTGCAATGGCGGCAATCAAGGAGGCGTTTCCTGAGGTGTCGGAAACGATGGCAAAACTCGTCCTAACGTTGCCGACTTTGGTAATGATTCCTGTTGGTCTTACATCTGCCAAAATGACCTCCAAAATCGACAAGAAAAAACTCTTGTTGACGGGTATGACATTGTTTCTTGTTTTTGGCGTGGCGGGCGGTTTGGTTTCAAGTTTTGGAATGTTGCTATTGATGAGAGTTTTGTTTGGTGTCGGGCTTGGTATCATGACTCCGCTGTCAACATCGTTGATTTTCGATTTCGCACCGCAGCCTGAACGCCGCAGCAAACTGCTTGGTATTCAGGGAGCGTCCAATCAGCTTGGCGGCTTGATTTTTATGAGTCTTTCGGGAATTTTGGCGGCGATGTCGTGGCGTTATTCGTTTTATGTATATGCGTTTGTGGTTGTTTCTATAATCCTGACCGTCATGTACCTACCCGCAATGCCGCCTCAACCGCTCAAAAATCCAAATGCTAAACCAAAGAAAATGAGCAAGAAAATTGTCATCTTGGCATTTTTTGCGTGTATGATTTTCGCTTGCTATTTCATAATCAACACTGACCTTGCAATCTTTATGGCAAAAGATAACCTTGGAGATGCCAAGGAATGTGGTTACGCACTTTCTCTTATGCGTATTCCTGCAATCATTGCGGGCATTATGTTGGCCAAGATAATGAAAAAACTTGGCGACTTCACAATGCCAGTAGCAACTGTTGTAATGGCTGGTGGTTATTTGATGATAGCATTGGCTAATAGTTATGCAATGGTGATGGCTGGCTGTTTGGTAGTTGGTTTAGGCGGAGGATTTGCGTTGCCGCCGATTTCGCTCTATTTGCCGCGGATTGTAACGCCAAGACAGAGAACTTTTGCTATTGCAATTATAATGTCAGTGGCGCAGCTCGGACAATTCATTTCGCCGCTCTACACAAGTCTTTTTGTTGACGAAAGCAACCCCGATGCTACACGTGTGAGGTTCATAGTTGCGGCTATTACATCGGTTGTTATCGGCGTTGCGGTATGGATTTTCTCCAACACTCTGCCCAAAAAACCGCTTCAAGACGAAGAATAATGAATAAAAACACTAACATAATTACAAAAAAATATCAAATATATGAAAGATAATTTCAAGACATTCAAACCAACTGGAAAGATGCAGTTCGAATTTACGGACTTGATTTCTGGATATGTTAGCAATTTCAACGCTGACAAAAAACAATTTACGCTCACCACATCTGATGGCAGAGCATTTCAAGTTGGACTCACCGACACCACATTTGCGCGTTTGATGCGTAATCTTGATGAGCCGTATCAAGACGCTACTGGTAATATGTACAGTCTTTTGGCTCAGGACGGCAGGATGGTGTTTGCTTTCGGTATTTTCTATCCGCAGGCTAACGGCGAGTTTGCTTTTGAGGCAAAACAAATCGACTTCCCTGAAAAGGGTCAAGGCAAGTTCCGTTTTGAAGAGCAGAATTGGTGGGCTAATCAAGCCAAGAGTATCTGCAACTTCTTTATTCGTGCACAGTTCCCCGATGGCGACATCAATTACGACAACTACCGCACTTCTGTAACGTTGGGCGGCAAGAGCGAGAAAAATTCGTTCCGTCAAGAGACCGACACAATTTCACGTATGATTTACGGTATGGCTTCGGCATTCATGCTCACCGGCGATGACATCTACCTCGAAGTTGCCGAAAAAGGTGTTGAATATCTCAAAAAACACATGCGTTTCTACGACGTTGACGAGAATGTTGTGTATTGGTATCACGGCATTGACGTTGATGCTAATGGCATGGAGAAGAAAATCTTCACCTCTGAATTTGGCGATGATTACGATGCAATCCCGATGTACGAGCAGATTTACGCATTGGCAGGTCCTATTCAGACATTCCGCGCTAACGGCGACCCAAGAATCCTCAAGGATGCTGAACTCACAATCGACCTTTTTGACCGTTTCTTCAAGGACAAAAAAGGCGAAGGCTACTATTCTCACATCGATCCCGTAACCCTCAGTCCAAATAGCGACAGTCTCGGTGCAAACAAACTCAAGAAAAACTGGAACTCTGTTGGTGACCATGCACCTGCATACCTCATCAACCTCTACCTCGCAACTGGCGAAGAGAAATACAAAAAATTCCTCGAATACACATTCGACACCATTACCAGCCATTTCCCCGATTATGAGAACTCTCCGTTTGTAAACGAGCGTTTCATGGACGATTGGAGTCATGACCTTACATGGGGCTGGCAGCAAAATCGTGCCGTTGTGGGACACAACCTCAAGATTGCATGGAACTTAATGCGTTTCCAGAGCGTTTGTCCTAAGGATTCGTATGTTGAGTTTGCAAAACATATTGCAGAAACAATGCCTAAGACTGGTATGGACGTTCAGCGTTTTGGCTGGTACGATGTTATGGAGCGTCAACTCCACGGCAACGAAGAGTT
The DNA here is from genome assembly GCA_905233995.1 of uncultured Bacteroidales bacterium. Lineage (GTDB taxonomy): Bacteria > Bacteroidota > Bacteroidia > Bacteroidales > UBA3824 > UBA3824. Next base: position 3,382 of record CAJOGF010000105.1, on the reverse strand, counting down.
CTACCGTTTTGCATGGCACGACCGCAAGGCTTGGTGGCAACAAGAACAAGGCATCTTGGCTTACGAGATTCTTTACGGTTTGTTCAAGGATGAAGACTACCTCAAATACGCTCGTGAATCAGCGGCTTACTACAATACCTACTTCCTCGACCATGACGACGGAGCAGTGTACTTCAACGTTCTTGCTAATGGCTTGCCTTACCTTCTTGGCACAGAAAGGAAGAAAGGTTCGCACTCAATGTCGGCTTACCACTCTGTTGAGTTGGCATACTTGGCTGCAACCTACACCAACCTTCTCAACACCAAAAAACCGTTACCACTCTACTTTAAACCTGTTGTCAATGGTTTCAAAGACGGTATCTTGCGTGTTAGCCCAGATATTCTTCCTAAAGACAGCATCAAGATTGAGAGCGTAGAAATCGACGGCAAACCATGGACTAAGTTCGATGCTGACGCATTGACCGTTCAACTTCCTGCTGTTGAGTACCGTCCAAAGGTAAAAGTAGTTGTTGTACCCAAAAACTAATAAAAAAATGAGTACAGAAATTTATAAAATCGGAGAATCGTTCGATTCATCAAACGCAGCAGCCGAGCAACCAAAAATTCTCGACATTGTAAACAAGGGCAACAATGTTGTCTTAGACCTCAGCGGTTGTAAATACGTATCGAGTGCTGGTCTTCGTGTTCTTCTTTACACTTACAAAGTGGCTGTTCCAAAAGGTCTGAAAGTTTCTTTGGCTGGTGTTAGTCCTGAAATCAAAGATGTAATGGAGATGACAGGCTTCGACAAGTTCTTCGAGTTTTTCGCAACGGCAGAAGAGGCAACTAAATAATTAACAATTAACAATTGATAATTGACAATTTCCAAATGGTATTGTCAATTGTCAATTGTCAATTATCAATTGAAAATCATGCAAAGAGTAGATTTATTTCCGACACATGAGTACGGTGGTTACAAACTTCGCGCAGGAAGACCTTATCCTTTTGGCGCGACGGTTATCGGTAATGCGGTAAATTTCTCAATTTATTCGCGTTACGCCACCGATTGTACTCTCGTGCTTTTTCATAATCACGATAAGACTCCATTTTTAGAGATTCCTTTCTTTAAGGAGTTCCGACTTGGTAATGTCTTTTCGATGATGGTTTTTGACCTTGACTACGAAAATATCGAGTACGGTTACCGTATGGACGGACCTTTTGACCCTCAGCAGGGACACCGTTTCGACAAGACAAAAATTCTCATGGACCCTTACGCCAAACTTATCGCCGGACGCGATGTGTGGGGCAAGGAGCCAGATTGGGTTAATAATTATCAATATCGTTCGAGGGTTGTTTTTGACGATTTCGATTGGGAAAACGACCTTCCACTTGAAACTCCTGTCAACGACCTTGTAATTTATGAAATGCACGTTCGCAATTTCACTTGTGGCGACGAGGCTAATGTAAAACACCCCGGAACTTTCGCTGGTATTGCTGAAAAAATTCCGTATCTCAAAGATTTAGGTGTCAACTGTATAGAACTTATGCCAATTCATGAGTTCGATGAGTTTGAAAATTCTCGTCCTGCTCCTGACGGTCATACGCTTTACAATGCTTGGGGATATAGCAACGTTGGATTTTTCGCTCCAAAAGCGGCATACGCTTCAACAGGTAAATATAGTATGCAGGTTGACGAGTTGAAGAATTTGATAAAGAAACTTCACGCTGAAGGCATTGAGGTAATCTTAGACGTTGTTTTCAACCACACCGCTGAAGGCAACGAAAACGGACCTTACATTTCGTATCGTGGTATTGACAACAAGACTTACTATATGCTCACTCATGATGGTTATTATTTCAACTTTTCGGGCTGTGGTAACACGTTGAATTGCAACAATCCTAATGTCCGCGATATGATTGTTGAATCGTTGCGTTATTGGGTTACTGATTATCACGTTGATGGTTTCCGTTTCGATTTGGCAGCGATTCTTGGTCGTGATCAAAACGGTTATCCGATGGCAAATCCACCTCTCTTGGAATCACTTGCACACGACCCGATTCTTGGAAAGACAAAACTTATCGCCGAGGCTTGGGACGCGGGCGGACTTTATCAAGTTGGTTCGTTCCCGTCATGGGGACGTTGGGCAGAGTGGAATGGTAAATACCGCGATGCTGTCCGCCGTTTTGTAAAGGGTGATGAACACGTTTTGGACGATGTTAAGGAACGTATCACTGGCTCTGCCGACCTTTACGCTTCTGCAAACCGTGGAATTAAGGCGAGTGTCAATTTCGTAACGGCTCACGATGGTTTTACGATGATGGACTTGGTTTCTTACGACGGCAAGCACAACGATGCTAACGGTGAAGGCAACCGCGATGGCGACGACAACAACAATTCTTGGAACTGTGGTTGGGAAGGCGAATCAACAGATGTCGGAACAAATTTCTTGCGTCATAAACAGATAAAGAATTTCATTTCTATTTTGATGACTTCGCAAGGTATTCCGATGGTGCTTTCTGGCGACGAAATGGGTAATACTCAGTTTGGTAACAACAATGCTTATTGTCAAGACAACGAAATCTCATGGCTCGACTGGAAAAATCTTAAAAAGAACGCTGATATTTTCAACTATTTCCAGAAAATCATTAAGTTCCGTCGTAGTCATAGGGCGTTGCGTTACGAGTATCATTTAGGACACTCCGATTGGCGCAATCTTGGAATGCCTGACTTTTCATGGCATGGTGTCAAGGCATGGCAACCGTGGAATACATACAACAACCTCACACAAGCATTCATGTTGAACGGTCGTTATGCTGATTCTGACGGCAAGCCTGACGACTTCATCTACGTAGCAATGAATATGCACTGGGAAATGCACGGTTTTGAATTACCTCAACTGCCCGATGGTCTTAAATGGCACGTTTTTGCAAACACTGCAATGGCTGCGCCTCAAGACGTTTGCGAACCCGGATACGAAATTCTGCTCGATAATCAGTGGGAAATCCTTGTTGAGGCAAGGTCAGTGATGATTTTGGTAGGAAAGTAAATTGAAAATTGAAAATTGAAAATTCAAAATTCATAATTCAAAATTCATAATTCATAATTAAAAAAGTGATTAACATAAAAAAATAACAATATCATGGAAAATACATTCAATGTAACAAAGGACGGCAATGTCCTCAATATCGTTCTTGGCGAGGAACTCAATACTTCTAACGCTCCCGCTCTTATGGACGAACTCAACAAATACAAGAATCAAGGTCTTGAGAAGGTTGTTTTTGACGCAACCAAACTCAAATACATTGCAAGTAGCGGAATCCGTACAATCATTTTCGCAAAGCAAAAACTTGGCGGCAATCCCGAAATTGATTTCGTGAACTGCGCAAAGGACATCTACAGCGT
>CAJOGF010000104.1 GCA_905233995.1 uncultured Bacteroidales bacterium | reverse complement strand
GCAGTGGATATTGAGAGGGTGAGACAACATTTTGGAAGATGAGAATTTAGTCTAACATTATTCAAATTCAAATAACCACAAATAATTTGCGATTTAATCACACTGCAAAATTCACCGACTTAAAAATTATTTTTAAAATAATCCATATATTCAAGACCTTTTTTGACATAATCTTTGTCGTAAGTCTTATATTTGCCGTTTTTAGGAACTGGATGTCCCGTATTATGAATATGAAAACCATCCTCAAAACGTCCTTTTCTTAAATAACTTCCGTATGTTTTGTCAATCCAATAAACACCCCAATACAAAGAATTTGCACCCCTTAAATCCTTAATTTTAACATCCAAATGCAAACACTTATAACCCATCAACTGAAAAGGTCCCCATGACGAAGCAAGATTCCTCAACGCATCGTCAGAAGCATCCTTTATATCGTCGTATGTGATATTTTCAAGGGTAGCCAATTTGCGGTCTTGAACACTCTTCAATTTGTTATAAACCGATTGTTCAAAACGAGGCGGAATATCTTTGCGTCCTGACGATTCAAGCATTATAACCGCCATCAGATAATCTCTTGGCAAATCAAACTGACCAGCAAGAATTTTTATTTCCCTGCCATAATTATCAATTGCCGCCTTATACCCTCCAACAGAACTCTCGGTCTTGAAATCGCAACCTACTTTCAGAAAAAAATAAAACAGAACAATCCCAATAACCCACCAAAAAAGTTTCTTTGAAGTGAAATTTTCCTTAGATTTATGTTTGCGGTTATAACTCATCTTTTTTTATCAATTAAAACCAACTTTAGGCTTTTTAGGATTGTAACTGCCGTGATTTTCTGTCTCAAGATTAAAAACCTCTGCAAGCGACATAGACACTTGTGGCTGAGGCAATAACGGATACAACGAAGCGGCTAAAAGTTGCGTTTTTTCAAGACTTAAATCCTGAAATTCATATTTTTCAACAAGACGCCCTTTCCTTAACAAAGACTTATCAATCATGGCTAAAGGATTGTTGAAAACACAAATAATTTTAGTATGCAAAACATCTCCAAGAAGTCCGTCCGAAAGATTAAGAATAATATTCATTCCTTTTGACACATTTCCATAATTGGATTTCCTATCTTCAAGAATTTTATCACAATCCTCAATTATCAAAACCGAATCCTTAAAACAATTACTCATAATTTCGAACGAAAAATCCGTTCCCGATACAAGCGAGGCAAAAATATCTTGAGTTACATAAACAAACTTTTTGTTAGAAACCCCAATAAGATGACGGATAAAACTCGTTTTTCCCGTCCCTTGTTTTCCGTGAAAAATCACAAGACCACTTTTGTCGCTATTAACAAATTCTTCAATTCTCAACGCAACAGGTTTGAAATCATCATTATAGAATTTATCAACATCAAAATCCTCTCTAATCGAAATCTCCAAAGACTTCAAACTATAACTGCCTTTAGACGATGATAGAAAATATAACGACTTTGTATCATCTTTTTGTTTTAGATATTTGTTAGTAAAATCCGACAAAAAAATCTCTATTTCAGACTGCAAATCTGTTGTTTGACTATTATACGCAAAAGTAAAATCATCGCCAGTGAATTGCATCAAAATTTCTTTTTTGGGATTGACATAAATTACAATAGTCGAACCGTTGCCTGAATCATTTTTTTTCGCAGCACTAAGTGAGACAAATTCTTGCAACTCATCATAACCATGACAACGGAAATAATTGTCAACAACCTTGAAAATCTCGTTATTATTTTTCTCCATTGACGAGATATCATAACCAAACATAGAAGAGGGTCTACCAAACAAGATTTGGTAACGATAATTTAGCATTGTATCACAATCCAACTTGTCAAAATTAGAGCGGATTAACTCCCTATTTACCATCAAATTTATATTCATATCTTCCAAATATATTCGACAAATGTAAACAAAAAAAATTTTCGGACAAAAAATTGTCCGAAAATTTAATTTTTTTTTCTTTTTACTTTTAACTACTTTATAAAGTAAAAGTCAGCAAAAATAGAAGAATTTTCCCATGGAATTTGCTCGTTACCTTCTCCGTTTCGAGCCAAAGAAATTCTATAAACCTCATTTCTTACCTGCTTGAAAACATCTTCAATTCTTACTCCGGGTCTCATAACTGCTTTTGCTAATTGTTCGGTATACAGACCGTTTTCACCGTCGCCGTCAGCAGCCGTTTTGCCTGGTGAAGTAGAAAACGCAATAAACGTTCCTTTCGGTGCATTCAACTGTGCAAGACCACCACCATCGCCTTTTACAGCACGAGTTGTACCAGCAAACGGATTGTCCCTACAAGCATCAAGAATCACAATGTTAAGGTCGTTTTTGGCAAATGTCATCTGACCCAAAACTTTTTCAATCGAAAAACACTCTTCGTCAACATCTTCTTTACGAGTAATGTTAGCCGTAATCGGAACAAGATAATTGATACCGTCAACCTGAATACCATGACCTGCATAATAAAACAATCCTACGGCTTTTTCTTCCGCAATTTTATCACCAAACTGATAAACTTTATCGCGCATAGTTGCTCTGTCAGCATCAATAGCAGAAATAACTTCAAAACCAAGATTTTTCAAAACTTCTGACATCAGACGGGCATCATTTGAAGCATTTTTCAAAGGGCTGACATTCTGATACGCACTATTACCAACTACAAGAGCAACACGTTTTTTGTTAGTAACGGCATCTCCAATTTCCAAATTTACAATTCTTGAATCTGAAGCAGAAGACCCTCCGTCGTTTTTAACAACAACACGCAACTCGTTTCTGCCGACTTCCAAGGCAATGTTAAACTCGTAAGTATAATCACATGGCGAATTAACAACCGAAAAGGCTTTTGAGGCTTTTCTTGCTTTTACTTCACCATTGTCATACAAAACAACCTCGTCAGGCACAACCCTTGAAGAAACACAAAGTGTAACTTTAAATTCAGTTTCAGAAACCGTAGTCGTAAACAATTGAGGTTTTGCCCATGAAACCTCCGGCTTTGGAATCGACGCAGAAACTTTCGCTTTCGACAAAACTCCATTTATAAAGTAACCTTTCTCTTTTGTACCGTCAGCATAATACATAACGCCTTTTCCAGTTATTTCATCGTCAGTAAACTCGCCAACGTATTTTTTTCCCGTAACACGATCTTCACTCATGCCTTGACCGTTTGCTTTTCCGTCTTCAAATTCACCAACGTAAAGAAGTCCTGAATAATATTCCATCATACCTTGTCCCGAAGGTAAACCATTTTCAAGATTGCCTTGATAACGACCATTTGAAGTAAGTTTGATTCCAAAGCCATCTTTAGAGCCATAAATCAAATCCAAATCCTTTTCGTCCATAGAGCGAGTGAGTTGATTATCTCTAAAAACGCCTGATTTCTTTTTTCCGCCGTCTTGCATATCCACAAAAACGCCTTGCCCGCTGAAACGTCCGTGATCAATGCGTCCGTAATACAGACTTGAATCCTTGAAAAACATCGCACCACAGCCGTTAGCATCTCCGCCTGAAACTTCACCTATATATTTTACAAGCCCATCAGGTCGGACATCTTTCGGATAAGTAATAGTTGCAAAACCGTCCATCGAACCTCTAACAAAACTTCCCTCGTAAACGATTCCACTTTTCTGAACAAATTTTCCCATGCCGTGCGGCTGTCCTTCTTTGAACTCACCGAAATATTTTCCTGTTTGGTCAACCGAGACACCATAACCCGAATAACAATCCCCACTGACACAACCAAACTGATTTTTCAGTTCGCCGACAAATCTGCCACGTTCAAACATACCATCTTTTATTGTTCCGTCAGACTCGCTCAATACGCCATAACCGTCAAATTTGTCTTTCAAAAATTGACCTTCATAAATTGAACCGTCTGTCATAGTATATTTTCCGTAACCGTCTTTAACGCCTTTTTTGAAATAACCTTCATACACAGAGCCGTCGTTGTAAATATAAACGCCCCAACCATTTTTCACATCACCGTTGACACCACCTTTGAGGTCTTTATCTCCAAGGTCGTCGTCAAGATAAATGTCCATAGCCGTTGAACCGTCGTTAAGAATCTCTGTACCTATGCCTTGACGCTTGCCGTCTTGCCAATTTCCCATATAACGCGAACCGTCGTTCCAAAAATAAGTTCCTGTTTGATTGAACTTTCCATTATGAAACATACCAATATACGAGGCTCCCGAAACATAATTTTTAACACCAAAACCCTCTGGCTGCATATTATTAAAGAAACCTGTATATCGCACTTTTGCGTCTTGATACGTGCCATAACCATCTCTGCAATTACCCGAAATACATTGCGCGTAAACTTCTGAATATAAAGCACATACAGAAACAGCAATTAAAAATAAAACTTTTGTTTTCATTTTTTTTATAATTTAAACCGTTTAGATAATCTAAACCGCAAATATAATACAAAAAAATAAAAATGAAACAAAAACATAAAAAATTGAAACGTAAAGAGTATAAAAATGACAATTAAAAAAATTAATTTTGCCACCAAATCATAAAAAAAATCTTTCAAGAAAATGAAAAAAATCCTTTTAACATTTGTTTTTTCTTTTCTTGCATATTTTGTTAATTATGCGACAGAAAAAACTTTTACAAGTCCTAACGGCAGAATTTCGGTTTCTGTAAGCGACAACGATGGCAAATTGACGTATTCAGTAAAATTAGACGGCAAAACGTTTCTTAACCCTTCTGCTTTAGGTCTCAAAACAAACATGGGTAATTTTACCGAAAACCTCGAAATCAGTAATTTTGAAACTTCAAAAGTACAAAAGCGTTACCGCTTAAAAAACATCAAACAAAGCATTGTTGACTATTCTGCCACTATTGCGACAATAAGTCTGAAACAAGATTCTAAAAACGTCTTTGATGTTATTTTTTCGGTAAGTGATCGTGATGTTGCGTTTTCGTACAAATTACTTCCTCAAAAAGAAACAAGAGTTTGCGTTATAGAAGAAGAAATTAGCGGTTTTTCTTTGCCTAAAAATACCACAACATTTCTTTGTCCTCAATCCAAACCGATGGGTGGTTTTGCAAGAACTTCACCAAGTTACGAGACTCCTTACTCTGTTGACGAGGCAACCGGCAAAAACGGCTGGGGCGAAGGTTATACTTTTCCGTGTCTTTTTAAAACTCCTGACGGTTGGGTTTTAATCAGCGAGACTGGCACTGACGGCGGTTATGTCGGTTGCAGACTTTTGAATCAAAACGATTCTAACTACAAAATTGGCTTTCCACAACAAGGAGAATGTAACGGTATCGGTTCTACTTCGGTTTCGATGTCGCTGCCAAATTCCACACCTTGGCGCACAATCACAATCGACAACACTTTGAAAAACATTGTTGAAACAACCGTTGCTTTTGACCTGACAGAACAAAAATATTTCTCGTCAAGAGATTATACTTACGGCAAAGGCTCTTGGAGTTGGATTATCGGAATGGATCAAAGTTGCAATTTTGATGAACAAAAACGGTATATAGATTTTTCGGAGGCAATGGGTTATCAAAGCGTTTTGGTTGATGCTTTTTGGGACAAACAAATCGGTTATGACAAAATTGCTGAACTTTCGCGTTATGCTCTTAGCAAAGGCGTAGGATTGTTTTTGTGGTACAATTCCAACGGGACATGGAACGATGCGTTTCAAACTCCGATTGACAAAATGAACACTTCTGCAAATCGCCGTAAAGAAATGAAATGGCTTCAAGAAAACGGTATACGTGGCATTAAAGTTGACTTTTTCGGTGGCGACAAACAACAAATGATGCAACTTTACGAAGACATTTTAACCGATGCTAACGATTTTGGTTTGCTGGTTATTTTCCATGGTTGCACTTTGCCGAGAGGATGGGAAAAAATGTATCCTAACTATGCCGCCTCTGAAGCAGTTTTGGCATCTGAAAATTTACATTTCGGACAAGGAGCCTGCGACAACGAAGCCTTCAACGCTTGTCTTCACCCGTTTTTGCGCAATACTGTAGGTTCGATGGACTTTGGCGGCAGCGCGCTCAACAAATTTTATAATGCTGACAACAAACATGGTTCAATACGTAGAACAAGTGATGTTTTTGCATTGTCAACTGCGGTTTTGTTTCAAAGTGCGGTTCAGCATTTTGCGCTTGCGCCAAACAACTTGACAGATGCGCCTTCTTGGGCAATCGACTTTATGAAAAAAGTTCCTACAACATGGGACGAAGTAAAATTTATTGACGGCTATCCGGGAAAATACGTCATTTTGGCAAGACGTAGCGGAGATAAATGGTATATCGCCGGAATCAACGCCGACAAGCAACCGCTTACAAAAACAATCTCACTTGAAATGTTTGGCGCAAATACCGAAGTTCAATTATACAGCGATGACAATAATCTTAACGGCTCACTTAAAACTGTCAAAACCAATAAACTAAAACAACTTTCGATTACAATCCCATGCAACGGCGGAATTGTAATAACCAAATAATCTTGGATACCATACAAGAAACACAAAAAAAAACCGTAAGGCAAATTTCCCAAAAAAAAATTTCCTTGCGGTTTTTAACATATATTAAAGAATTAAATTAAAGAATCATTCCTGCGCCAATTGTTTCAAACGTAAACGGATCAACAAAAATAAGCGAACCCATAACTTTGTTTTTGTAATAACTTTCAAAAACAAGCGGCTGAGAAGTTTTCAGTTGAACTTGTGCTATATCATTGAGTTGAAGTTCGTTAACATCGTTAATTTTTTCTTGCGTTGAAATATCAACTTTGAAATCAATTGCAGTAAACAAACCTTGAACCTCTTGAGTTGCATGTCTTACAATATATTTTTTTCTCAATTTTAAAGGCGTAGCATTAAACCAACAAATATTCAACACAAACTCTTGACTTATTTTCGGCAAATTTTTTTCGTCAGAAACCAAAAAATCACCTCTTGAAATGTCAATATCGTCATTCAGCGTTAAATCTATCGATTGCCCAACAAAGGCTTCGTTAAGTTCGTTTTGACCACTATAAACTGCTTTCACTGAAGACTTTAAACCCGACGGCAGAATAGTTATTTTATCACCTTTTTTTATTGAACCTTGAGCAATTCGTCCGGCATAACCTCTAAAATCAGCAAAACTATCAGAAATAGGACGAACAACATACTGAACCGCCATTCTAAAACCGTCGCTATTTTGAGTTTTTATTTCAACATCTTCCAAAAATTCCAAAAGTGGCTTACCCGTGTACCATGAGATATTTTTAGACCTATTGACAACGTTATCGCCATTTTTAGCACTAATAGGAATAAAATCAACTGCTGGAATCTTCAAATGTTTTGACATCAGGTTGTAGTCAGCGATAATTTTGTCAAAAACATCTTTTGAAAAGTCCACCAAATCCATTTTGTTGACACACACAACAATATTTTGTATTCCGAGCAACGATGCAATAAAAGAATGTCGAATGGTCTGTTCCATAACGCCATGACGAGCATCTATCAGAATTATTGCTAAATCTGCCGTTGAAGCACCCGTTACCATATTTCTTGTGTATTGAATATGACCGGGAGTGTCAGCGATAATAAATTTTCGTTTTGGAGTGGCGAAATATCTATAAGCCACATCAATAGTGATTCCTTGCTCTCTTTCTGCCTTTAGACCGTCGGTCAAAAGGGCAAGATTAACTTCTTCGTTGCCTCTAACTTTTGAGGCTTGTTCAACGGCTTGCAACTGGTCTTCAAAAATAGATTTTGAATCGTACAAAAGTCTACCTATCAGTGTTGACTTTCCATCGTCAACACTACCAGCCGTAGAAAACCTCAGCAACTGCATATCTAAATATCCGTCTGCCATTTTTTTTTATTTTTTTCGCTGCAAATTTCGCTATAAATTTTTTGCAACGCACTATTCTAAGGGTGGAATAGTTCATTAAAAAAAATGGAGAATTACAGTTTTTTTTTAATCCCTTAAATAATGATAACGAATTAGGCGTTTGTCAACTTATTTGACCGTGGGTGTGAACCCCCGGCACAATGCGTATTAAAACACCTAATTCGTTAAAATAAAAAAAAGCCTGTCCCGAAAATTAAAAACGAGACAGACTCCACTTTTCGTTAAAAACCTTAATTCCGAAATTAAAAAATGTTAAAAACGGCAAAATATTGAAAACAAAACAGTTATAATATTTTGCCGTTACAAATATTTCACCTAAATTA
>CAJOGF010000103.1:2233-13246 GCA_905233995.1 uncultured Bacteroidales bacterium | reverse complement strand
TTTCCTAAACAGCCTTCAATACATTTGCCGTCATTGAAATTATAGGTTGAGATAATTCCTGTTTCTGTTGAGGCGTATGTGTTGTAAAGTCGGCTTTGAGGCAAAATTTCGCAAAGTTTTTGCATATCGCTTTGAGAAATAGGCGCAGCACCAGTTTCGATAAAGTCAATTTTATCAGCCACCTTTTTTAATCTTTCGCCGCTGAATTGTAGTAGTAATCGAATTGCTGAAGGTACTAAAAAAGTCGCAAATTTCTTAAACGGTAACTCAAATGCCGAAAAAAAACTATTGACATCTTTCATTCCTTCGGTGATTATCAATGTTGCACCTTTTTTAATAACGGGGTAAATTTTAGAAAGACTGCCAATATGATTGAGCGGACCTGTAATAATAAATGCGAGGTCAGTGTCAAATAATTGACCTTCAATTAAGTTTTCAGCGTCGGCAATTATTGTGCTGTTGCTTATCATAACGCCTTTTGAATTGCCCGTTGTGCCGGTTGTGAAAAGAATGTCAGCGGTGTTTGCGGGCGTTTTTGTTGTCTTTAAAAGCGATGAAATCTCCAAAAATTTTTCTTCAGGAGTGTCTTTTTCCAATGGGACTGCTATTGAGCCGTTCAGATGTAAGGCAAAATATTCTATCAGAAAATCAATACTTTGAGTGGCTCTAAAAACAACCGTTTCTCCTTTTGGCAATTCAGCACATTTCTTGGTAATTCTTTCCCATAATTCTTTGTACGAAATCTGCTGTTGAGAAAAAATTATTGCTGTTTTGTTCGGAAATTTCTTAACGTTTTCTTGTATGTAATCCTCTAAAATCATTTCTCTTTTAGTTTACTTTTTACAAGTGAAGTTAAACTGTCTAATGACATAAAATTTTTAGGAGTTGCATCTTCAGAGGTAAGTTCTATTTTGAATTCTTCTGAAAGAATCATCATAGCAGTCGTCATTGCTATGGAGTCCATTTCGCTGAACAAGAAATCGGATTCCAAATCAACAGTTGGTAAATTTTCTTCTAAAAGTGATTTTATTCTGTCTTTCATATTCCACATTTTAGAGCAAAGATAGAATAAAAAAATTGATTGACAAAATTATTTAAAAATTAAAGATTTTATCTCTTCTACGTAATCTTCTATGATTGATAGTTTTTCACCGTCAAAGTCAACAATATTGTCCATAAATTCGTCATAAAATTTTTCGTTGATTTTTTCAGCGATAATTGTGGGCATTAGCTTTTTTGATTTTATTAATTCATTGGCATCTCCTTTTTTTAGCAATTCTTTTAGAATTGTGATTTCTAATTCGTCGGATTGCGAGTTTTGTTGGGGCTGAATTTCTTGAAAATCAAGCAAATCTTCTTCCGTTAAAAGATTATAACGTGTATCCAACGAATCTTCACGAATTTGTTTTAATGTTGTAGTGTCAACTGTTATTTTTGGTCTTAACGACTCTTGATATTCGTTAATTGCTTTGTCTATTATAGGAGAGTAATTATTAGTATCGGGAAATGGTTTGGACTTTTGTCTAAGATGAAAATAAGTTCTTAGTTTACAATCAATTATTTCAAAAAGACTTGCAAAATTACAAGTATTAAAACTCCAAATTTCATAACTTTCCTCATACCATTGATTATTTTTGAAAAAATATTTTCTAACGGGCGAAAGTTCGTAAATCATTTTTGAAGTGTCGTTTTTTTTGTGGTAATAAATTGCATTGTCAAACAAATTGATAATCTTGAAAGTAGGTTGACCGAAAAAATCTGAAAACATTTGTTTTGAAAATTTTTTCCAAATTTCAGCAATCAGATGAACGCATTTGTCGCCGACGTTTTTTATGATTATTGATTTTTTGAGTTTTTGTTTCAAAAAATAATTTAAGGAATCAAAGATTTTGTTATCGTCTTGATTGTCAGTGTTTTTTAAAATGTTAATCGAAAAATCTCTTTCTATTGTTTTTTCGGCTACGTATTTTTGCGACAGTTTTTTATCAATATTGTTGATAATAGAAAAATGTAGAATCCATTTTTTTAGGTTTCGTATCATAACAGTATTTCCAAAGTCGGTTTCAGCATAATTTTTAAGAAAATGTTCCAATTTTTCAAAACTTTCTTGAGCATTTTTTGTGCCGATTTGATTTAGAAGTTCGTAAATGTAGACGTATGCAAACGAGGTTGTGGTTTGTGTGATTTCGCCTTTTCTAAATTTGGTTCGCCAAGAAAAATACTCCCTTAACTGACTGATATTCATGCTATGATACGTTGGAAAATATTGTTGAAAACCTGTACTCCAAGAAACGTTGTCGGTGTAGTCTTCCATAAATTTGCCTTGATGATAAAAATTTTCGTTTCTGCTTTCGTCAGGTCTATCAGATAATCCGTATTTATAAAGCCTTTGCATTTGATAAATTTTTTCCGGCACTGTATTTTTTTTGTTTTCAACTTTTCGGTTGTTGAAATTAATTGTTGAGTCGGAAAAAACTTTTTCATCGTCAAAAAAAGTTTGGCTATGTAATTCTTCTTCGTAATCAGTTAAGTCGGATAGTTGCATTTTTCTTTTTTGCAAAAGTACTTAATTTTGTAATCTTTCAAAAGTGTTTAATTTGTTAAAAAAAAATAAATTGACATTTTCCCTTTTTCAGTATAGTATTTTTTGTTTTCTTTTTTTATCTTTGTCAAAAATAATTTTTTAATCATGGCAAAATTCAAAGACAATTTAACGGCATCTTTTCGTCAGATAAGAGAAGATAGAGCCGAGGGTATTGCAGAAGATACATCGTTGTCGCAGAATTCGTCAGTATGATCGTCAAAGAGAAAATCTAAATCTTGACCTTTGTCCCTCAACTATTACAAGCACACAAGTTGTGCCGAGTGATTTTAATCCAGCAACTTTCAAAGAGAAAGATATTCAAATTGGAATTGATAAACGCAACGAGTTGATAATCTTGGAAATAGTTGTAGACCGTTATGAATATCTTTTTGGTAAATATCCTGAGGCTGATAAAATTAAAGAGTTAATACCAAGTTGGACATCAAAAATTAGTTAATTATGGGAGCAGGTATTTATTCATACGCCACGGCCAAATTACGTAAGACTACTGTGTACGAAAAAGCAAGCCGTCAAGAAATTTTTTCTAATCGCACTATGGATTCCAAAATGAATCCTTTTGGTGTAACACGCGAATGTTGTGAAAACGACGAACATCCTGATACTATGCCAATTATTATTGGTCTTGATGTTACAGGCAGTATGGGACACGTTCCTGAAAGTCTTATCAAAAACGACCTTCCTGAAGTGATGAAAAAAATCATTGACGAGGGTGTGCCATGTCCGCAGTTATGTTTTACTGCATACGGCGACCATGAATGTGATGACTTTCCATTTCAAGTTGGACAGTTTGAGGCAAGTGACGAATTGATTGAAAAATGGCTGACTTCAACTTATCTTGAAGGTGGTGGTGGCGGCAATAACGGCGAAAGTACATCGCTTGTATATTATTTTGCTGCTCGACATACAAGTTGTGATGCTATCAATAAACGTGGTAAAAAAGGACTTTTGATAACAATTGGTGATGAGCCAAACTTGCCTGATTATCCTAAAGAGGCGATTAATAAAATTTTCGGTGGCGCAGAGAAAGATTTAACTTCAGAGGAAATTATTAAAGAGGCTCAGGCAAATTGGGAAATTTACCATATCAACATTCTTGATTGGGCAGGTAGAATGGCATCGGTGAAAAATTGTTGGGAAAAACTTCTTGGCGATCATTTTATAAGTGTTGAAGCCAATTCTGATACCAATATTTCTAATATGATTGCTCAACTTGCAGTTGAACATTTCAAAAAGCAAAATTCTTCGGTGGCTTCTGTAAGTAATTCTTCTACTGGCGATTATCGTCCACCGCAGATGTTGTAAAAAAGAATGGACAAAAAAATTGTTTTAGGTTCGTTGTTCGGCGACGAAGGTAAGGGCGTTTGCGTTCAGGAATTGTGTAGAAAAGCACTTTCTGAAGGCAAACGTCCTTTAGTTGTTCGTTTTTGTGGTGGTCCACAGGCGGCGCATACTGTTTTTTTTAATGGTTTAACGCATATTTTTTCGTCGTTTGGGTCAGGGACGTTGCTTAATGTGCCGACTCTTTATGTCAAAACTTCGCTTATTGACCCAATTTGTATTGTTAACGAGTATAATGTTTTGATTAATAAAGGTATAACGCCTCAATTTGATGTCTGTTCAGCAAAAATAATAACGCCATACGATGTAGAATTTTGTAGAAATGATAAGAAAACTCTCAGCGACGGTACGTGCGGAAAAGGCGTTTATGCGGCTCTCTTGCGTTCAAATTCAGAAAAATGTTTTACGCTTAACGATAATCCAAACGAAATACTGAAATCTGTTGTAAAATATTATAAAACAACGCGTTATAAAGAGTATGACGAACTTTTTGTTAACGCAATAGAAAAGGTTAGAGTGTTAAATACGAAAATTTGTGTAAATGATTACGACACAATTATTTACGAAGGTACTCAAGGTCTTTTGCTTGATTCTGATTTAGGATTTCAGCCTTTTGTTACTGCTACTAATACGGGCTTGAATAATTTTGATTTTGAAGATTTGCAAAATGCTGAAGTTTATCTTGTTATGCGAACTTATTTAACTCGTCATGGCAACGGTTATTTGCCTTATCAGGTTGAAAATTATAATCTTAACGATAAATTAGAATCTAATGTTTACAATGATTTTCAAGGAAATTTCAAAACTGGTGTTTTTGATTTTGACTTGTTAAACGAGGCTTTTTTGCGTCATAAATTAAATAAATACGAAAATGTTAAATTCAATGTTTTTTTAACTCATCTTGATACAATAGAAAAAAATGGTAAGTTTATTTTCTTGAAAGACAAGAAGTTAATGGAGGTTGAATATCAAAACTGCGAACAAATAAAGAATCTGTTCGCAGAAAATATTTTTTCAATTGGGGTTAGAAATTTTTATTTTTCCACCAATTCTATGTATCCTATTTCTGCTTTGTGAAAATAGCATATCTTTTTGCCGCCCAAGGCTTTAACTTCTACTGGTTCAAAAAGTGCAGAGTAACCTTCAGAAATCAATTTTTTATAGTCAGAAAAAATATCTGAAGTTTTAAAACAGATATGATAAGGACTTACTCCGTTGATTTTCAGAAGTTTCTGCTCCAATGAATCGGGATTTAATTGGTGAATAAGTTCTATTTTCCCACCATTTGAATTTATTAAGTAACAAATTTCTACTTGAAGTTTTTCGTCATAGAGTTTTTCGCCTTTTTTATAACCGAAAAATTCAAATTCTTTTGCCGTTTTGTCTATTTCGGCAACTACATAACCGTAATGTTCAAATTCCATTGTGTTGAAAATTTTTTGTTGTTAAAATTTATCGTTATGGATTTTGCTTTCGTCGAATTTGTTTTTGGCTTTTGGCAGATTTCCAAGCGGTTTGCCAACTAAAACCAAATTTAGCGGAGTGATTTTTTCAGGCAGTTGAAGTAGTTTTTTTAGCAGTTTTATTCTGCTTTCAAGCGGGAAAATACCTGTCCAAACCGCACCTAAACCAATTGCATGAGCCGCTAAAAGCATGTTTTCGGTTGCCGCAGAGCAGTCTTCTACCCAATATAAAGTGTTGTCTTCGCCTTCGCGTTTGCTAACTGCTTCGTAGAGCGATTCATCGCCACAGACAACGATTCCTACGCAGCCTTTGTTAATCATTTTGGCGTAGGGTAGAGCCTCTCTTAACGAATCTTTTACCGCCTCGTCTTTTATTACCACAAAATGCCATGGGTAATAACTCATTGCGCTCGGTGCTGACATTGCTGCCTCTAAAATTGTTTTTATCTCTTCCTCGCTTGGCATTTCGTCTGTATATCGCCTTACCGAGGTGCGAGACATGATTGTGCTGATTGCTTGATTTTCTATCATTTTAATTACTATTTTTGGATATTGGTTGCAAATTTATATATTTTTTATGTTTGAAAAAACATGTTTGTCTTTATTGAGTAAATAAAAAATTATCATTTTATTAAGTTAAAGTTAAAAACTATATATAAATATAAATTTTGTGTTAATTTAGTAGAATACAACTTGTTGATTTGTTGTGTATTAAAAAATGTATTTTCTACTATTTTTGTTTTTTTTATGAAACTTTTTTGTTGTTATTATCGTTTAATTTATTGAAAAGTTAGAAAAATTAATTGAAAAATCACAACTAAAAAAATGCAAAATTTTATTTTTTGTATTTATATTTGCAAAACGTTAAGAGAGAAATTTATTTAACACTAAATATACTTTAGAAGTTATGTCAAATTCAGTTTATTATCACGAGAAAATCGAGAAAATCGATATGGGTAAGGGCGTAATTCGCCAAGATTTTGCAAACGGCAAAAACATGAACGTTCTCCATTGGAATATGTCTGACAAGTCAGTTGTTGGAATGCACACTCACCCACAAGAACAATTCGGTTATTGCATTAAAGGCGGTTTTGAACTTACCATAGGCGACGAAGTATTTCATCTCAAAGCTGGCGATGCCTACCTTGTACCCGCCAATGTGCCGCACGCTTTCGTGGCAGTAGGCGAAACAGAAGCCATTGACGTATTCTCGCCTGTTAAAACAGAATTTCCTTGGGATAAGAAGTAACCAAGAGGTTTTTTCTAAGTTATTTTTTCTTATTTTAAAAAAAACTATCGAAATGAAGAAGGTTCTTGTAGTTTCTGTTTTGGTGTCAGCGATGTTAACCTCCTGCAACAAAGATACCGAAATCGAGTATCGGGATGTTGTTGTGCATGATACTGTAATTGTGAAACAAACAGATACAGTGATGGTTGACGAGGCGGACATTGTAAAAAAAATTGACCCCTCAACCGTTTCTGTTACGGAAGAAGGTGGCAACCTCAAACTAAAAGTCGGCAACGCTGAAATCGAAATGATTTTCGTAGAAGGAGGAACATTCGCAATGGGTGCCACAGAAGGTCAAGAAACTGATTTTTTCACGTGGGAAAAGCCAGTTCACAATGTAACGTTAGATGATTATTACATCGGAAAAACCGAAGTTACTCAGGTCCTTTGGGAAGCGATTATGGGTTACAATCCAAGTTATTACAAAGAACGAGGAGCAAGTTTCCCTGTTGAAATGGTTTCTTGGGAAAGTGTTCAGACTTTCGTTGAGAAACTTAACGAGGCAACGGGTAAAAAATTTCATCTGCCAACTGAGGCTCAGTGGGAATATGCCGCACGAGGCGGCAAAAATTCCGCTGACAAGAAATATGCAGGAGTTTCAGAAACTACTGAACTTATCAATTATGCATGGTATTGGACAAATTCTGGGGAAGGACTTGCTGACACTGATTCTCAATACGGAACGCATAGTGTAGCAACCAAATCGCCAAATGAACTTGGTATCTACGATATGAGCGGAAATGTCTGGGAGTGGATTCAAGATTGGTATGACGCTTATTCAGTAGACGATGCAACTAATCCAACAGGTCCAGACACGGGAAGCCGTCGTGTTGTCAGGGGCGGAAGTTGGCTGCTTGCAGCAAAAGGATGTCGGGTAACCCACAGAACTTACTATGGAGTTTCTTACAAAGGTAACGACTTGGGATTCAGGCTTGCATTGTAATATTGATAAAATTGTAATGAAAAAAAAACTATTGATAAAAATGAAGAAAATCTTGTTTGTAATTGCATCGTTGGTAGTCTTCGCTTCGTGCGGCAAAGATACCGAAATCGAGTATCGGGATGTATTGGTACATGATACTGTAACCGTGAAGGAAAATGTAACGGAGTATGTCAACGTAGGTGCTAACTTCGACAGCAAGCCATTTGTTGTCAGCAAGAGCGACACCGTGATTATCAACTATGGCGACATCGAAATCGGTGACTTGGACAACGACATCGTATTCGAGATGAACTCCACAATCATGGATCCAAAACTTGGAAGGATTACAACCTACACGTTAAATTGTGTGGGTATCGGCGCTGTGCCGCTTATAACCGAAAATGACACTATGAAAGTCAATCCTGAGCAAAGTGTTCAGAATGTGACTATTATCAACAGGGGAAAAATCACAATCCATACAAGCAAACTCTTTGAAAAGTACAAGGATTTGATTCAGTTGCACGGTAATGCAGACCGCAAGTATCAGTACCTCAGAGTATTGCCAATTTATGCTGGCAAAAACAGCAAGGTCATCAACGAGGGCGTTATCGAGGCGTATTTCGACCATGACGAAACCACATTGTCCACTGTCTATGTCATGGCGTTGGTATCCGGCGACGGTTCCGAAATTGTCAATAGTGGCGAAATTCATTTTCACGGCAAGGGATCGCCTTACACACGTATGAGAGGTGTCGCAACTTTTGCCGACAACATCACCGTGACCAACGATGGCATCATGACCGCTGATGTGGAATTGGCGGAAGATTCTCGTGGAGTTACCACCGGTGGCACGTACTCCAATGTTACCAACAATGGCACAATCGACTTCAACTTGACGGGCAGCATTTTCGGTCTTACACGCTACGGCAATTCCAACATAGTCAACAACGGTACTATCAAACTTAATTCGCGCAATATGCCCGAGGCTTACAAGGACGAAATATATAGGGTTTGCGCCTTGTACGACCCACTTACCACCTCGCGCGAGGGCGGTCTTCCAACGATCACAAACAGAGGCAATGTTACAATTACCCTTGATAATAGTGGCGTTGCCAATCCAAATAGGTTTGGATATGGCGTTTTGGTCGACAATATCGAACCTGCCTCGTCAAGTGCTGGTGTGTTGATTTCTACCATCAATGTCAATGTGGAGAATACTGGAATCATCAAGACCGATAACGGCGGTAGCAGTTGTTACAACGGCGAGTTAGGTGTCATTTCTTGGAACAACACAAAAGCCATTGCTAATGTTTCGGTCAGCAATTGGAAGACGTTGCTCAGGGACTTCGGTACTTCAAAAGATTTGTTCACTATCAAGGGTGCAAATTTGAGTTTTGCAAACACAAAATTCTACGTTGTGGCTGGTGACGGTTACGAATATGGCACTGCATATTCTGTCGCTCCAGAAAACTTGGTCAACATTACAGGCACAGAAAGCGGCTTTTCTGGTAAGATTGTAGACGATTTGGATGCCTCAAACTTCTCTCCGATAAATTATCAGAAAGAGAGAGTCGTTTATGACAAGGATAATACGACCGTGGCACTTACAAAGGTGGAAACAAATTCAAAATAAGATATTGTATGAACACAAGATATCATGCGATTGTAGTAGGCAAAGGCGGCTACGTTGTTAACGAAGATATACTTGAAATATCTGAACCTTCGGGAATTAGTTATTTCGAGTATTCACATGGCAATATTCCAAATAATCCGGGCGTAAGGGTCAAGAACATAGCCCTTTGCGGACTTGCCGCCCTTGAAGATAATCCCGATTTTCCGGGGGAAAAAAAACTCGCTGATTCTGCCGTTTTGATTAACAAGGGCGTTATCAATATTCATTTTGACAAAATCTACGCTCTTTACAAAAGTCGTAAGGAAAATCCTTTGGACACCGATTTTGACACGGTTCGTTGTTATGCAATGGCGGCGGGTGCTGATTCGATGTTGATTAACGAGGGTACTATCAATGTCTATATGGACAACGACATCGAGGCGCGAGTTTCTCTCTATGGTTGTGCAATGTGGGCTAATGCGCGCTCGCTGATGCTCAACAAGGGCAAAATCAATTTCCTTGGCAATGGTTCTTATCAGAGTTATATTCGTGGCATCGGCAGCATGGACAGTCATTTGCAGTGCATCAACGATGGCGAGGTGAATGTAAAACTCGACAGAGCCTATCAGACGAGGATTCTGCACACGGCGGGAAGTTTTGGCTCGCTATTGAACAACGGTAAAATCTCCGTTGACACCACAGGCAGAATTATGGTTCTCGGTTCGTTGATGGGAACTCGTATGACCAACAACGGTGAAATCCATATCGACGACCGGGCTACATGGCTCAAAAACATCGTGCCGTATCACTATCAGTTTGATCCGTTAGCGACTGCGTTTTATGAGCATTTCCCTGCCAACGATTTGCCATGCTCTCCGATGGTCAACCACGGAAAGGTGTCAATCAATCTGTATGGCACTGAGGCTTCGGGCAAAAATGCTGTTGCTTTTGGTTTTTACCTTCATCAAGTGGGCAACAATGGCAAGTTTGGAATCCACCGTCTCGAAAATGACGGCGAAATCGTGATTAATCAGTCAGGTCCCAAAAAATATGAAACCGCTGAAATCGGCATCAATGTTCAGACCGCAGAAAACGTGCCTACAAAGGTTCAGATAGGAAGATGGAGAACTTCCAGCAAAGGCGGGTTCATCAAGTATCGCAGTGCGGAGATTGACTTTTCTCAAATGCAACTGACTGATTTTGATGGTAATGCGCTTTCTAAGGAAGGTATTGTTAAACAATTATCATAAACATTTAAGTATGAAGACTATGAATACAGCCCTTGTTTCTACGACGGGTCAATATAGTGTCAATCGCGACACAATAGTAATCTCCGCTCCGACTAAGGAGAACATTGCTGACATTCAGGAACAAGCCATTGCCGCAGGTCAAGTGCTAAACGGCAGAAACATTGCTATATATGGTATGGCGGCGTTGATTGACGACCCCGAACATGAAGGCCGTCAGCACCTTGCGCCAAATGCTACCCTTGTCAACGAAGGTGTCATTGAAATCCATCTCGACGAAATGGTGAAAGCCTATAAGTCGCAGATTAAGAGCAATCCAAAGGACGAAAACGGCATTTATCGTTTTATCAAGTGCTTTGCGATGGCTTCGGGCAAAAATTCGATGATTATCAACAATGGTGTCATCAAGGTTTATTTTGATTATGACCTTGACGATTTGACGCCTGTCTATGGTGAGACACTTTTGGCTGGCGAAAATTCCACGATTATCAACAACGGTGAAATTCAGTTGCTTGGCAACGGCTCTTTCAACACGCAG
>CAJOGF010000103.1:0-2222 GCA_905233995.1 uncultured Bacteroidales bacterium | reverse complement strand
ATCAACAACGGCAAAATCAAACTCGAAATGCTCCGTGCTTCTACGATAAGGATTTTGGCGACTACGGGCGTTGGCGGCTCCATTCTTAATTATGGAAAAATCGATGTCAAGTCATCGGGCAGGATTATGACAGTTGCCCGTTTTGCCGACACCAATTTGGTTAACGCCGGCGAAATCAATATCGTTTCGCTTGCCAAGTTTATCGAAAACAGAGTTTCGTTCTTGTATCAATCCTATCCGTTGGCGTGTGCGTTTTACGAGCATTTCTTGCCCAACAAGAAGGCCGTTCCGCCGATTATCAACAGCGGCAAAATCAATGTCCATCTTGAAGGCAGCGAAGAATCCACAGAAAAGGCTGTCGCTTTCGGTATTTACAGCGAACTTGTTGGCGAGGAAACTCAAAAACACGTGTTTGAAAATACAGGCGAAATAGTAGTTTCTAAATCAGGACCTTACGATTTCCAAGTAGCAGAAGTTGGATTCAATGTTCAGTCGTCAAAGAATTTTCCGTTCAACGTTGAAATCCGCCGTTGGAAGACAAAAAAACGCGATTTTGCTTCCTCAAAAGACCTTTTCGTATGCGGCAGCGGCATTTTTGACTTGTCAAAAGCCGAGATTTACGACGAAAACAACGAAAAACTCTCCGCAGAAAATGCGGTTTTTCAAAACGAAGAGAACGCCAAACGAGGCGACACTTGTACAATCGTTTAATACATAAAAATAGTATTTTAATTATTTTAACTACTAAAGTTAAAAAAAATATATTTAACAATTTTAATAATTTTAACCAATTATGGCAAAAAAAGTATTGATTATCGCCACCGAGTGTGGCTCATGGGCAGAAGAACTTCAAGCACCTTGGGATGCTTGCAAGAAAGCAAACGGTAAAAAACCCCTTCCTTTCGAAATCAGCGTTGACCCTGACTTCGTAGACGGTGTTCAGAAAGTTAAAACAAATCCTGACTGGGTTTGCAAACGTTGTAAGGAACTTGTAGACGGCGACGAGTGGGCTCACCCCAAGAAATTCGTTGACTGCAATATGGCAGACTACGATGCAATCGCCCTTACCGGCGGTCCGGGTGCAATGATTGACATGTGCAACTGCTGGGAACTTCACAAACTCATCATGGACGCATACAAAGGCGGCAAAATCGTTGCAGGTCTCTGCTATGCAGTTTCTGCTTTCGTATTCTTGCGCGACCCCGAAAACGATTACAAATCAATCATTTACGGCAAAAAGATTTGCGCTCACCCGCGTGCTTGGGACTTCTACGGTCCCGGAATGGCTATGTCATTTGACGTTTACGGTGCTACCGAAGACAACAAAGGCGTACCTGGTCTTGTAACCCCCGGTTTCCTTTGGCCTATCGAGGATTTGGTTCGCGATGCTGTCGGTCCTAACGGTGCTTGCATTGCAAGAATCAACACTACCCGCGAAAATCCGCAGGTTTACTACGATCATCCTTTCATCACCGGTACGTCGGTAGAAAGTTCTATCGCATACGGCGACAAGATTGTAGAGGTTTTGAACAGTATTAAATAATCCAAAATTGAAAATTGAAAGTTGAAAATTGAAAACATTTTCAACTTTCAACTTTCAATTTTTAATTTTCAATTAAAAAAAATTATGCCTGCTATAATTATCAACAGCATAGAAATGACCGACAAGCAAAAAGCGGTCATCGCTGACAAGTTCGTTTCAGTTTTTTCGGAAGTAACGGGCGTGCCCAAGGATAGGGTTTATCTTTTCTTCAATGGCTACGATCTTAGCGATGTTGTAATCGGTGGCAAACTCTGTTCCGAAAATCCTCCCAAGTTCGCAAAGGCGAAGTTCAACGCCGACCAATGGGAGAAGTAATTAACAATGAATAATGAACAATTAACAACGTTGTTAATTGTTAACTTTTAATTTTTAATTTGAAAAAATCGTGGACGTAAATCAAACCATCGTAAAAGTTCTCGAAGACATTGGCGTAAAGCACGTTTTCGGCGGCAGCGGACAGGTAAATGCCTCGATGCTGTTGGCTCTCAGGGACTCAAAAAAAATCAAGACAGTAATTATTCGCAACGAACAAGCGGCTTCTTTTATGGCTTGCGGATACACAATGTTTAATCCGGGCAATCTCGGTGTATGTTTCGCAACTGGCGGACCGGGAGCGTTCAATTTGTTTTCGGGAATGGCTGTTGCTCTTTCCGATTCGTTGCCACTTTTGGCGATTACG
>CAJOGF010000102.1 GCA_905233995.1 uncultured Bacteroidales bacterium | reverse complement strand
CGGAGTATTTTTGGAAATTGATTACGCAATACGGCGCAAAACAATATAATTTGGTGGATAATTATCGCTCTGACAAACAGATAGTTGCGTTTGCAAATAGTTTTGCAACGACCATCAATCGCAGAATGAAAAATGCACCCGTCGTCTCAAAATCAGAAAAAACAGGCAAAGTCGTTATGGTAAAGCACACTTGCAACGGCGATTTTGAAACGGCGTTAGTCAACTCTCTGAAAACCAATCATCAAAGCGGCACTTGTTGTGTATTGACTTCAACGAACGCCGAGGCACTTTCAATCCTTGGAATCCTTCTCAAAAACGGCATCAAAAGCAAACTTATCCAAAGCAACGACGGTTTTGACCTAACTAATATTGCAGAATTGAGATTCTTTGTGAAAACTATCAACCACTATCTCCAAACGCCAAAAATCAGCATTGAAATTTGGGAAAACGCCAAAAATCAACTTTCGGAACATTATTCAAATAGTGCGTGCCTGAGCCTTGTTTTGGAAATTATAAAGACATTTGAGGGAAATTACACAGAAAGGTATCTGTCTGATTTCCAAGCATTTTTGCGGGAATCTGCGTTGGAGGACTTTTACCGCGCCGAGAAGTCATTTGTTACAGTTTCTACGGTTCACAAGGCGAAAGGTCGTGAATTTGACAGCGTTTATATGTACCTCAACAATCTCAATTCCGCCACCGACGAGGAAAAACGCCGCCTCTATGTCGGTTTTACTCGCGCCAAAAGTTTGCTGCACATTGATTACCGTGGAATACTTTTGGACAATTTCAAGGCATTTGCATCGGATTTTTCTGTTGACAACAATGAATACCAAAAACCTGAGCAACTGATAGTTGCGCTGACGCATAAGGACATTGTATTAAACTTTTTCAAAAATTTAAAATCCGAAATACTAAAACTCCGCAGCGGAGATGTTCTCAGCGTAAACAGCTCCAATTATCTGTATCACAATCAAAATGCTGTCCTAAAATATTCCAACGCCTTCAAAGACAAACTCGTTGAATATCAAAAACTTGGCTACACGCCTCAATCCGCCAAAATTCGTTTTGTCCTTGCTTGGTTCTGCGAGGAAGACGGGCTGGAATACGCGATAATTTTGCCGATGGTGTATTTTGGCAGATTAGACAAAAAATTGTCTTAAAATTTCACTTCTTCTCTTGGCGCAAATGTCTTGGGTTCTTCGCCGTAGCCTAATCGAATAATCACTGACGGATAGGTAGTTAGATTGAGATTTTGACGTAAGTTTTCTTTCAACGCCGGAATTTCGCAAGGCTGATTGCTGAAACTATACGAAATTCCTTCCGAGGTGATTTTCAGGAGAAAACACTCCAAAAACACGCCGAGGTCTACCCAGTTTTTGGCGTTGTCGTCCTTGACACAAAATACGCAGAAATGCGACGCAGAGGCATTGACGGCGTTGTCGGTCTTGTTTTGGGCTTTGGGATTGAGAAACATTCCAACAATTCGCTTGCCGATTGGCTTTGGCGTCGCTGGGAAACCCAAAACATTGTAACACAATCCATTATGAGTTTCATTGACGTGCTTTTTGTTGAACCTCATCCATGAAACGAGTTCACGCTTAAACGCTGTGTCAGACATTTGGATTTCGTTTCCTTCGGCGATTTTTTGCTTGATGATTTCGCCTTCACGGCTCTCTGAATTATAAATTTTGACCGACGCATTGTCTTGCAAAATCCTTGCGGAAATGTTTTGCAAAATATTGTCAGGAATTTTTGCGCCGGAAAAATTGCCACGATGAGTATGACGTTTTGTAATTGCGTCAAAAAGCGTGTCGTCATTGTAAGTATCTTGTTTAGAGAATGTTACAACTATTTTTCCATCATGAAAATCATACTTAGAATCATAACCATAATGACGAGCGGCTGTCATCAGGTTTTCTGTGGCGCAACCAAGACTTAGGAAAAGTTCACGGTCGTTGCCGTCCACAACGTCAAGACGCTTGGTGTAGTCAGGCGTGATAATGATTTCATTATCAGAGACTTGAAACTGCCACGGCTGCGAATTGTGACCCGATGGCGCAAGTATTGCAAACGAAATCAAAAGTTTTGCAAGTTCAATAAAAGTGATTGTTTCCATTTTTTGTTATAATATTTTGTCAAACATAAAATCAATTGTTTCGAGAAGTTTTTCCCAACCTGAATCGCTGTCGATTTGGAGCGAATTATAAACGCCGCAGTTTTCGCCAAGGATGCAAAGATATGACACCGAGGCTGTTACGAGTGTTGAAATGCCTGCCACGCGGTCGAAACTTTCGCCCGAAAGTTCGCAGACCGAAGCAATAATTTTCAGTGCTGTTTCTTCGCGGCGTTTTCGTAATTCGTTGATAGAAGGGTGTTTAGACGACAGTTCCCAACGATAAAGTTTTCGTAATGCGGGCGAGGAGCGAAGCATATTGATGTACGCCCTGAAAATCTGTTTTGAAAACGCTTTCACATCGCTCTGCGGCAGTTGTGAAGTGTCAAAATTTAGCCAAAAGTCTTTGTCTTCCAAATACTTGGCGAGCAATCCGTCAATTGAACCGAAATACCTATATATAAGTATTTTCGACATTCCCGATTCCGTGGCAACGGCATTGATACGCACCGCTTCAAAACCTTCACGCTCCACAATTCTGCCCACAGCGTCAAGGATTCGCCTTTCTGTATTGTCTCTGTCTTTAATCATAATGAAAAAAATTAATGTTACTTTTCGGTTACAAAAGTATGTTACTTTATAGTAACAACCAAATTTTTTTGAAGGAAAATATATCAAAAAATGTTAATTTTATTAAAAATAATATTCAGTGATTATTCTTTTCGATATTTTTGCGATAGGATTTTTAAGAAAAATAATTCAAAATTCAATACTAAAAATAAGAAGTATCATGCTAAATTTCAAAGACTTACTTAAAAATATCAAGAATTGTCCGAAAGAATTTCCGGTGGAAACAGCCTTGGGACTTACATTTACTATTGCAGCAATCCTTGTATGTGAAGATGTTGTAAAAATGTTTTATCCATTGGCTTTTGTTTTGATTCAGTTTTTTGTTACAATAACACTTAGAAAAATCAATCAACCAGCATATTACGCTTCTTATCTGCTTGTTTGGATATTATATTTCTCGATTGATGGTAATCTAATGTGCTTGGAGCAACCGTGGTTTATTGTGCTGAATATCATCAGCGCAATTGTACTTTTGACCGACATCAGAAAAAACGACAACAAAACATTTGCTATTAGCATATTTTCTAAAATCGAAATTTTGTTTTCGGCATTATTAATTTCGGGAATAATTTCGGCAATGGTATCGGCAATTATCGGCTCGATTATGTATCTTTTTAGCACAGAATTTTGGCATTTGTTGGCTCATGTCGATTTTTTTATTTGGCTTACGTTCTTTCCGCTGTCGTATTGCTATATCACCGAACATTCTGAAAATCAAGAAGATTATAATCGTAAGTTTTTGAAAATAATTATAGACTTTATTTTATCACCGGCATTAGTGATTTATACGGTTGTGCTGCTATGTTACATCTTGAAAATCATTGTAGTACAAGAACTTCCGCGTGGTGGCGTGGCGTATATGGTTAGCATTTATATTGCGCTTGCTTTGCTTGGAAATCTACTTAACAAATTGTTGGAAAAAAGCAATTTCAACTGGTTTTACGATAAATTTGCTTTTATCGCCATCGCTCCGTTGGCGCTTCAATGGATTGGCGTAGTTTACCGAATTAACGAATACGGACTTACAGAATCAAGAGTTTATCTTCTGATTGTCAACATATTGGTAACGATATTTCCAATTATGTTACTTTTCAAGAAAACCAACCGTTACAATCTTTTTACAATAATTATGATGTCGCTGATGGTATGTTTTACGTGTATTCCGCCGATTTCAGCGCGAAATATCGGCATTAAAAATCAATACGAAAGATTTATCAATCATGCCAAAGAAATCGGCGCGCTCGATGTTTCTACATGGACGTTGAAAAACGATATTGACATCTACTCAATTCGTCAAGATTCAACCCTAAACAAAGCGTATCAAGCACTTATAATGGAATACAGATTTCTTAATCTCAATACCGACACTATACGCAAGAAATTTTCCGACTGGGAGTATTTTGACCTTTATTTTGAAGACGACAATTGGTATTATTTTGATTTATTAAAATATGTTGACAAAATTCCGCTTGAAGGTTTCAATCAACGCTATCTAAAATCTCACTCTACAAAATACGAAGATGGCATTTTGACTGTTGATTTCGACGACCAAACGGTTTTAGAATATCATTTGCAAGATACGCTACGTGTTATCGGAAAAGATTTGTCTAAAAATCCGCTTCGAGCATTAAGGTATCATAATGATTCCATTTTAATAACAATAGACGGAATTTACGGCTACGACAAAGATGGTTATTTCAACATTTCAGAGGGTCATTGGATTCATGTTGATGTTTATGGAAAATAATTGATTATTCTATCACATCAATCTTGACATCGTGTTTTGCCTTGCGCTTGCTCCAATTGATGCCGACGAGAATTATGCGCTTTGAAAATCCGAGTTGCCATAGTCCAAAAATTTGCCCATAATAGAATGTTTTGTTTCAATTGCAAAGGTAACAATAATTATTTACAATTCTTTTATTTTTTCCTATCGTTGTTTTAAAAATATTTTCGTATATTTGCCGTTGGATTTTCGGCGCAACAATCCCGAAATCTTATTATGGTTAATATTTTTTTATATTGAGAAAACTATATAATAAAAACTTTTGGGCGGCTTGTCTTTCTTTTGGCTATTCCTACGGCCACACTGCGAGCAAGTTTGCCTATTTTTTTTATATTTAGTAAAAATTCACTTTGGCAGTAATAAATTTTTGAAGTATATTTGCAGTGCGAAACGTAAAAAACAAGCATGAACGCAAGACCTTTTGTAAAATGGGCGGGCGGCAAATCGCAGTTGTTAAGCGAAATCCGCCGCAAATATCCCACAACGATAGAGAAATACTGCGAGCCGTTTGTTGGCGGCGGCGCGGTGTTGTTTGATGTTTTGTCTAATTATCAACCGAAAGAGGTGTTAATCAACGACATAAACGCCGAATTGATAAACACGTATCGTCAAATAAAAAACAACTGCGAGCCGCTTATTTTGCAACTATCTGATTTACAGGATAAATACAAATCAATTTCAGACGAACAGCGCAAAGCATTGTTTTTTGAGAAACGCGAGAGGTTCAATTCTTTGAAAATCAATGGTAATGCGGACGATAATCTCGAAAAGGCGGCATTGTTTATTTTTATAAACAAGACTTGTTTCAATGGTTTGTATCGCGTTAACTCCAAAGGGTTATTTAACGTTCCATTCAATAATGCAAAGAACCCTTTACTTTGTGATGCAGAAAATTTGCGGGCTTGTTCAGAAGTTTTGCAAAATGTAGAAATGACGGTTGGCGATTATTCATCTTGCAAAGATTTCATCGACAAAAACACCTTTGTGTATCTTGACCCACCGTATCGACCTTTGACACAGACTTCGGCATTTACATCGTACAGCGAAAGTGGTTTTTCGGACGAGCAACAGATTGAATTAGAAAAATTTATCGATTCTATTTCAAAGAAGGGAGTGTACTTTGTTGCCAACAATTCCGACCCAAAAAATACAAATGAAGACGATAATTTTTTCGACGACCTCTATACTAAATTTTTGATAGAGAGAGTATTTGCAAGCCGAGCCATCAATTCCAATGGTAGCAAGAGAGGAAAGATTAGCGAACTGTTGATAACAAATGTATCAAAAGCGAGCGAGTTTGAATTGACTGCGGAGGATTTGTTTCAACTCCCTGAATATCAAGAAATTTTCAGTGAGCAAATTGGAGACCCAAATGTCGATAATTATGCGAAAACAAAAGTTATAAAGGACTTGGCAAAGTCCAAAAATTATAAGCCCGGTTACTTTTATCACGCTATTGGCGGCACGGGTGAAAGCGGGGTTGGCGAAGGTTTGTATTTGGGCAAAGACTCAAAGGCTCTGTTCAATTTTTACAATTGCGAAGGCGAATTTGGTAACGATGTTATCACATATTATGGTTTTCCGAATTTTATTGACTTGTCAAGAATGGAAGATTTTGATTCCTTTGAGAATGAGGCAATAAAAGAATTTGGAAAAGATAGCAAAAAATCATATTTTCAGAAACTTGCGTTAGCCAAGGGCTACGATGGAATAAGATATTATGATATTTGTGCTACGGGAGAAGAATTTGTTTTGTACAATACTGACAAAGTAAAACAAATATCAAAAAAAGCAAAAAAACAATCATTAGAATGGTGGTAATGAAAGATTTCAATTTATTCATTTCGCAATTGAAAGAAACCAATCAAACATTGGATTTCTTCTGCGACTTTGAAAAAATAGGTAAAAATGTCGATGACATTAAGTTAAGTCTTTGTATGCTAAATAGTTTGATTGGAACTTCAGATTTGAGGAAGTCTGTTGAAACTATTTGGAACAGGGACAAAACGGCGTTTTCTGTACTGCCGATTTTGATTGCCGTTAGAGATGAAGGCAGCAAAAAGGTGCTTGACACACTCAATAGTATTGTTGAAATTAAAACCTTTTTCAGTTCAATTGACAGAGTTATTGAATTTTTGGAAAGCACTGGATTGGCTGATTTGTTCAGGAAACGCACAATCAAAGACCTTGTTGATTATGTTTTTGGAATTGAAACAGGATTGGACACTAATGCCCGCAAAAATCGCAGTGGTCATATTATGGAAAATACTGTGGCTCAGATTTTTAGAGAATATAAAATAAAGTTTCGTCAGGAAGTTTATTCAAATGAATGGGCCGCAATCACCAAGGTTCTTGGCGATGACGAAAAGCGTTTTGATTTCGTCATAGAAACGTCAGAAAAAACATATTTGATTGAAGTAAATTTTTACAGCGCGGGCGGCTCAAAACTCAATGAAGTTGCGCGTTCGTATTCTGAACTTGCGCCCAAAATTAACTCTGTCAATGGTTTTGAGTTTGTATGGATTACGGATGGAATCGGTTGGAAATCAGCCAAAAACAAACTTCAAGAGGCGTATAGCATTATACCAAAAGTGTATAATTTGACTAATGTAAAAGAGTTTATTAACGAACTAAATAAATAAATTATGATAGAAGGCGGAACAGGTGGTGGAAATACAATCACAGGTTTGATTTACGAAGCAAGCGTAGAACTTGTTGATTATCTCAATCAACAAAAGGATTATTGTGTTAAAGGTATTGAAGTGTTATACAAAGGCAAAGTTGTTGCTTACACTTTCAAAAAACACGGTCTTTACCGTTTCTTAAAAACACAAGGCGTTGATTGGAAAAAACATATTTCGTCTAAATTGCTTCCTGACAATTGTATTTATGTAATCGTAAATAATACGTTGTTTATTATCGAAGTAAAATCACAATAAACAGACGGTAGTGTAGATGAAAAACTGCAAACCTGTGATTTCAAAAAGAAGCAATACCGAAAACTTTTTTCTGAACTCAACTATGAAATTGAATATCTCTATATTCTTTGCGATTGGTATAAAAGACCAAAATACAAAGATGTACTAGACTACATCATAAGTGTTGGCTGTCAATACTATTTTAACTACATTCCTTTACACAAATTGGGTTTGCCTGTTCCAAATGATAACGATTGAAAATAATTTCACCCTTCATCACGCCGATTGTGTTGATATATTGCCGCAAATCCCCGACAATTCCATCGACACCATCTTTGCCGACCCGCCGTATTTTCTCTCCAATGGAGGAATAAGCGTCCAAAGCGGCAAACAAGTTTGCGTGGACAAAGGCGATTGGGACAAAGGCGGAACGCCCGAACATATTTACAGTTTCAATCGCAAATGGTTGGAACTCTGCCGACCGAAACTCAAAGACAACGGTACAATTTGGATTTCTGGTACTTATCACAATATTTTTGTGGTGCAACGTTGTTTGCAGGAACTTGGTTACAAAATCCTCAATATCATTACGTGGCAGAAAACAGACCCGCCGCCAAACCTTTCGTGTCGGTATTTCAATTTTTCTACTGAATTGATAATTTGGGCGCGAAAATCCGAAAAAGTGCCTCACAAATTCACAAACAGATGACAGATGTTTGGCGTTTGCCTGCCGTTGGCAAATGGGAAAAATCTTGCGGCAAACATCCAACGCAAAAGCCTTTGCGTTTGCTTTATCGTATCATTTTGGCATCTACCGACGAGGGCGGAACGATTTTAGACCCTTTTGCCGGAAGTAGCACAACGGGCATTGCGGCAAATCTTTTGGGCAGAAATTATATTGGAATCGAAAAAGAAAAAGATTTTTATGATTTGAGCGTTGCCCGACGTAACGAATTGCAAGACAGCGAAAAACGTCAAAAACTATTAGACAATATCCGTAAAACCGAAAATGGTGCAACCGTTCTTGTTAATCACGCTCGCAAAGAATTGCGCGAATTGATGGTTGAAAAAGGGCTTTGTTATCTTCGTGCCGGAGATTCAAAAGGTTCGTTGCAAGTAACGCCAGGTTTTGAGCGTATGAAATATGTTTTGCTGCACACAAACGGCGAAAATTGTCAGATGTTTCAATTGAAAAAAGAAGGCACTTTTCAGATTTGGACGAAAGAAAATCTTGAAAAATACGGTTTTTTGCCTGAACATTCGCCGTATTATATTGTTTTACATTTTGACAATAAGCCGATGGAATTTTTGCAAACTCCATCGGGCTTAAAACAAAGGATGAATACTTATAAAGCAAGGCTTTATCCGTTGAATGATTTTGTGTGAAATTTGGTGCGGATTTTATTTATATTTGGGTTCTGATTATTCTTTTATTTTTTTCAATTTTCCTATCGTTGTTTTAAAAATATTTTCGTATATTTGCCATTGGATTTTCGGCGCAACAATCCCGAAATCCGACATAAGACATTTAACGAAAGCGTTATGCTTTTCTTGTAAGTAGAAACCTGAGAAATTTCTAAATATAGCAAGAGATAGCATAGCGTCTTCGCCTATCCATAGGCGTAGATTGCTATGATTGTATCTTTGCTATAAGGTAATTCTCAGGACCTCTACTTACAGATACAATCGAAAGATTAAGTATATGCAGTCTGCGCTTTCTTTGTATAAATACGTTTCCTTTCCGGGCTGCAAGAGGGCAAAAATTTTTTTTCAAGAAATGGTGTAACCTTTTTTGGGGTAATGACACTAAGGAGAAAAGAAAACAAAAACAAAATGTCAGAAACCAATACCATAACGTTGCCGACGTGGCTCGATGACCTCATATTCAACGAGTTGGGGGCGAATTATTGTCCACGTAACTCCAATATGACCAATATTGACGACGACAAGGACAAGGCTTTGAACTATCTTGGCACTTATTTTCCGCGCAGTTATGCGGAGGCGTATTTACTTTTCACAGAACTTTTTGACATTGAAAAGTCTCATTACTGCACCAAAACGAAATTGTCAGTTTTTGATTTCGGCTGTGGCACAGGCGGCGAGATTATCGGATTGTTGACGGCGATAGAGGAATTGTTGCCTAATGTGGTCGAAGTTGAGGTTGTTGCGCTCGACGGCAACCATTTTGCCCTTAGACAATACGAAAAAATGTCGGCAAAATTCAACGAAAGATCGCGCTTGAATGTTAAAAACAGGTTGTTTCCTGTAACAATAGAAGATTTTTACGACCTGAGTATTGTTGATGAAGTGATAAGACAAAACTTCGACTTGATAATCACATTCAAGGCGATATGCGAATTTGTCAGCAAACAGCAATTCGAGCAACACAATCCATACGGACATATTGTGAGGACATTTTTGCCGAAACTTGTCGATGACGGCTATATGGTCTTGGAAGACATTACGGTTAAAAGTGATGTCAATGAAGAATGGCTGCCTAAAATGATGGACAAAGGATTGCAAGAAAACGGCTGCGAAATTGTATATGAAAACCCGAATTATAACATAGCGATTTATGTAAATCATTCGAGAAAAACCAATGATGTTACAAAGGTCGCTTGGAGAGTAATAAAAAGGAGGTAAAAAATGGCAAAGAAAGATTGGATGGTCAAAGAATCTGAACTCGATGACGACCAAATCAAGGTGCTTAATGCTACGAATGACAAATCTTGCATTGTGTCAGGTTGCGCAGGAAGTGGCAAGTCTATATTGGCTTTAATTAAAGCACAGAGAATTCAACGAGAAAAAGGAGATGATTATCAAATAATTGTCTATACTAAAGCATTGTGTAGGTATATGGAAGCCGGTAGAGAAGAACTCAACCTGAAAAACGAGTTTTCATTTCATCAAGAATGGAAATACAGACGTATGCCCAAGACCTACGCCAATGGCCAAACCTATATGGTATATGAGAGAGGCGATAACGGGAAACTAATCCCTAAGAATCCGCTTCCGACTTCTGATTATATCATTGTAGATGAAATTCAGGATTTCTCAAAAGAAGAAATACTAGAATTTGTAAATGCTTCACGAAAGAATTTTTTCTTTTTCGGTGACACAGCACAATCGATATACGATGGTTTGAAGTCAACT
>CAJOGF010000101.1 GCA_905233995.1 uncultured Bacteroidales bacterium | reverse complement strand
TTGAAAATATGTCAGAAATTTTTGCAAAGGACATTGGAAGAGTTTGTAGGGTTTATTGATGGAAAATAATATGAATGTAATATGCACCTACCCAACAACAAAATACTAAATATGGCACAATCGCAATACCAACCTTTTGATTTCGCCACAAAGGAAGAAAGGCTTGAAAGTTGTTTTGACAAAGCCCTTTCAACTCTTCAAACAATGTATCACGGTAATACATTGTTTCATTCCGATATGTATGGCATAGATGTTTTTGATTCCAATAACAACTGTATTGCTCAGTATTCCACGGGATTAGTGAAAAATAGAATCGCGATACAAAATATTTTAACAAAAGAAGTGCGCCAATTATAAAAAATTGTTTAACTTTGCGCTCGTTATGTATCGAATTAAACAACATATCGTTTCTCGTATTGGTTGTCAGTCTTATAATAGATTGATAGTCAATGTTTTACCCCCCGTTAAGTATACTTTACTTTTTGTAAAGTGTAAAAAGACAGAGATATGTCAAACCTTTAATCCGTCAGTTATATGAACTTTGTTGACAATATAATTGACGAGATTATCGACCAATATATGTTTGCGGATAGTTCCAAACGTCCGTGGATAATTGGTTTCAGCGGCGGAAAAGATTCCACCGTAATGCTTCAACTTGTTTGGAAAGCATTGGAAAAAGCGAAGAACTTTCACGGATTTGTAGGACGTGATATTTACGTCGTATGCAATGATACTATGATTGAAAACCCTGTTATTGCAGAATATGTTAATCGCGTGTTAGACAAAATAGAAGATGCCGCCGTTAAACAGGATATGCCGATTCAGGTAGTCCGTACAACTCCTAAACTTGAAGATTCACTTTGGGTCAATATGATTGGCAAAGGCTATCCTGCGCCAAATAATGCCTTTCGGTGGTGTACTGAGCGACTGAAAATTAAGCCGACCGCAAATTTCATAACAGAACAGGTTGACACGTTTGGTGAGGCTATTATTTTGATTGGAACTCGTTACGCAGAGAGCGCAAACCGCGCCCGCACTATGAACAAGCACGCTGTACGCGGCAAACGCCTTACAAAACATCCAACCCAAGCCAATACCTATATGTATGCGCCTATTAGATACCTCCTTTTGGAACAAGTTTGGTACATCATAAATACAATGCCATCTCCGTGGGGTGCAAGTAACGACGAACTTTTCAAAATTTACGCCGATGCGAGTGCTGACGATTATGAATGTCCTGTCGTTGTAACAAGTACAGAACATAAATCTTGCGGACAGAGTCGTTTCGGATGTTGGATGTGTAGTGTTGTGAAAGAAGACAAGTCGATGGCGGCTTTGATTCAAAACGGATTTGGTCATCTAAGTCCGCTTTTGAAATTTAGGGACGAAATCGTGGCGGAGCGCAACATTATTGAAAACCGTCTTTCAATACGCCGCAATGGTACTCAGGCTGTTAATGATATGGGACCTTATACGCCAAAATACCGCGCAAAAATGATGCGTCGGCTTTTTGAAACGCAAAAAGAGTTGCAAGACGGAGGTTATAATGTAAAACTTATTACGAATCAAGAACTAATTGCAATACAGACGATTTGGTATAGGGACTTTATCTTCAATTACAAGGTTTCAGAAATATACCAAAACGTCTATAAAACAACTTTGGATATGAAAGAACAGAATCAGAAACTTGAAAAGGAAAACGAACTCCTGAAAAAATCCTGTTCGGAACACCCCGAAGACATGGATTTGATTCAGGAACTTCTGAGCCTTCAAAAAAGCAAATCGCTTCTCGACCGCAAACGCGGACTCAAAAGCGACATAGAACAACGGATTGAAAACTATTTAAACCGCGAGACAAATGCAGTTAAAGGAGATTTGTTTGAATAACTTTCGGATTTACAAGGGTTTAAATTATATAAACCTTTTGCCGGAAAACGACAAAAATATAATTGTAATCAGCGGCAAAAATGGCTTCGGAAAGACGACTTTTCTGATGTCGCTTGTTTGGTGTCTGTATGGCAGGCAGATGGGAACCGTGGACGAACTGTATCGCAAAGAAATCGCCGAAAAAGGCAGTTATGCCAAATACATCGCCGGAAGCATAAACAGCCTTGCCGCATTTCAGGGTGAAAATAAATTCAGCGTTTCGCTGACGTTCTCGGGTGTGAAAATGCTCGGCGACAATTGCAGCGAGGTGAAAATAACGCGCACATACGACACCCGTTCGTCAAAAGATAATGTGGAAGTGCTTATTGACGGACAGCATAACGAAATTATTCGCAATCTTACCACAGACAAGCAGGACGGCGAGGAGATTTTTATCCGAGACTATATTCTGCCAATTGAAATCGCTAAATTCTTCTTTTTTGACGCTGAAAAAATAGTTTCGTTGGCGGAAATGAACTCGCCCGAACAGCGAAAAAATCTCAGCAAGGCTTATACAGAAGTGCTTGGCATAAAAAAATACGAGGATTTGAAAGAAACGCTTGAAAGTCTTCAAGACGATTACCGCAAAATTTCTGCCACGCCCGAAGACCGCAAAACGCTAAATCAGATTGAAACCGACATCCGTAACAAAAACATTGATGTGGACAATCTCGAAGAAAAAATCAAGACATTGGGCGAGAATAAGGATGAAAAATTCAACGAATCGGAGGAAATACTAAAAAAACTTGTTCTCGAAGGCGATTCCATAACAATGGAAGAACTCAACAAACTCAAAGACGAAGAGACCGCTTGCAAGGAAAAGTTGGAAAGTCTGAAAAACGAGTTGAAGGATGTTTTTGATTTTATTCCGTTCGGACTTGCGGGAGGTGTGCTCAACGATATTTCCGTTCAGTTGGGAAAAGAATCAAATTACACTCTCGCCAAAAATCAACAGGAAAACGTAGAGCAGAAAACTAAGCAAATTATCAACGACATTGATGCCGCAAGGGTCAATTGTATGTTTTATGTTGACAAGGATGTGCAAAAATTTTACGACACTCAAATTGAAAACCTAATAAAAAAGTATTTCTTTTCACAAATCCCGCAGGTAGAAGATGATTTTGAGCCTCTGCACGATTTTTCGCAGCAACAACAAAACGAACTCAATGCTCTTATAAACAACTTGAAACTCAGTTTTAAAGAAAACTTTTCAAGAATCAGCGACGAACATTCGCGTACAAAAAACGAACTTGAAAAAATCTCTCGCAAAATCCGCAACGCCGAAAAGGATGCCGAAGACGATCAAATCCGTGAATTGAGAAACAAAAAAGAAGAACTTGACAAAGACGTTGCAAATTTTGCTATTGAGATAGGTGGCTGTCAGGAAAAAATCCGTACCGTAAAGGACGAAATTAAAAAACTGAGACAACAGCAGGCGGAACTCAGAAAAAAACTTGACGATTCGGCGCAATATACCGAAAAAGAACATCAGACCAAGCAGTTGATTTCGGAATTGAAAAACTTTATCAGCGACTTTAAAGAGGCCACCAAGAAAACTCTCGAAGAAAACATCTTGAATGAACTCAAAAATCTAATGCACAAAAAGGGTTTCATCAGTCGTGTCGGCGTGACAATCAATCAAGCGGGCGACGATATTGACATCAATCTTTACGATAAATACGACAACAAAATTGACAAGAGCAAATTGTCAATGGGTGAGCGGCAAATGTACGCTTCGGCACTTTTGAAGTCGCTTGTCTGTGAATCAGACATCGATTTCCCTGTTTTTATAGATAGTCCTATGCAGAAGTTCGATACAGAACACGCACACAATGTCATCAAGGACTTTTATCCATCGGTATCCAATCAAGTGGTTTTGTTCCCATTGTTAATCAAGGAACTGACCGAAGAAGAATACGAATTGATACTTAAACCGAATGTCTGCAAGACATTCTTGATAAAAAACTACAATTCAGAATGGTCTCAATTTGAAGAAGTTGAGCCTGACGAACTAATTCGTAAATACAAATCAGACAATTATGCAGATTAATATAAAGACATCGGCAGCCAACAAAGAAGTTATAAGGCAACTGACGGCGAAACTTCCCTCCGGAACGAGCGAAAACGTCATTGCACGTATCGCTTTGGGGTTTTCATTGCTTCGTGGACGCAAGTTTCAGACTTGGGAGTTCAATACATACGATTCGCAGGGCAAGGAATACAAAGACCACATTTTGTTTCCCGCTGAATATAGGGAGTTTTACATTGCTTTGATTTGTCAGTACTACGGCATTTACAAAACCGATGAAAACATTCCCAAATACGTAAAACTCCACATCGAAGACGGTTTGGAGCAGATGGGCAATATGTTCAAGGACAACAATAATTACACCTTCATAGACTTTCTTGTTGATAACCTTGAAAAAGGAATTGCCAATCTCAATGACTTGGAAACCGAGTTTTCTGCGGCTAAAAATTTCAACCAAAACATCACTAAAACGTTGTTTGAAGATTCTATTAAAATTTCAGTCGGCAAATCATTTTCGGGCGAAGACATTGTTTTCAATTTCAATGATACCCAAAAACACAACAATAGCCACATTGCCGTTGCAGGTGCATCGGGAACGGGCAAAACTCAATTTGCACTTTACCTTCTGAAGGAAATTGTTGAGAAAACCAACCATCAGGTCAATTTTATTTACTTGGATTTCAAGGGAATAAAAGATGATGACGTTGAAAAGATGCAGCCGTTTTTCCAACGCACAAAGACACGTTTTGTCGATCCAATGAAATCGCCGTTTCCTGTAAATCCGATTTCTTTCATCGACAGCATCAATACCAACAATAGAACGGCCGGCATTGACAAATTGACTGACATAATAGCCAAATACAACGGCAGCATCGGCACGAAACAGAAAGGTCGGCTTCGTGAGGCTGTTACAGAAGCATTCAAAGACAAAAAAACAGGTGAATATCCAAGTTTTGAGGAAATCAATGAAAAATTGCAAGACATTTATCTTGAATACGGTTTCGACCAAGATTCCTTGACGGAAATAATAGCCGCGCTTTGCCGTTACAATGTTTTTAAAGAGGAAAAAAATTCAAAAAACTTCTTGAATGAAAATTTGTATTTTTCGCTTTCTGGCGACTTGTCGGACGATTTGCGCTTCACTTCATTGTTTCTGATAATTACGTACATTTACAACGTCTTTATGAATATGGAAAACGCACCTGTAAATGACGGAATTCAAGCAATGCGTTACGTGCTTTTGATTGATGAGGCACACGTTGTTTTCAAGCAGAAGAAATATCACGACATTTTGGAAAAAATCTTGCGTGAAATTCGGTCAAAAGGGGTTTCAGTAATTCTTCTTTCACAAGGAATTGACGAATTCAATCAAAAGAATTTTGATTTTTCAACAAATTGTGAAACGGCTTTCCTTTTGAATATCAACGATAAAAGCAATACAAAGAGTATCAGTAAATTTTTGGGACTTAGTGATACAGAAGTAAAAAAAGCATGCCGAAGTTTGGAAACCATAGACAAAGGACAAGCGATCTCAAATCTTAAAGAATTTACTAAATGTGATTTGTTTGAGGTTAAACAATATTGGAAAGACTAATCTTGTCCGACTATTTGGATGTTTTTACAGTCAATCCTGTGGAGAAAACAAAAAAAACTGTGGAGAAAACGGAAATTTCTGTGAAGAAAACAGAAAATTCTGTGGAGAAAACGGAAAATACTGTGGAGAAAATTATTGAGTTGATAATACATAATCCTCAGATTACCGTTAAAGAAATATACTCTCAACTGAATATCACTCGTAGAGGAATAGAAGAACAGATTAAAACATTGAAATCCCAAGGTCTTATCCGCCGTGTTGGTCCCGATAAGGGTGGGCATTGGGAAGTGATTTGAATATCATTCAAACATCTCCTCCATCGCCACCTGCCCTTGCACATCCCTTGCATATGCGTTGTCGAAAAGACCTTTGGTGGTAATCATCACCGTAAAGACGGCCTTGCGGGTGTGGGTCTTGCTTTTGAAAACTGAAACTTTGCGGTTCAGGTCGTCAGAATATGATTTTGAAATCTTGTATTTGTCGTCAGAATACTTAATTTCGCAAAGGTTGATTGTGCCGTCTTCGCGGTCGATGAGCATATCAATTTGAACACCTTGTTCATCAGCGTTTTGCGCACGGAAAATCCATGAATATACATTGCTTATTACACCCGAAATGCCCAAGGCTTTCTTAATCTGTTCCACGTGTTGAAAACAGACCCGCTCAAATGCAAGTCCGCACCAGACATTATAGGCGGTTTTGCCGATAGTCCTAATCCAAAAATTGCTGTCTTGTTTCTGTTCCATAAATCGGAAATAAAACAAAGTAAAGTTGTCAACTAATTGATATATAGTGCCTTTCACAACAATGAAATTTGCTCTCATTTCGGGATAGCCAATCAAATCGCACTTTTTTTACCCACATTTGGTCGGCTGTTGTTTTTTTGTATTGTCCATTCCAAAAAATTTGGTATCTTTGTCCCGAAAAAAACATACTTCAAAGGAAAGAAAATGAGATCATACAAGATATATCCAAAGCAATGGATGGAGTTGCAGCCGTATGAAAGGCCAGACGAGGTTGACAAGTATTACGTCGAAATGTCTAATGCAGTGCTTAGGATTCTGATTAACAAAGGAGTTGATACAGAATACGATCTGGACATAAATGAACTCCAATTGATGGCTATGCGTCTGACGATGTATTTTGAAGACGTAGTGTCGCAGATCGGCATTTGGGATGCCGCTGTCGGTGAGTTTGAGAGGCGTTACGGTTATCCCGTGCCGTTTTATGAGCCAGACGACGATTACGAAAAAGGCTACGTCAACATTGAGGACGTAAGGTTCGTTTTTTGGAACGAACTTCAGTCCTTTTACTACAACGACACATTTATTTTCCCAAATGATGCGCTGTTAAACCAGATTGCCGAAGATTTGTTCGTCATTTTTGACGGGCAATGGGAAACCGCGCCCGAAAACACCCGCAAGAAGCAGTTTGTACACAACCCCGAAGCCGCCCAAAACTACTGGAAGGCACGCAAACTCTTTGAATGGTTTGTGTCGCAGTCGTTTGTCAGCACAATGTTTAAGAGTGCGTTTGAAGACGAGTTCAACTCATTTATGGAACTTAACGA
Source organism: uncultured Bacteroidales bacterium (assembly GCA_905233995.1). Lineage (GTDB taxonomy): Bacteria > Bacteroidota > Bacteroidia > Bacteroidales > UBA3824 > UBA3824. The sequence goes on along the minus strand of CAJOGF010000101.1, from coordinate 1,210 downwards.
CCAACTTGACATTGAAGAATCGATGGCGGCTTACAATGCCATGACAAGCATCAGTACTGTTGGAACGTACAATATGTTGTCAATGCCAGCCCCTCGATGGTTCGCCCGCATCCGCAAGAACGAGAAAGAGATTTGGGAAAGTTTCAGGCTCAACGCCCCGTCGCTTTACAAGTATCTGAGGACTGACGGCTCAAAAATTTGGTTTTTGGATGCGGTTGCTGACACTGAAGTGGCAGTGGAAGACGAATCCATCCACGCAGAATTTTTGAAAAAAGGTTTTGATGCCGGCGAGTATTATTTGTTTTCAACGGCTGAATTTAAAGGCAAACGTTATCAAATCGGCCTTATGACGGCATTTAGCGGAGAAAATGCACTCCAAATGCTTGAGGATATGAAAAGGCAACAACTCTTCAAGGATTCCGAGAAAGCCGCACACAAGTTGTTCCTAAAACATTCGGGCGGCAAGGAAATGATGTTTTTCGGCTCGAAACAGGAATTGGTGGATTTCTATGCGAAGATGGGAATGGAAAAATTTGACCTCGATAACAAATCCGACTGCTACGTTGCGATTACGTTTGAGGATTCTGCCACGTCGATATATTTAGACGACTTCGTCAAGTGCATCAATTCGCCCGACAATCCGTTTTACGACAAGAAATACGCCGAGGATAACGCTTTCGACTTCTTGATGAACATCAGCAATTGCGACTATCACACTGTCGAATACCTCACAAGCCGCCATTATCTTGACGATGCCGTGTTGGAAGATGAATCGGACAAGGATTTCGTCAGGAAATACAACAGGTTTGTCGTTGACTATTCGTATTTTTCAACGAAAGGTTAATAGAAACCTTGCGGTTCAGGTCGTTGTAAGCGCGAATAAAACTGCATTAATCCAAATCCCTTAGCATCGAAGTGAGCGTGCCGCCGTGGTCTTCGCCTGATAGCCAACTAAATCGCACTTTTTTTACCCACATTTGGTTGGCTATCGGGATATTTTTTTGCAAAAAATCGTTTTCTTCACGTCAAATTCATTTGACAGCGTATTAAACGAACTGCCGTAGCTTGCACTCAAGGAAAAAATTTGAATTTCAAAAAACTTTTGTTTACCTTTGCGCAAAACATTCAAACATTTTTTGCGACATGGGCATATTCATCGACAAGGGCAATCTCGCCTTCCAAGAAATAAAGACCTCCGATTTCGTTGACA
>CAJOGF010000100.1 GCA_905233995.1 uncultured Bacteroidales bacterium | reverse complement strand
AACTACAACTCTACGGTGAAATACTTTTGAGCCTTGAAAAATATCAAGATGCCGCTGCCGCCTTACGTGAATGTGAAGATATTCAGCGCAAGGCAGGTAAACTCGACAACTTAACAAATATAATACACTTATTAGCATTAATACATTTTAATTCTCAAGAATACGACAAAGCAGCAATGTATTTTCAGGAAGAATTGTTGCTTTGCAATGGCACAGCGTTTCAATATTCGCAGATTTTTTGCAATCTTGGACTATCGTATTCACATCTTGGCTACAACAAAGAGGCGATTACTTTCTTTGAAAAACAAGTTGACGCACTAAGTGGCGACGAAAATTTCTTGGAAGAATACACCAATGCTCTCGGTATGCTTGCAAATGCATATTTCAAAATTGGAGACAACAATTTAGAAGCGGAAAAAAAAGCAAAAGCCGCTATAAAACTTTACGAACAAATAAAAAAACAAGAAACAGATTCTCACGAAAGAAAAGAAATTGAAAAAGCAATAAAACAACTTCAACAAATTATATCTGAAATTAACATTCTGAAATCCAAAGACATACAACCGTTAAGTGATACTTTTTCTAAAACAATATTCATGCCTGAATATATAAGAAAAGCAGTTATAGAATTAATTTCAGAAATTCTACAAGTAAAAGACGTTGTCCTAAAAAATACCTTACAAGGCGACCTCGGTGCTGATAATATCCAAATACTAAAAATTATAATAGCAATTGAAACCGAATTTGACATTTCGATTGATTTAAACGCATTAGACGAGCAAATAAGCGTTGGAGATATAATAAAAATTGTAAAAAATTCATTAAAACATTCTCAATTTTAATTTTATTTAACATTAATATTTTTCTTGTATATTTCTGATTATTAAAATTTTACAAGAAATAGATAAATTATTTTTATTATCAACTGAAAAATCAGTTATAAAATTAAAAAATAAATTTTGAAAACTGAAAAATAAGTTATAAAATTGCATCGTCAATTAAACAACTGACTTGTCAGTTAAAAAAAATAAAAAAAAATGGAACAATTAACAAAAACAGAGGAAAAAGTGATGCAAATTTTATGGAAGTTGAAAAAGGCTTTTGTAAAAGACATCATAGAAGAAATCAGCGACCCAAAACCGCCTTACAATACGATAAGTTCGGTTGTAAGAATTTTGAAAGACAAGGGTTTTGTAGATTTTAAGGCTTACGGAAAAACTTATCAGTATTTTCCTAAAGTTTCAAAACTACAATATAAAAAATTTACGTTCTCTCAAATGCTCAGAAATTATTTTGACGGAAGTTATCAAACAATGGTTTCATACATTGTTGACCAAGAAAAAATTTCTGATAGCGAAATCTCTGAAATCAAAAGAATTATTGAAGATAAAACAAAGTAATGGTTGAAGTTCTTAAATACACATTGGAAGCGGGAATTATTTTTTGGATTTTTCTCTTCTTTTTTCAAAACGTGTATTATAGTTTGTGTTACAACAAATGGAACAGGGTTTATCTACTCTCAACTACTTTTTTGAGTTATCTTATTCCGACAATGAAAATTAAATATTTTCATAATCGGTATTTTGAAAATGATTTCAAAATTCTTGACATAACCCATTATTGCGACAATCTTGATTTTGTAACAATAAGCAAAGAAAAAACTTTTAGGGATTTTGTCTTGAATTTTTTTGACTCTCGGCTCTTTGAAATTACTGTTGAAATTCTCTTTGCAATTTACCTTTCGGGAGTTGCAGTAAAACTTACTGCATTTTTTATTGGACTATACAAAACATTGATATTAAAAAAACAAAGCACTTTAATTAATACTATCAAAGTCTATAAAACACAATTGAATGTTGTTGCGTTTTCTTTTTTCAACAACATTTTTCTTGGCAAGAAATCCGATGGACTAAGCAATGAAGAATTGCAAACAATTTTCGCCCATGAAAAGCAGCATATAAAAAACAAAGACTCTTTTGACACATTGTTGTTTGCGTTTTTTTCTTCAATTCAATGGTTTAATCCAGCAGCAAAAAGAGCAACAAACTTTTCAAAAATTATTTCTGAAAATATTGTTGATAGTGGACTTGCCTCAACCAAAACAGTTCAAGAATACACAACTCTGCTTTTAAAATTAGGAGAAAAAAACAAAGAAGAACAAACCGAAAAAAAGACAAAGAAAAAAACAAAAAGCGCATTAAGAGAAAGGTTAATTCTTTTGTTTAATAGCGATAGTGACAAAATCAAAAAAATCAGGTTTTTATCTACGCTAATAATTTTGATTTTTTTTCTAATTTCTTACGTTTTGTTTTTTGGTATGATTTTTCCTGAAAAAAGCGGGTTAAATTTACCAATAAAAGGTAAATACAGAATTTCAACCGACTATTTTGAAAATAAACTCTACGTAGACTCTTTAAACGAGATTTTTGTAATAACACATCCGCAAATAGACTTTAGGATTAGCGAAGAGTCAGAAATAATTTCTCCCATAAACGGCATCGCAAGACTATTAAATGGAGAAATTATTCTGAAAAACAACAATTTAGAAATCACAATCGGCGGCGAAATTTCTCCAAAAGAGTTTTTAAGGAAGGACACCTTAATAAAAGTAACACAAAACGAAATTTTAAGCATTAAATCACAAAAAAATTCGCTTGTTTATCTCAAAATTAAGGAAAACGGTAGGATTATAAATCCAAAACAAAAATTTAAATTATGAAAATCACTAACTCTGACCGACTTTTATATTTTCAAATCGGACTTTCGATTGTTTTAGCCTTAACACTATTAATAATCAACTACGAGAAAAAAAAGCCGGATTACGAAAACCAAAAAACATTGGTTTCAGGATTAATAATTTCTAAGTTGACGCCTCAAAACGACACTCTGAAATTATTAAAAAGACCAAAACTAAAAAAAATGAAAAAAAATTAACAAAAATTTCATTTTGTAAAGAAAAAGCATTAATTTAGCACGGCGAAAATAAAAAAAAGCCACGCTTAAAACTAAGGCTTTAAATAAGTAAACATAAGTATTTAACAGACATAATTTTATCACAAAGATGGAACAAAGAAAGACAGAATCAGCCAATCTTGAAAATAAGAAAGGATATTTCTTTGAGATTGGACTTGCAGTAACGCTTTTGATATTTTTGGGTATCTTTGAAATGCAATCCAAAGTAGAAAAAGCAGAAGAATTTAGCGGAGTTCAGACGGCTATCGAAGACGAGGAATTGATTCCTATCACCCGTCAAGAAGATCTTGTATTGCCGCCGCCACCTCCTCCAAAGCAAACAGTATCAGAAATTCTTGAAATTCTTGACGACAAGGTTGTTGTAGAAGACATTGCCCCGATAGAAGAATTGGACGATGATGCAAAAGTAGACTTTTCTGCACCTGTTGAAGAAGTAGTTCAAGAAGAAGAAAAACCCGAAGAACCAGAAATTTTCTTTATCGTAGAAGAAATGCCTCAGTTCCCCGGCGGTGAAACTGCACTTAGAAAATATATTGCAGAAAACGTTCGTTATCCTGAGATGGCAAAAGAAAACGATATTCAAGGTACAGTTTACGTTCGTTTTGTTGTTGACGAAAAAGGAAAGGTTACAAACGTTGAACTTTTAAGAGGTGTAGACCCTCTTCTCGACAAAGAAGCGTTAAGAGTTGTAAGCAGCCTTCCTAATTGGAAACCGGGCAAACAAAGAGGAAAAGCAGTAAAAGTATCGCACTCTGTACCAATTAAATTTGCATTGAAAAACTAATAATCCAACTAAAAATAAAAGGTTGCGGAAAATTTCGCAACCTTTTTTTAATTTTTTGGCGCATATATTGCGGTTAAAATTTTATAAAAAAAAATTTAAACTGTATGATAGAAAACCCAAATACGCAAAAACCCGTCTTAGTAACTTGGGACTACTCAGAAAAGTCGGAGTTTGCATTGCTTCATGCTATTGATTTCGCCAAAGCACTAAATAGAGAAATCATATTGGCACACATAACAAAAATAGAAAACGATGTAGCATTAAATGTCGAAAGGCTAAATCTAAAAGCAGAAGACATTATGAATCAATACGGTATACGACCGTCAGTGATTGTTAAAACAGGAAATTTGTTTGACGAAATAAAGTCGATAATTCGCGAATGTAATGCCGAAATTGCCGTAATGGGGACACACGGAATGAAAGGTTTACAAAAATTCACTGGCAGTTGGGCTCTGAAAGTAATTGCAGGCAGCAAAGCACCCTTTGTAGTTGTTCAAGACAAACCTACCGAGGCTGATATTCACAAAATTGTTTTGCCTCTTGACTTTAAAGCCGAAGAAAGAGAAAAACTTGTTTGGGCTGATTTTATTAACAAAATTTTTAAATGCAAATTTTACATTTGTTACAACGAAAACACCGACAATCTTATCTACAAACGCACACAAAACAATATCAACACCGCAATCAAGTATCTTGAAAGTCGCTCCATAAACTATGAACTTCAAAAACTTGAAAGCAAAACTGGTTTTGCAAACGAAACAGTAAAATTTGCAGAAAGCATTTCAAGCGGTCTTATTATAATAATGACAACCAAAAATATAAGATTTCAAGATTATGTTTTTGGCGCAACAGAACAGCAAATAATTGCAAACGAAGCAAAAATACCCGTAATGTGTGTTAACCCAATGGAATAAAAAAACTTTTTAATAAAAAGAACTCTGTTTGTTGAAAAAAATTGTTATCTTTGTAACAAAAAATACAAATAAGATTTTTTGATGGAAAAAAACAATCAGAATAAATACGTAATAGGTATTACACAAGGTGATATAAACGGTATCGGCTACGAAATAGCCTTCAAAGCACTTTCAGAACCATTGGTTTACGAAAACCACACAATAGTAATTTATGGTTCGCCAAAGATAGCAGCATATCACCGCAAACTCTTAAATATCAACAATATAACAGTTAACAATACTAATTCTGCCGAAGAACTTCAGCAGGGAGCGGTGAATATTATAAACGTATGCGACGAAAACACACGCGTTGAAATCGGCACGTCAACAATTCAAGCGGGAGAATGTAGTGTTGCTGCAATCAACAGAGCGCAGTCTGATTTGAAAAACGGTTTAATTGACACTCTTGTAACATTACCAATCAATGGTTTTAACACTTTTGACGCAGGTTTTAGATTTGCAGGAATTTCAGAATCGCTTGCTCAAGAGTTCAATTGCAAAAATTTTGTCATAACATTTTTGGGTGAAAATTGCAAAATTGCCTCAGCAACAAGCGCAATGCCGATTGCCAAAGTGTCAGAAAACATCACAACCGATAAAATTCTTTGGAAAATCCGCACTCTTGACAAAGCATTAAAAAATGATTTCACAATACGAAAACCAAAAATAGCAGTTTTAGGCATCAACCCGTTTGCCTCTGATTACGGAGTTTTTGGAATCGAAGAAGGCGAAAGAATTTTACCCGCAATCGAAAGAGCAAATCAAGAAGGTATCACTTGCTTTGGTCCATACAGCCCTGAAGGATTTTTTGCATCAAAAGCCTACGAAAAATTTGATGCCGTTTTAACAATGTATTACGACCAAGCGATGTTATCGTTTAGACTAATCGAAGGCAACAAAGGCATAATTTACACAGCAGGACTTCCTGTTGTCTGCACCTCTACTATTCATGGACCGGCATACGATATTGCAGGTCAAGGAGTTGCTGATGATTCGTCTTTCAAAAACGCACTATACAAAGCAATCGACATTAATAATTATAGAAAAATTCTTCAAGATATTGTGCCGCTAAAACGTCAAACGGAATTGGAGGCTGACAAAAAAATTTGCTAAACCATGAAAGCAGTCATTCAACGAGTTACCAAAGCCTCAGTTATTTCTGACGGTGTTCTAACAGGTCAAATTAATAAAGGCATGATGATTTTGGCAGGTTTTGTAGCAACCGACACAGAAGAAGACCTAAAATGGACAGCAGGCAAAATTTCTGACATGAGAATTTTTGACGACAAAGATTCTGTTATGAATCTATCAATCAAAGATATAGACGGCGAGATTTTGCTTGTAAGTCAATTTACGCTTTTTGCTTCTACCAAAAAAGGCAATCGACCATCGTATTCAATGGCTGCGCCGAGAGAAATTTCAAAACCGTTGTACGACGAATTTACTAAAATTTTGGAAGAAAAAGCCGGACGAAAAATTCAAACCGGCATTTTTGGTTCCGATATGCAAGTAAGTCTTGTTAATTCAGGACCGGTAACAATAATAATTGACAGCAAAAACAAAGTTTAATCTTTTTTTAGTTAAGAACAATGGAAAAATTTACATTTGAAAGGTACGGTTCGCAACTTGTAGAAAGTAAACTTATTTTCTACAAAAACAACCCGTTAAAACCTACTACTGAAATACTAAAAACGATTTACTCATGTATCGATTTAACAAGTCTTAGCAATTCTGACAACGAGCAAAGCATTCTAAAACTTGTAAACAAAGTAAATTTTCATAAACAAGACAATCCCTCAATTCCGAATGTAGCTGGAATATGCGTATATCCAAGTTTTGTTCAAACGGTGAAACAGCATTGCAACGTTCCCGAAGTTGACATCGTAAGCGTTGCAGGCGGATTTCCTCACGCACAAACTTTTTCTAAAATCAAAATCGAAGAAGTAAAACTCGCATACGAGGCTGGTGCTGACGAAATAGACGTTGTTATCAACGCCGGAGATATTATTTCGGGAAACCATGAAAAAGCCTGCGACGAAATCAAAGAAATGAAACAAGCCGCAGGGACAGCAAAACTGAAAGTTATTCTTGAAACAGGTGCTTATCAATACGATTCCGATATATACGATGCGTCAATTGTAGCACTTGAAGGCTGTGCTAACTTTATCAAAACGTCAACAGGCAAAATGTCGCCGGCTGCAACTCCAAGGGCTGCCGTTATAATGGCACTCGCACTGAAAGATTTTGAAAACAAAACTGGCAAACACGCTGGTCTTAAAGTTGCCGGCGGAATACGTTCAGTAGAAGATGCCTTAATATATTATCAAATCACCAAAGATTTGATTGGTTCTGAAAGACTTGACAAATATTCGTTCAGAATCGGTGCAACCTCTTTGGCTGACAACATACTGAAAGCAATAAAATCAATATAACAAATACAAAAAATGTCAAAACAGAAAAGATTTTTTTTAAGTGAGGACGAAATCCCCACTAAATGGTATAATATTCAGGCGGACATGGTCAACAAACCTATGCCTCCTATCAATCCGAAAACCAAACAACCGTTAAAGCCAGAAGATTTGTTTACAATTTTCGCTCAAGAACTTAGCAAACAAGAACTTGACCAAACAAATCCATGGATTGAAATACCCGAAGAAGTAAGGGAAATGTACAAATACTATCGTTCAACCCCACTTGTTAGGGCATACGGTTTAGAAAAAGCATTAGATACTCCGGCGCACATTTATTTTAAGAACGAAAGTGTTTCGCCTGTCGGCAGCCATAAGTTGAACTCGGCTTTGGCGCAGGCTTATTACTGCAAAAAAGAAGGCGTTACTAACGTTACGACCGAAACAGGCGCAGGTCAATGGGGTGCGGCTCTGAGTTACGCAGCAAAAGTTTTCGGACTTGAAGCAGCCGTTTATCAAGTGAAAATATCTTATAATCAGAAACCTTACCGCCGCTCTATCATGCAGACTTACGGTGCACAGGTTACGCCCTCACCGTCAATGTCAACAAGAGCCGGAAAAGATATTTTGACCGCTAATCCTAACTGTCAGGGGTCGCTCGGAACAGCGATTTCGGAGGCTATCGAACTTGCAATGAACACTCCTAATTGCAAATACACTTTAGGCTCTGTTCTCAGCCATGTAACTCTGCATCAAACTGTTATCGGTCTTGAAGCCGAAAAACAAATGGCAATGGCAGGCGAATATCCCGATATGGTAATTGCTTGTTTTGGTGGTGGAAGTAATTTTGGCGGAATTGCGTTTCCATTTTTAAGACACAACATTTTGGAAGGCAAAACAACACGTTTTATCGCTGCCGAACCCGCAAGTTGTCCGAAACTTACAAAAGGCGTTTTCCAATACGATTTCGGCGACGAGGCAGGTTACACGCCGCTTTTACCGATGTTCACCTTAGGACACAACTTTATGCCGGCCAACATTCACGCAGGCGGCCTCAGATACCACGGTGCAGGCGTTATCGTTAGCCAATTACTGAAAGATAAGTTAATGGAAGCCGTTGATATTCAACAACTTGAAAGTTTTAAAGCCGGAATATTGTTTTCTCAGGCAGAGGGTATAATTCCCGCTCCCGAAAGTTGCCACGCAATAGCCGCAACAATTAACGAGGCGTTAAAATGCAAAGAATCAGGCGAAGAAAAAGTTATTCTTTTCAACCTTTCAGGACACGGATTAATCGACATGACCGCTTACGACCAATATCTGAGCGGCTCACTCCAAAACTTTGAAGTTTCCGACGAGGATATTCAGAAAAACATAGCACAGTTGGAAAAAGTTATTTAAGATTTTTTGTGTTAAATATTTAAAAAGATATGCCGGAACAGCAAAAAAGTGCAATTCCGGCATATCTTATTTTTTGTCTGTTTCAAAAAAAAAACATAATTTTGTACACTTTTAATATTTTCGGAATTTTACTATATATTTTAGGAACCTAATGTCGGAATTAGCGATTATAGGAGGCGGAATATCAGGCTTGTGCGCTGGTATTTACGCACAATTAAGCGGACTTCAAAGCGAAATCTTTGAAGGACACTCTGTCGTAGGCGGTCAATGCACATCTTGGACAAGAAAAGGTTATCACATCGACAACTGCGTCCACTGGATGACGGGAACTTCGCCCGAAAAAGAAATTTATCAGGTTTGGAAAGATGTCGGCGTGTTGGGCGAAGGTCAAAAAATTGTCAGCCACGATTATTTCTTACAAGTTGATATTGACGGAGTTAAAGGTCATGTTTGGCGCGATTTGAACAAAATGCAAGCCGAACTTCTCTCTATTGCGCCCGAAGACGAAGTTGAAATCAAACGCCTTATAAAAGCGATAAAAGATTTTCAAGGTATAGAACTTCCCGCCTTAAAACCAAAAGAACAAATGACTTTTTGGGACAACATGAAGTTGCTTTGGAAAATGAGGAAAGTAATTCCCGTTGCCGCAAAATACCAAAAACTCACTCTCAACGAATATGCAGGACATTTCAAAAGTCCGATTATCAAGAGAATAATCAACAATTACGTTCCTGACGCATATTTTGCGATTTCGATGTTTTATATGTATGCTATGTTTTCTGCTGGCAACGCAGATTTGCCTTACGGAGCCTCTGATGCTATCGCACTAAAAATGCGAGACAAATATCTTCAACTCGGTGGCAAAATTTCAACAAAGAAAAAGGCTGTCAACATTGACATTGAAGGCAAAAAATGCAAACGAATAAATTTTGAAGACGGAACCTTTGTAGAGCCACAAAATATTATTTGCGCCGTTGATGCTTCGGTGATTTTCAAGTTAATCGGCGAAAAATATATGGACAAGCATTTTAAATTTTGTTATGCAAATCCTGACAAATTTCCCGTTTTCAGCGATGTAAACGTTTATTTTTCAGTTGATTGCACAACAGAAGATATGCCCACAATGGAAATTTTCAACGCCGAAGAGTTTGAACTCGCGGGCAGAAAACATCACTTTATTATAATGAACAACTTTGCCGACCAGCCGAATTTTGCGCCCGAAGGCAAAGGCATTATTGAAGTGCTAATAGTTCAATACGATCACGAATACGAATATTGGGAAAAACTATACACCGAAGACAAAGAAAAATACAAAGCCGCTAAAATGCATGTTGCCAACGCTTTGCTCGAAAGGCTTGAAAAACATTATCCGAAATTAAAAGGCAAACTTGATGTTTTGGAAGTTGTTACGCCAAAAAGTTTTAACCGTTATCTTGGCTCGTACAAAGGCTCTTACATGGGTTTTATTCAGACACCACACGTTAAGAAAGAGGTGCACAGCGGAGTTTTGCCGGGATTGGATAATTTTTATCTTGCCGGACAATGGCTTCAAACTCCGGGCGGTTTACCAAATGCGCTTGTAACAGGAAGGTTTGCAATTCAAAGACTGTTGAAAAGAGAAGGTAAATTGAAGCAATTTTGTTGTAAAAAATAAAAAAATGTTGAAGAAGAAAAA
>CAJOGF010000099.1 GCA_905233995.1 uncultured Bacteroidales bacterium | reverse complement strand
TAAGTAGGTTGGAAAGTAGCATGGGTGTTTTCACCGACAAAAATGGCGACCTGAATATGCCGCTCATTATCAACCGTTTCCAAGACCTTGTGCGCCATAGTCGAAGTCGTCTTATAAAGGTGGACGAAAACGACGACGGTCAAAAATCGTTCCTCGAACGCGAAGGCCGTTTTATGTTCATCTGTTTCCTGAAACCGATTATCAACGGCACGGGCTTTTATTACACCGAACCAGAAAACGACGACGGCTCGCGCATGGATTTGGTAATCACCTACAACCACAAGGAATACATTATCGAACTCAAAATCTGGCACGGCACCGAATACGAAATCTCCGGCCGCGAGCAACTTTCCAAATACCTCGAAAAGCGCAACATGCAGGAGGGCTACCTCGTAACGTTCTCATTCTTAAAGGAAAAAGTCATACAAGAAAAGCCCGAATGGATTGAGTACGATGGCAAGAGGATTTACGAGGCGGTGGTGTGAGGGGAATACCACCGCACTCGAAATTACTTTTGTTTTGGGTCAGATGAATGAATTTCGCCCATTGTGTTTATTTTGAATTCTAATGTTTTTGCTCGTGATTTATTCGTTTCTTTTTCGATAGTCCATTCAATTTCAGCAAGTGTGTCTTTGGAAATGGAATCCATTTTAAAGTTGAAAATTTTGAAATTTTCTTTCTCTACTTTTCGTTTTGTAAGAGTTGAATCTCCGAATTTTATCCAGCAATTACCGGCAGAATCCACTAAAGGGATTAGTTTTTTTGCATTTTCGTTGACCAATATTATTTCAGAATTGTCAGTATTAGAATATAAGAACATACCCATAGCAAGAGGTTTGCGCGAATGAGTGTTTTTGTATTTGTCAACCTCTTCACTGAAAGACTTTTTTTTCTGTGGCTTATTATTTGGTTTTCCACCATCATTCTTGATTGGGATTTCTTGCTGTTGTTTTCCTTTGTCTTCTGATTCTGATTTGTTGCAACTCCGGTAGAACCAAATCACACAAATAATTGTTGCGATTGCAATCAAAATAGTACTCAAATTCTGTTTGAACCAATATAGAATCGAAGAATCTGTATTTGTTTTAGGATCAGCGTCTGTTGCAAATTCTGATGATTCCACGTTTTTTACATGCAACAAAATGCCCGTAAAATTGTCATGGGTCTTGCCCACACACATAGCGGAGAGTTTTTCCTTTTTCTGCTCATCTGAAATGTCTTCGGACAGGACACTGCACAGAATTTCAGGTGTGATGTTTTCCAAAACACCATCACTGCATAGAAAGAAATAGTCATCAGCCTTGACATCTGAACTATCAAATTCAGGCATATCATAATCGTCGTGCGGCTGCATACACTTGGTGATTATGTTACGTTTTGGGTGAGTCTTGGCTTCTTCTTCTGTAATCTCGCCAACCTCAACGAGTTGACGGACGAGGGAATGGTCTTTTGTTTCTATTTTGATGGCGTTCAAAGGATTGTCTTTCGTGTAATCTGATGGTCGAATTTGGTAAACACGGCTGTCGCCAATGTGCGCCACCAAAACTGCATTGTCGCCAAAATAAACACACGTCAGGGTTGTTCCCATTTTCTTGGCTGAATCGGGATTGGTGTCTTTTTCATCAAGTTTTTGGTAAGCGTATTTGACGGCTTCGTTGATATACTCTTCGGAAACTCCGTGGTCTTTGGGCGGAGTTTTGGTAAAGTACGATTCCAACGCCTCACAAACCGTCCTTGACGCCACTTCTCCGTTTTCGTGTCCACCCATACCATCGCAAAGAATGAAGAAACGGCTGACGGCGGCTGACGGCAGTTCCCTCGGCACAAAATAGTCCTCTTGGTTATCTTTTTGCCCGATGCCTTGAAATCCCTCAGGTTTATAGAGTGTTATTTTCATACTATGACATTTTTAGTTTTGGAATGATGTTTTCTATGTTGCCGCAGTTAGGGCAGGCAAGAATCTCTTTCGAACCGTATCTTGTCTGCCATACGGTGCCGCATTTTGGACAGACATTTTCGTTGACGGATTTTAGTTTCGAGAACATAAACTCCGCGCCTTTGCCAGTGTAATTGCAACCAGCACAACGTATGGGCTTGGCTGCAATGATTATGCCCTTTGCAACAACGGCAGAAAGCCGTTTGCCGCAGTTGGGACATTGAAGTTTGATTGTTACATTTTCCATTTTGTCAGATTTTTAGTGTGTCATCGCCGCCAAATTGTGTGCCGTTGGCAGCCTCGAAGATTACCTTTGTTTCGCCCCAAATCATTTGGTCGCCAAAACTGAGGACTACAATGGAGTTTTTGGAGATTTCTTTTGAGTTGAGGTCAATGCCGTTGAGCGATGTGTCCTGCATGTGGAATACATAGCCATCGCGTTTTGTGGATTTTTTGACATCAATCCGTGCATGGCAGCGCGACATTTTCATGTCTGATGTTTGGATTTTGATGTCTGGCTCCATATTGGGCTTGTACGAAGCCGACATTCTGCCGACAGAGTTTACTCCGAAATGCAGAGGGAATTTCTCACCGCTTGAAATAATGCGGATTTGTCCCATGTCTGTTGCAATATTCATTGACCGGACATACTGTGTGCCAAGTACTTCGGTGTTGTCTTTGTCTGGGATTGTGTTGTCTGCTACTACGTTTTTTGGCGGATTGTTGTTCACCAAAAACTCAGAGCCTTTGCCAACATACTTGCAGATTGAATTGGAACATCTCACCTGCGCAGTTGCGATGTTCATGCCCGGATTTACAAGTGCGGACAAGTTGTTTCCGCATTTAGGGCATTTGAGTTTTACTGTTATTTTTTCCATTGTTTTTAGTTTTTTATCCGACAAATTCATCGTTGTGGTAGTCACCATCAGTAATAACTACCTCAGGTATGTCTATTATTGTTTCTCCGCCACCAGTGTACACTTCTCCGTTGACAACTACCTGTATTTCTCCATTGTACTTGTCTGCCAAATCCACAAGTTCGATATGCATACCAGCAACGTCCACAATTTCATTATCGTCCAAACGACCATCATTGTTGAGATCCATTATCAGTGCATCGAAATGGCCATCGTTGTTCAGGTCAAAAAGTACGGCTGGCTCTCCATCTATTGTTATTTCGGCAATGATAGCCTTGCCGTCTTTGCCAGCCTCACAGTCAACTTGCTGAATTGTCAGAACTTTTACAGGTTCTTCGGGATCGATGTCTGTCTTCGTCTCATTCGGCTTGACTTTGCTGTCGTCAGTGTTGGGTGTGGGCTGAGGATTGTGGCGTGGTTCGTTACCGAAATATGCCACATGTTCATCGTGTGCAGCCTGATAGTCGATGTGCGCGTGATATTCGGCACGTTCTGCTGCTGACATTTTTTCCCATTCTTCGGCGTAATATGTGCCGTAGACGTTGCCACGCCATTCAAATACTCCACCTGGACCAACTTGCTGCCTTGCTTCTGCAAAGGCTTGTGCAAAAGTTAGGTTGTCGCTTACATGCGCTATGGGTGCGTAAAGCGATGTCTCAACTACAACTGCGGGCGTTTCTTGCTGTATGTGCTGTGGTTCTTCAATAGTTACGACTACTTCCTCTTCCTCATCTTGACATTCAGTGTCTATAACAACGTTCTCAACGTCGTCGTCAGATGGTTCGCCTTTCTGATTTCGTGCCGAGGCGGAGGCTGTTGCTGCCCCTGCCACGAATCCGCCAGCTGCGTAGCCAAGATTCGTGGCAGCGTTGTGTTGATTCTGTTTTTTCTGTGTGTCTTCGTTCATAATATTTGCATATTTAAGTTAGTTATTATTTTTCTTGTTTTTAATGAATCCCAAAAGTCCATAAATAAAGAAACAAATGCCGGAAAATGTTACCAACCAAAGATAGTCGCCGCTTTGGAGAGGTTCAGTTTCTCCATTCCGATAATATGGTACATTTTCATACATGTATAATCCGACTGCCATTGTCAAAAGTGCAAATCCAATCTGAGCCTTGCTATTCTTAGCAACCATTAAAAGAATGCTAATCAATCCACAGAAAAGGTCTATATATCCGACATAATGATGTTTTAACCCTGTTTCGCGTACCATTGGGTGTAGAATATCTTCTTCTATACCACAGTAAACCCAAAAGAAGAACGGAAGCATAACAAGGACTTGAAACACTGTAAGAATTGTTTCTTTGGGTGTTTTTTTAGAATTTTTGTCTTCCTCGCTATTTTTGTTGTCAAATGCTGCCAACATTTCATCAACAGTTTGAAACCTCTCAGCCTTCTTTACTTGCATTGCTTTCTCCACAACATTTATTGTTCTGTTGCTTACTCCTGCATTCTGCAATCGATTTTTTTACGGAGAAAAACCAGTGTTGAAAATCTCGCTTGATTCAGGGGCTGTTACTCCTGTCAACATCTTGTAAAACGTTGCACCAAGAGCGTAGATGTCAAGCGTAGGTGCAAAAACACCCTTGAAATTTGCCTGTTCTATGGGCGCATAGCCTGGCGTCCCCAAACCGATTGAGGTGCTTGATTCGGGTTCTCCTTTGTCATCGAACTGCTTAGACAGACCGAAGTCGATCAGATACAATTTGCCATCGTTACGACGCATAATGTTTTTGGGTTTCAGGTCAAGATGCAGCATTTTGTTATCGTGAAGGTGCTTCAATGCCGTTGCAATTGATTTGATACATTCTATTGCCTCTGATTCGGGAAGTCTGCCGCACTGCTTGATGTAGTCGTCAAGGTTTAACCCTTCAACATATTCCATTGAGAAATATGCAGTGTTGTTTTCCTCAAATACGTCGTAAATCTTTACGATGTCGCCGTATTTGGACATCTTTTCCAAATTCTTAGCCTCGGTCATGAATTTGTCTTGATACTTTTTGAAAAGTTCAGACTGTGAACCCGTTACCGATGTGTTCTGCGGATTACGAGTGTTACATTCCTGCATAAAGAACTCTTTGACTGCAACATCAATTTCCATATCGCATCCATCGCCTATGACTTGCATCGAGGCAAGGTATGTTATTCCGAAAGTTCCCTGTCCAAGGATTTTTTTTATCCGGTATTTGCCGCATTGGAGCGGCGTATTTGGTTGAAGTGCGCTCATAATGTTGGTGTATTATTGTTTTCGTTGTCAAACAGTTCTGTCGATACCCATGACGTATGTTTAATACTATTGGGATATGTCCAAGGTTGTCGCTCAATGCCCATCATATTGCAAAAATCAAAAACTGATTTTGGCCTTACATTTTCATTTTCTGACAATGCCATTGAAATTGCAGTTGTAATATTTTTAGAAATGTAACCAGGAATTTTTAGATTATCAATATCTTGTATAGAACTATTCAATTGGGTATCATAATACAGTGTATCTTCACTCGTCAGCATATAATAAAAAATTGCAGCAAGATTATATACATCGTTTTTACCTTTACCCCAAGAAATACCTTCTCTCGGAATAATTGTATCCCCATAATCAAAATTGTCATTGTCATCAATTCCCCATGAAAAAAAAACTACACCTTTATTGGTAAAACAAATGTTGTCTGGCTTTAGACACATTGCCGCCGAACAACCTATTGATTCAAAACAAAGGACGATTTGTGCAATTTCTGAAGCAATTTTCATGAAAAATATTTCATTACATTTGTTACCATTAAGAACCTTTCGAAGAGTTTGAAAACATCCTTTATCTTCTGCGATAACATAAACAGATTCGTTTAAATCCAAAACGTCAAAAACATATTCCACACATAAATAACTAAATGTTTCATGAATTCTTCGAGATATGTCTTTTACATATTTTGCACGTTTTACAAACTGGTTTTTAACAATTTCGTATACGTTTGTATGGGAGCATGAATCATCTACGATTTCTATGTCTCTACGTAGTTCTTTGATTCTGAATAAACTACCATTTTTATTTACGGAACGACCAACGTATGTATTACAAATAAAATTACTATCAATTTGTGTTATGTCAACAATATTTTCTCTCGATAAAACAATCTCAATTGGTTCGTAATTATTAGGTAGTACATCCTTAGATTTAATTATTGTTATTTCATTATCTACTTCTGGCAATGCCTCTAAAAATTCATCGACATTTTGATACCTATCTTTTTTCTTGATTTGCATCGCTTTATCAACAACAGCAATCACTTCTTTACTAATGTTTGCGTTTTCCATCTCTGTCATTAAAGAAGTAAATCCTTCCTCGAAAATCGATGCTGCGTCTGGTGCTGTTTTCCCTACCAAAAGTTTGTAAAATGTTGCACCGAGTGCATAAATGTCCAATGTTGGAGCAAAACTGCCCTTATAATTTGCTTGTTCAATAGGGGCATATCCAGGAGTTCCCAAACCTACTGTTGTACTACGCGGACTATCGTTTTCGTCGTATTGCTTCGACAGTCCAAAATCTATTAGATATAGTTTGCCGTCGTTGCGCCGCATGATGTTTTTAGGCTTCAAATCAAGATGCAGCATTTTATTGTCGTGCAAGTGTTTCAACGCAGTTGCTATTGATTTGATATACTCTGTCGCTTCTGATTCTGTCAGTTTGCCACTTTGTTTTATATAATCGTCAAGATTCTGTCCTTCAATATATTCCATAGAAAAATAGACAGTGTTGTTCTCGTCAAACACATCATACACATTGACTATATCATTACATTCTGACAACTTTGAAAGATTAAGAGCCTCTTTTCTAAACTTTTCCTTATAGTTTTTAAAAAGCTCACTTCTCGACCCCATAACGATATTGTCGTATATATTGCGGTCGTTGGCATCTTTCAAGAAAAATTCCTTGATAGCAACATTAACTTTTATGTTGCCAAGTTTTTCTTTTATTATCATTTCTGCAAGATACGTGATTCCGAAACCTCCCTGTCCGAGGGTTTTCAGAATCTTGTACTTGCCGTTGCAAAGTGTCGTATTTGGTTGAAGTGCGCTCATAGTTGTACATCTATTTTGTATTTATTCTCGGATATTTGCCTTTCTTTTCAATCCAATTTGCAGAGTCATTGAAAAGCGTTACTGATTTCAATTTTTCGGTGTTGTAACCAACAACATTGGTATCAATTGACTTTTCGGCTTTTATTCCGATTGGCTCAACGTTGCAACTATCGGTGTTGAAAAAACAGTTTTCGATGTTGCCGATTTGTTTGATTTTGTCGCGACGGAGGGTTTCTTTATTTATTTCAGTTTCGTTGTCATTGCTACCGCATATCGCGCCAGTCTCTTTCTGTCCCGCAACTGACGAAAGCGAAAGGCAGTTTTTGATAATGCCTTTGTTATAGCCACAGATTGAGCCGTTGCGTGTGTTGCCGCTGATAGAACCTTCGTTAAGACAGTTTTCTATCCTTCCCGAATTGAACGAACAGATACCACCCGTATTGAAAATTCTGCCAGTGATTCTGCCGTAGTTTGAACATTTTGTAATCAATCCTTTGTTGAATACACAAATACCACCTACGCCGCCGCCTTTGTCACCAGATTTGCCTTCAATAGTTGAATAGTTTATGCATTTTTCAATAATGCTGTCGTTGAAAGCACAAATTCCCGCTATCTGATTGCCGCCTTTCAGTTCAGAATTTTTTAATATCAGGTTTTTGATTACACCTTTGTTGTAAAGAAAAATTGCTGTTGAATCTTTCATATCTGAAATGCAGTGTTCCTTACCATCAAAACAACCATAAAAGGCGAATATCCTGCTCTTGCCTATGGCAATAAACGTAGTGTCGCCTTTTAGCGAAATGTCTTTTTTCAAGGCGAAAAACTTACCTTTACTGAAACTTGAATCTGAGTTGACTTTTTCGGCAAACATTTTAAACTGTTCTTTATTTTCAATAAGATACGGTTTCTTTTCCGTACCGTCGCCACCTGCAAAGTTCTGCGACCTGCACGATGCCGAAAATGCCATTACTATTGCAAGAATAAAGTATGTTGGTTTCATTTGTCTAAGCTTCATAATATCCGTCATCAAAATCGTCTATTGTGTTGTCTTCCATTGCAATCATTTCCTCAAAGCCACCAGGTTGATAATCGTTTTGGTCAACTTGAACATCTGCAATCATCGTTGGGTCGTCAACTTGTTGTTCTCCGCTCATCTCTTGCAAGTCTGCAATATCAATCGGAATATCAAGCCCTACTTCCTGAGTGCTGACAATTTCATAATCCGAAAGTTGACCGTCGCCGTCGAAGTCTGCCGCCACTGTGTCAATCACTCCGTCATTGTCGGTGTCAGCAACCAACATAGGCTCTCCGTCAAGTGATACTTCTGCCATTGTAACGCCCTCTTGTGAAACAATTTGACCCACCTCTACACGTGGCGCAGGGTCGTTGTCAATATGCTCTTCGTTAGTTGCCATAAGATTTGAATTATCGTGGTCGTGGGTTACAACATCTTGATGCGTGTTGCTATGCGGATTCCAATCCTCGTCGTGTGCGGACTGTGCATTGACGCTTGCCCAATAGTCGTTGCGTTGGTCTTGCGACATGGAGTTCCATTCATCGGCATAATAAGTGCCATATACTTGACCGTGCCACTCAAAAATACCACCGGGTCCTACTTGATGACGTGCGTCGGCGAATGCCTGAGCAAAACTCTGGCTGTCGCTTACGTGGGCAACAGGCGCATCAGTGTAATGCGGCAGAGAGTTGCTTGTATCAGGTTGTTCTACTTCAATATTATCCTGATTATTATCGGAAACATCTTCTTGGACATTTTCTTGAACATCAGGTTCGGTGTCGATAATCAATTCTTCTTGATTATCATCTTCGGGATTTGGTTCGGGTTCGATTACGTCAGTTTCAATAATGTTATCATCATTACCGCCTGACATTGCAAATGCACTTGAAGCCGCAGCACCTGCAATGAAACCGCCCGCTGCAAATCCCCAATTAGCCGCCGTGGAAGAATTTTGTTGTTCTTCCTTTTTGCCTGACGGTTTTCCCGTCTTGTCTATTTTCTGTGTTTCGTCGCTCATTATATTAAGTTTTAGTTAGTTAAGAATCATATTGTCATCAAATTTGCCCCACATTACTGGGTGCTGTTCATTGTTGGTTTTGTAAATTACGCCTTTGCTTACGTAATAAAAAAGTTCTTTGGCTGTAACTTTGCCGTCTTTGTTTTCGTCAGCATTGCCGCGCAACCCTCGTAAAAGGTACGTGGTGAAGACTCCATTTGACATAAAAGCCGTTTCCGTAGATGTTTCATTGTCGCGAGAGGCAAGAAATAGAAGAATTTCCAAACCATTGCGCGAATAACTTGCGAATTTACCCGGCAATCCGCCCGAAAAGCACGCATCAGCAAAGACAATCTTGCGTTTTGCATTGCACTTGCGAAATATTTCTTGAATCTCTCCGTATGACAACGCCGAATTTACATCATCTCTATGAATGTCATACGGGCATAATCCACCTTCGTAGCCATGTCCCGAAAAGAAGAAAACCACGGCATCGTTTTCATTCGCCCTCGAAAATTGGTCTTTTAGGCTTTTGACAATTGCGGCTTTTGTGGCGTATTTACCAGTGAGTGTTATCACATTGTTAGTTTTCTGCTTATAGAAATCGGCAACGGCTTTTGCATCCTTGCCTGGCAATACAAGTGGATTAATATACTGATAGTTGGCTATGCCGACCACTACAACGTAAGTGCTTTGAGATTTTGCAATACTACAAAGCGTTAATAAACAGGTTAATATAAGTAATGCTCTTTTCATAATTAAGTGGTGTTTTAGTTAATTTGTTTCTTACATTTTGGACAAATACAATTTCGACTTTCCCAAATTTTGGGAGAATCAAAGCCGAGAAACTGACCGCATTTCTTGCCACCAAAAGTATTGCCACAGACATAATTAAGTTTGAAGTTGTCGGTGATTTCGTCAAATTCTTTCTCTGTTTTGTCAGTTCCGAAAAGGCTTGAAAGTAAAATGATAAAACTTATGCCGAGGCATATTGCGCTTATTCCCGTTATGATTTCTTGGTCGAAAATTTTTCCAAGTGCAAGACCGAGAATACCGGGTATAGACATAAACAACATCCTTACATTCTGTTTGTTACGTTGCGATGTCTTTATTTTATTCTTTTGGTTAGTATAGTCTTCGTAAATTTTTCTAAGATGTATAGGGAAAATGCTATCTGGTTTTGGATTAATTGGTGGTTTGGTTGGTGTTGGAACAATAGTATTAAAACACTTTGCCAAATCCAACTGATAACTGCTACCTAACACAATCTTGTCGTTGATGGATACTTGACTTTTTATTATTTGAGTGCCATTTACAAAAGTACCGTTTGTACTTTCTAAATCCTTGATTTCAAAAGTTCCATTTCCAAGATCTGTAATCTCACAATGCTTACCGCTGACACCTCTGTCAGTTATTTGGAATGGTTGCTGTCCGTGTCTGCCTATTATCATTTTAGTTAAAGACAACTTTGCCTCCGCCGAACACTCACCCAAACTCGGAATTATACAAAAAAAGACGTGGGAGTTTTTTACATCAACTTATCCCACTATCAACAGGCCTTCGCATTGCCCAATTCTTGATGAGATAAGCAACGCAAAAGTCCACGTCAAACTATATAAAGGCATAGTCTGCCATTATATACTACATACGTGGACGTTTCGTTGCCGTTACTCTACCAAGAATTTACAAAAGTTGCGAAGTTTTGTTGATAGTAGATTCGCGTCAAATAAAACGTCCTTGCGGAATCAGAATTGGCTAT
Organism: uncultured Bacteroidales bacterium; assembly: GCA_905233995.1. GTDB lineage: Bacteria > Bacteroidota > Bacteroidia > Bacteroidales > UBA3824 > UBA3824. Next base: position 1,403 of record CAJOGF010000099.1, on the reverse strand, counting down.
GTAATTTTGCCAATCTTATCCGTCGCTGCAAATATAACGAAAGTTTTTCAAAAAATAATACATAAATGTAAAAAAAAATCGCCATAACCGTAATAGGCTTATAATGAGTATAATGCAGGGTTCAAATATTTTCATTTTGTTAATTGATTTATTTGTTTTACCTTTGTAACGAACAAACTATATCATTAAGACAATGGCAAGACAATTCAATACAGCGGTAACCTGCGACCCGCGACGGCACTATATGGTGGACACCACCAACAAGATGAAGGTCTTTGAACGCCTCATCGACAATGGCAACTACTTCACCATCACCCGTGCGCGGCAGTTTGGCAAATCGACGTCGCTGAAATGGATATACACGCATCTTAACGGCGAATATATGGTTGTGTCCCTGAGTTTTGAGGACACCGAAGATAGCGATTGGGAAAATCCTTCGTCTTTTTACCATTTCTTTTGCAGATATATGGCAAGGGCTTTTCAATCAGACGCTTTGATTAAAAACGAAACAAACGCCAAATTTTGGGAAGACGCTCAAAATTTTGATAAACCTGGCATCAAAGACTTGTCGGACAAGATAACAGACTTCTGCAAATCAGTGTCCAAGCAAGTTGTCATATTAATTGACGAAGTTGACAAAAGCCTCAACAACCAACTATTTCTGAATTTCCTTTCGATGTTGCGCAAAAAATACATCGACAGGGACAAACAGGACGACAATTCTACATTTTGGTCGGTAGTGCTTGCCGGTGTTTACGACGTCAAAAACCTGAAAATCAAAATCCGCCCCGAACTGGAGCACCAGTTTAATTCGCCGTGGAATGTTGCCACAGATTACCAACTCGACATGACCTTCAACCCGCAGGAAATCAGCACAATGCTGGTTGATTACGAAAACGATTACCACATCGGCTTCGACATCAAAGAGATTTCGGAAGAGATTTATAAATACACATCAGGCTACCCAGTTTTGGTAAGTTCGGTATGCAAGATTATCGACGAGCGTCTTGGCAAGGATTGGACAAAGGACGGGGTGCTGAATGCTGTGAAAGCAATTCTCAAAGATGAAAATTTGACGCTCTTGAAGTTCATCAAGAAAAACATGGAACAATATCCCGAACTCAAAAGATTCCTTGGCGCGGTGGTATTGGAAAAATTTAGCATCAGTTACTATGCCTTGAATACTCCTGTAGAATTGGCGAGAATGTTTGCATATATCCGTCCTGACAGAAATTCAAGAGCGCAGATTCACAATCTGATTTTCCAAAACGTATTATACGAATATTTCATTGCCGAGAAAGCGTTAAGTAGGTTGGAAAGTAGCATGGGTGTTTTCACCGACAAAAATGGCGACCTGAATATGCCGCTCATTATCAACCGTTTCCAAGACCTTGTGCGCCATA
>CAJOGF010000098.1 GCA_905233995.1 uncultured Bacteroidales bacterium | reverse complement strand
ATCATCAAGCCAAAAACGCCTTTTATCACAAAGCCGGTGATTATGGCTGTGAGCGCAACACCGAATGTCGCCAAAATTACGCCCTCGGTAAGCACCGGACGGATGTCGGAAAATTTGGTGTCCATGCCGCCCGAAAACAATATCACGCACAATGCCACCGTGCCGATTGTGGAGGCAGTTTCAAAGTTGTCGAACATAATGAGCCTAAGTCCGCCGTCGCCAAATGCCATTCCCGTAAAGAGGAACATCAGCAAAATCGGTACTCCAAACTTGTAGCCCACCTTGCAAGCCCAAATGCTCGCAAACGCCAATACAGCCGTTACTAAAAAGAATCCTTCCATATATGTTTATTATAAAAAACGCTGCGGAAATGCGGAAAAACCTTCATTCCCGCAGCAAAAATTAAAATTGACAGAAAAACGTAACCATTAGTAGGTAATCACCAATGTGTTGAGAGAGTTGCAGTGAGCCTTGTCGTGTACGCGGACTGGCTCCGCAGGTTCAAAATCGTAGAGATTGAACTTGTAGATTTGCGAAAATGCGATAGAATAGTCGGTTGCGAACAAGACTTTCAGTTTCATTTTCGATGCCGACGAACGGCTTATGTCCAACATGTCGCTGAAATTCTGTTCGTTGTAGAGTTTCATAACGTCGTCGAAACACGCCTGGTCGAACAAAAATTCGCGCATTTTCATCGGTCTGCCGTCATAGAAGTACCTCTCTTTTTTCACAAAGAACACTATGACGCCGTAGATTACGAGGCTGATGCCGGCAATGAGCAAAAACATCGTGATTGGACTATTGTCGTCGGTAAACGACTGTGCAACCAATGCCGCCGCGCCCATCGCAAGCCACAGCAAACCGATGTAGCCAAACACCTTGCGTTTGGTTACGTGGCCAACCGAAAAGTCCTCCACGTACTCCTCGATTGGCATTATTGAATTATCTTTATTTGCCATTATTTTTGATTAATGAATTAATACGAGAATCCCAGAAAGCACGGGTTATGCCGCGCCTTCGGTGTTAAACATAATGTGTAAAATGGCAAATCAATTACGGAGAGTGCAAAGGAAATACAGCAACTGTCCGCCANNNNACTTTGAGCCGTTCCTTAGCGAGATGTTTTAAGGGGATTGTTATTAATGAAACACTTAACGAACCAGAAGCAAATGTCTTGCGCTTTTCATAAACACGATGTACGGACTGCATCCGCACCACATTGCGCAGCACTGGCGCATCTTCATTTTCAACAAGTCCAAACCACGAAAACCCTTGGTTCTGCACCTCAGACGAGCATCCGTCGTTCCACAAAGATTGTTGTCCATCGTCGGCATACAAAGCCCCTTCATCCCGCGACTCTATTGCGCAAGACGTTGAAACCAAGATGCTTAATAATATCAACAGCCTAAAAATCATGCAGCAAAGTTAACAATACTTTGGCAAGAATGGAAATAAATTATGTTAAAGTTTTATGTTGCGTTGTAATAATAATGCTGCGCCCAAATTCTACGCCGCGCCCCTGTATTCCGTCGGTGTCTTGCCTGTTTTGCGTTTAAAAAACCTCACAAAGTGCTGAGGATAGCCGAATCCGAGTGAGTATGCCACCTGCGAAACGGTGAAAGACGAATCGTTGAGGAGTTCTTTGGCGCGGGTAACGATGGTGTCGGCGATGAAATCTTGTGCGGTGCGTCCGGTTTCGGTTTTCACCAATTCGCCAAAATATCCCGATGTGAGATTGCATTTTTCGGCAAAGTATGCTACCGACGGAATACCCTCTGATTCAGCCTGTTGGGATAGATAATCGCGGAGAAAAACCTCGAATTTTTTTACAACGGCGTGATTGATTTCCTCGCGGGTGATAAACTGACGGTCGTAAAACCGCAGACAATAGTTCAAAAGCAATTCGATATTAGATACAATAAGTTCGCGGGTGTGCTTGTCGATGGCGTGGCGGAGTTCCTGACTTATCATATCCAAAACGCTGCGGAAAATTTCGATTTCAGATTTTGAGAGGTGCAGAGCCTCGTTGCTACTGTACGAAAAAAACTCGTAACGCGACATCTGCCGTCCCAACTGAGTCCGTGCCAAAAAGTCGGGATGAAACACCAACGCCGTCCATTTTGGCATCAGGACATCGGGATTAGGCTCTATATGCACCGTCTGACCGGGCGCAAAAGATGTTACGGTCATCTCGTCGAAATCGTATTTGGTGCGTCCGTAAGAGAGTTGGCAGCCCTTGTTTTCCTTCAAAAACAATGCGTACAATCCGTAATGGACATCACATTCGTCAACAACCACCGCCTTATCGAACCGCACAACACTCACAAGCGGATGCAAGGTTTCAAATCCGTAATAATCGTTGAACTGTTGAACTGTATAGAAATCAATCTGTTGCATAATTTTCGGATGTTTGATTATAGCGCAAAGATAATGATTTTTACGGAGTTGTGGATGAAACATTTTGCGGTTTTTGTTACCAAAATTTTGGGTGCTGATGTTTCTCTCCAAACTTTAATTTTCCGTTAAATCCGCCATACACAGGGGTTACAAGTTATTGTTAAAATCCGTACTCGTGCACATGCAAACTTCACCACTACGTCGCCGAAGCCGTTCGCAATTTTCTCATTACCGACAGTCAAATCATTATGTGCCTGAGTGTCAAAACGATGTACGGTTGGGTAGCGTTCATCTGCGTTGCACTTTTGGCAGGTTTTATGATGTTTGATTCGCCGATTAGGAGGGACAGGAAGATGTGGAGGTTTTGAAGATTATCCAAGACAAGCGTTAACGGAGAGAATCACCGCCGCAGATGTTTAAACAAGACATTTGCGGCGGGTAACAAATCTTTTCTAATTTTTTTGCGACATTCCACGAAATATTAAGATGTGGCGCACGGCGATTGGTGAATAAAAAAAACAAATCACTTGACAATTCCAAAATCTTATATTAACTTTGCATCGTGTAATAACTAACCAAATACATAAAAAAATGACAGAAAAGCCACGGATAAACCGTGGCGAAATAATAACTAACATATTATAAATCATAACGTTTGAAATTTATTCGAGACTTTCTGAAAATTTGGCGATTAGAAGAAGTGCGTAATAGAATAAGTTCCAACGTCCGTGCTTTAAGCGTGGACGGGACTTATTTTTATGCACGGGTTACGCCAAATACCTCAGAAAGTGATAAGTACCTCCACGCTTATTACTTTTGGGATGTTTGACGTTTCTCGTTTCCCGATAAGCTCCCAAACGTTACAAAAGTACGTAAATAAATGAACAAAAAACGAATCTTTACTGCATCAATTTGTTTGAATGTAGTATTGGTTTTGATGTGTGTGGCTTTTTGTTATCACAAAAGGGAAAGCATCAAAACCAAAATTGACGCGTTGTTTTACTCAAAGAGTGAACAAGAGATTGCAAATTTGTCGAAGGCGATGAATCAAGAGATATGGAAGCCGAGATTTGAAAAACTTGAAAAGTCTAATGCTGATTCGACTATCAGAATTGTTTTTGTCGGCAATTCGCTCACGTTTCACGGAATCTCAAAGGACGTTGGTTGGGAACTTGAATGTGGTATGGCCGCTTCATCGCTCGAAAACGATTACGTTCACAAAACCGTTCGCAAAATTTCCGAAAGCCGCAATGTTTCAATTGATTATGCAGTTGTAAATGCAGCAAGATTTGAACGTCAATTCGAAAGTTTTGATTTCGCTGCTATGCCGACATTTGAGGACTTTGCTCCTGATTACGTTGTTTTTCAGTTGGGAGAAAACGTCGCAAAAGAAAACTTGATAGCAAATACTGCCTTGTTTATCGAGAAATATTCTGAACTTGTCAATCGAATAGGTTCTAAAAATTCGGTCAAAATGGTCTGCCTTCCTTTTTGGCACGTTAATGAGAAGAACCAAGCAATTACCAAGGTTGCCTTAGACACCCATTCACTATTGGTGGACTTGTCGCATTTGGGCAACGGTCTTGATGTCAGAAACTATGCGACCCACGAAAAAGATTGGAAACACCAAGGCGTTGGTATGCATCCGGGTGATTTCGGAATGGAAAATATTGCCGACAATATTTTCTCTACGTTCAATGCCATAATGAAGTAGAAATCGAAACTATGTGGAGGTATAATACGACTTGATAATCATTCAGGTCGTATTTTTTTTGCATTTATCTCCATACCGGCTCTTTCTCCCAACCTTGTGGGAAACCCATAGCGGCGGTGTCGATTGAGGGGAAGGTAGATAGGAGACTTTTCAACTTGTCGGTCATATCGTTTTTGGGCGAGATGATGTTGAGGAAGTATTTGATGATGCACAAATTAAAATATATCTTCAACACATCTATGCTCAGTGTTATCCACGGGTATTGAATGCTATTTGGAAGCGTAGGACGGATGGTATTTTGCTTGTTCCATACGCGGCGGTGATGACAACAAGCATTGCGTGTAAGCGTTATAATTGACATCCAAGATTGGAAAGGCGTGATTTGAAGTCCGAATTTTTGTGAAATTTGTTTCTTAATCCGTTTGTCTTTGAGATTGTTATAAATGTTTGTCATTATTCCCAAAGGTAATATTTCTGCAAGCATCCACGCCGGCGGATACTTGTCGGAATATGTATTTTGAAAATGTGTTATAAAATCTTCGCTTGAATGTTGTATCTCAGTGTCAATTTTTGATAAGGTGTTGTTGAATCTTATGGAACTTGCAAAATAAGTTGAATCTGTCATCCAAAATGGATTGTTAGTTCCTTCGCAGACTGTCGATGTAATAGTAGTACGCAATGCAACTTCAATTTTTTCTATCTCGTTGAAAATATACAATCTAAGTTTATTGTCAAAACGGTACAACATCATTACTTTATCGAAAGTTGCATCTTTTTTATATTGGTGGTTCTGTTTTGGAATTGTTAGGAAAGGAAACATATATGCAGATAGCCGATAATATCCAATAAAATTTAGGTATTTTTCAGTTTTCGTAATGTCATTGATTTCCAACCCTCTTGATTGCAAGAGAGCGACTTGACTTTTGACATCCAAATATGGTTTGCTGAATGGGAGTTTTCCGTTCATAACTATATATAAAAAAAAACGACCCGCAAAACATTTGAGCATCGTTGAGAGGCTTGGCGGGTTCTAACGCTGCAAATGTAGAAACTTTTTTTCATTTCCACAAAATCTTTTTGCAACTTTTTTGCAAATATTTTCTAATCGTCTATTTCTCAACATTATTCCACCGCCAACATCACTTCCACACTGTCGCCGCCGGCATTGAGAAATTCTTTGAGTTCAGGCTGCAAGAGGTTTTCAATTTTGCCGATGCGGGTGAAAGTCCACGAATTTTTGTCGTAGTAGATGCAGATGTTATGTCCTTGATATAGAATGATGTTGCCCGGCTCGGTGTCGATTGGTTCGTCGTCGGAAGATTTGCAACTCAACATTACGGCGGAGGTCAGCAACATCATTTTTAAAAACAATCCCAGAACTACTATAAATTTTCCTTGAAAAATTTTTCGATTTTTTCATACGGAATTACGCCTGCCTTGTCGTCGTAGAGGTCAACGTGTGATGCGCCGGGGATTATTAGTAGTTCTTTGTTGCCTTCTTTAACTGATTGACCTTCAACGTGCTTGCCGGTCATTTTTTCAAAGGCGTATTCGCTGAAATAACGGCTGTGAGCCTTTTCTCCGTGTATCAACAGCACAGGGGTTTCGATTTCTGATGCCCACGCCAAAAGTGGTTGATTAAGAAACGATTGACAACCAATTACATTCCATCCGTCGTTGGAATTTCCGCTGCGCTTGTGGTAGCCGCGAGGAGTTTTGTAATAGGCATAATAATCTTTCACAAACCACGGAGCGTCGTCGGGCAGAGGGTCGATAACACCGCCTGCACGTTTGTTGGTGCCGTTTTTGAAATCCTCGGTGCGCTGAGCGGCTATTGCACGACGTTTTTCCATACGCTTTTCGGGTGTGTTTTCGCTGCCGAAATAACCCTCAACATTTACCTTGCTCATATCGTACATTGTGGAGGCAATGGTGGCTTTGATGCGGGTGTCGATGGCGGCTGCGTTGATTGCCATTCCGCCGAAACCGCAAATTCCTATGATGCCAATGCGCTCAGGGTCAATGTTTTCGCGTGTTGAAAGGAAATCCACAGCGGCAAGAAAATCTTCGGTGTTGATGTCGGGCGATGCCATACGACGGGGTTCGCCGCCGCTCTCGCCTGTGAAAGATGGGTCGAAGGCAACGGTGATAAAACCACGCTCAGCCAAATGCTGTGCATAAAGTCCTGACGATTGCTCTTTTACTGCGCCGAAAGGTCCGCTGACAGCGATAGCGGGCATTTTTCCTGACGCATTTTTGGGTGTGTACATATCGGCGGCGAGTTCTATGCCGTAACGATTGCGGAAAGTTACCTTGGTGTGGTTTACATTTTCGCTTTTTGGGAACGTCTTGTCCCATTCCTGAGTAAGATTGAGTTCAGTCATTTCATTAGTGTTTTTATTGTTGGACATTTGGTCTCCGCACGCCGCAAAGAGCATTGCAGACAAAATTGAAACTGTTATGAAAAATTTCTTCATAGTGTTTTGTATTAATTTTACACTGCAAAGATAACGGCTTTGGCTGTAACAAATGTTACCAAAATTTCGGGGGAAAGTACCAAGATTGAGGGGTAATTTTTTTTTGACAGATTGAAAAATCATTGTATCTTTGCGCAAAACTAAAACAGGATTGCATTATGGTAAAATATCCGTTAGGCATACAGAGTTTTGAGAAACTGAGGAAAAACGGTTGCGTGTATATCGACAAAACCGACTATGTATATAAATTGGCATATTCGGGCACCACGGCGTATTTTCTCGCACGTCCGCGCAGATTTGGTAAAAGTCTGTTGTGCACAACGTTATGCAATTTTTTCGAGGGCAAGAAAGAGTTGTTTGAAGGCCTCAAAATCTCTGAAATCGAAAAAGATTGGACGCACTACCCTGTGTTTTACCTGCCTTTGGCGAGCGGCGATTTTTCAAAAGAAAACGCATTGCGCAACCGCCTGAACAATGCTTTGGACGATTTTGCCGAGCGAAACGGCGTTATGGTTGACAATCCCAAATTGTCGCTTGCAGAAAAATTTGGCACGATTGTAACCCGCGTTTACGAAAAAACAGGGCTTCAAACGGTTTTCATTGTTGACGAATACGACAATCCGCTCATCAACAGCGAACATCTCGACGACGACAAAAAGACTTACCGCGAGTTTTTCACGGTTCTCAAAGATTACGACAACTATTTCCGATTTGTATTCCTGACGGGCGTCACCAAGTTTGCCAAAACGTCAATTTTCAGCGGCAACAACCAACCCGAAGACATTTCGATGAGTCCGATATATTCGGCAGTTTGCGGTGTAACGCACGATGAATTGCTGTCGATTTTCACCGACGAAATCCAAGATTTTGCCAAACAGGAGGGCGTTACATTCGACGAAATGACCGCTGAACTTTACAAATGGTACGATTGTTACCTTTTTCACGAGCGCGGCGAAAAGATTTTGAACCCAGTAAGTCTTTTTAATGTATTGAAAAACAAGGATTTTCAAAACTATTGGTACGAAACAGGAACGCCGACTATTTTGATGAAGCGCATCAAAAATTCAAATTTTGACATCAAAACCCTGCGCTGCGACGTTGAATATGGCAAAGACGAACTCAAAAACTACAAGGATGATGAGTTCAAGACCGAACTTATTCCGCTGTTGTATTATACGGGCTATCTTACCATCAAATCATACGAAAAAAATTTCCGTACATACACCCTCGGATTCCCTGATTATGAGGTTGAAATGAGTTTTTTCAATTCGCTCGCCAAGGAATTTTACTTCAACGACGCCAACCCCGACGGATTGGAATACACAAAGTTTAAGGAGGATTTCCGCAAATGCGACATTGAAAGCGCAATAGAGCGTTTTAAGGCATTGTTTTGCGCCATTCCATACGCCAACGACAAAAGCGTAAGACTTGTGGAGCGTGATTTTCAGAATGTTATCTACTTGGTTTTCACCATTTTGGGAGAATTTATTGTCAGCGAGGCACATTTTTCAAAAGGTCGCGCCGACAGCATCCTCATCAACAATGACTATGTTTACATTTTTGAGTTCAAGATAGACCAAGACGCCCAAACCGCCCTCAACCAAATCGACATAAAAAACTACGCCGGACGCTTTGCAATGGACAATAGGAAAATCATCAAAGTCGGCGTAAGTTTTTCAAGCACCGAAAAAAACATTGTGGATTGGGTGATGAAAAGCGAATGAAAACATTTTCACATACAACTCCCAAACATAACCTTATCCAAAGCATTTATTAAACCTTGATAATCAAGCGATTCAAGAGTCTGTTTGCCTGTGGCGTAACTGCAAAAATTTACCTTTTTATCCCACGAAACGGAGCAAAAATTGTCAGGTTTTTGGCAACGGAGAAGGCACGACGGACTTTGAAACGGCTTGCCGCCTGAAATGTCCAAAAGCATTTTGGGAGTTGGAGTGTTGGCAAAACGCTGAGGGATGATTATTATCTGTTCCGACTGCAAAAAATTATCGGTCAATATTGAATAAACTTTTTTGCAACTATCTATTTGTGAAGAATTTACAAGTAGATTTACACCAACTTTGATGTCTGTTTTCGATGAAATAGTTTTGAGCATTTTTACAACACGTTTCACCTCCTCATCGTGATTTGGAAAATGAATAGTAAGGTGAATTTTGTCGGGCTGATTGTTCAAAAGTTTCTCAAAAATGCCAGTATTTTCAAGAGGTAAACCATTGGAAGTTACCGAAAGATACACCAAAGGTTGCAAAGCCGAAATAATATCAAAAATACCCTGATATTCAAAAGGTTCGCCACCTCCCAACGAAACTGCCTCAATACCATTTTCAGCGCAACTTTTGGCAAAAGAAATTACCTCGTCGGGTTTCCAAAGAGTCTGCCCGATGGCGGTACTTTTGTTGTAACAAAACCCGCAGCCTTTGCTACAAAAATTAGAAAGGTCAATGGATAGAAGTTTCAGATTCCCGTAATTTGATTTCATCTTCGGTAAGTTTTATGGGGATTTTTACGCCACGATATTCGCGGTTGGCATATTCCAAAATTTCGTCGCGATGCGACTCAATTTCAGAATATAGATAGTATGGGAAAGTTTGACCACAGATTTCGATGGTGTGGTTGGAGATTAGAAATAATTTTTCAACAACCACAGTCACTAAATCGGATATTAAAAACAAATGTGGGTTAAAAGTCCTAATTAAAATTTCCACATCACATTTTATATTTTGATAGTCTATCATATTAGCAACGTAGCAACTATAATTGATAACAGCAAAAATTTTTGTATCAATTGGTGAGTCACTAAAAGCAAAAACTGTTGGCCTATATGATAGAAGGTAACCGAAAAAATTTGGTAAAATATCTGTTAAATAATAACTGCATACACCATTCCCATCAGAAAAACCATTATATATTTTCGTTTGGATATACTTCTGTTTCAATCTGTTCCTCGAATTCTTTAAAATCCAAATGCACAGGAACATAATCCGCAATTTGTAAACAAGGATGTTCGGAGAACTTCATCGGCAATCGTAACATTCTTTCTTGTACCTTTCCGGGTAATTGAGATAACTTAAAAGGGAAATTTGGTTCACATAGTCTTTTTATTGGATAATCAGTCCAATATGGTTGTGCAAAAATATAAAATGGCAACTTCTCAAATTTATAATCGAATTTAACAGTATCATTTTGTGTGTCTATTTGATCCGAAATGAAAAATGGTAGTAAAAATACTTCTTGCAAAATATCAAGTAGAGATTTTGCAAAGCCATCTAAATAAGAAACATAATACAAACCAAGTTTTCGTGATAGACAAACATAATCACAATCAGAACATTTACTCGTAATATCAAAAAAATCTTTTTCTCTACTAATATCAATTTTTATCACACTTTCGCCTATGTATTCAATTGTTGACAATTCAATTTTATGATGGCAATTGTTATAAAATTCTAATGCTTGTTCATCGGATAGACATAACACAGGACACGGCATATCTTCCTTTGCTTCTGAAAATTCATCACATATAATACTTTCTATTGAATCATCAATTGGAGCACCATTAGGTATAGGTCCGTTTGCGTTGAAATCAAAAATAGCCACATTCCCATCCTCATCGGCACAAAACCAAGCCGTTGACATTGAATGTGTTGCGGGATATTCTTTTGCTGTTTTCATAAACAAAATCATATTTATGTTTCAAATAATCAATTATCTCCACAACGCCTCATTATTCCAACCGTTTGGAAAGCCCATTGCTCCCGGATTGACGGTGGGAAACTTTGAAAGTAAGGTTTTGAGGTCGGTGACAAAAGTGTTTTTTGGGTCGATGTTGTTTAGCCAATAAACAATGCAACACAAAATGGCATAGAGACTTGTTGGTGCTATGCCATTAACATTTACCCAAGCATTGCGCATAACAGGCGGCAACTGAGGCATTTGAGTAAAAATTCTATTCCACACACGTGCGTGATGGGCGCAGTGATTACGTAAAACGTTGATTGCAATCATCCAACTTTCTAATGCTTCGGCTTTTGTAACATCAAAACTACGAGCAATGTTTTTGCGAACAAGTGTGTCAGAAAAATTACGATAAAGTTTTGTTAGACAACCAAATGGAACTAATTCTAAAAGTTTCCAAGATGGAGGGAAAGACGTATTACCATACTTTGCAGTATGTTCTTTGATAAATTCCTCTTTTGTTCGTTCTAATTCACGTTGAAGCGTTGCAAGATTTTCCGCAAACCTCAATTTGTCAATCGCCAATGATGCATCAATAAACCAAAACGGCCCGTGTGCCGACGAAAAGTAATGAATAATTCTTGAACGCAGTGCGATTTCAATTTTTTGAACCGCTCCAAAAATCAATTTACGTAACTCAACATCAAAGGCATATAGTGCAGCAACTTGCTCAAACGATGTACCGTTACGAATTGTGCCATCAGGCTGTTCAAAAATATGAAGATATGCATCAAAACGGAAATAAGTTACATTGTTGAGGAACTGTTCAATGGCAGATAAATCATTGACAACCAACCCTCGCTGTTGCAAGGCAGCTATTTGATCAGATATGCTGAGGGCGTTTTTCGTGTAATCCATAATAGTATATATAAAAAAGTTCCGCCCTGGTACGCTGTTCTGCGGGAAGCGTGGCGGATTCTGATGTTGCAAAGGTACAATAAGTTTTTATGTTAACAAATTTTTTTCAACTTTTTTTTTCAAAAAATTTTCAACTTTCAACTCACATCTTTCATCTTTCAACTTTCACCTACCACCCCATTTCTTCGCCTTGGTACCATCTGAGCAACATTGTGTTGTACATATTTTCGTAGATGGCTTGGGCGAGGTCGGATTGGGATTTTAGGAAGGAATTTTTGGATTCGTTGAACTCGGTGATTGTTGATTTGCATTCTTATAGAAACTTTTCTTATATTTGCGAGAAAAAAGATTTCAATTATGACAGAGACAGAATTAACTGAAATAGTTGCTTGTGGAGAAACGAGCAAGGTGCAGTTCAAGGAACTTTTGGACAACAAGGACAGCATCGCCGCCGAAATGGTTGCTATGGCTAATGCCGAGGCGGTCAAATCTGAACATCAAGTGTTTATGAAAATATTGAAATAAAAAACTGTGGACAGCGATGCCAATTGCATCATCTGTCCACAATTTTTGTATATTAATAGAATATCCACGTTATCAACATTCCCACCAACGTGGAAACCGTAACGCTCACCAAACCGGGCATCATAAAACTATGATTGAGAAGGTATTTACCAATGACGGTGGTGCCAGAGCGGTCGAAATTGACTGTTGCAATATCGCTCGGATAATTCGGGATGA
>CAJOGF010000097.1 GCA_905233995.1 uncultured Bacteroidales bacterium | reverse complement strand
CGTTTTTAAGAAAACGGCATACGGAAAATTCGACGTTTTAGTAACTGGTGATTTCAGCGATGATCCAAAATACGCCGAATATCGCGAAATTTACGACGGTTATGATCAAAAAAACAAAGTTATAGTCTTCAAAAATGACAAAAAAAACGTCTGCGACATCGCAATAAACTCCAACGCAAACGATTTCAAAAATCAAAATTTGATTGAAGTCCTTCAAGGAATTTACACCGACAACACTGGAAAAGAATACAATTTTGCAGGTTCAGCACTCAACGGCGAACCATTTGAAGTATATTTTTACGAACTCGGCGTACCCAATTGCATAAAACTCAAAAACGGAAAAATAGTTATGGTCATATTCTCTGACAATGGAATTGACCTTTATAATGCTCAAGAAGACCCAGAGGACGGTTGGGGACGGTTCAAAAAAACAACGCTTTACAAATCGCTGAAAAAGAAAGACAAAATTAACGAAGGGCTTGAAGGTTACTATCCCTTTACTTCCACAAAAATAATTTATCCGTCAATGATGAATTATTTTAGTAAACAGCAACTTAGAATTATGCGCAACGAAATCTATGCTCGCAAAGGATATGTTTTTTCGTCCGCTGACTTGAAAGCACATTTTTCAAAAATGTCATGGTACAAACCCATTAACGATAATTCCAAAGTCGTTCTTTCTGACCTCGAACAACTAAATGTGGATTTAATAAAAGCATACGAATCGTCAACAAAATAATTTATAAAACTTATAAAAACACATTATGAAATTAAAGTTTATCAAAACCGCCTTTTCGGTTTTAACATTATGTGCGTCAATATCTTGCAATACCCAAAAGCAAGATGGAAATTGTACAATCAATGGAATTGTTGCTGACAATATAAGCGATACCGCTTATTACGTTTACATCGGAGACTCGCTTCTAAACATGCCAACAACCGAAGTTCCCGTTGACACAATCATTGTAAAAAACAAAAAATTCCAATACGTTTGCAACATCAAAGAACCGCGTTGGATTTATTTACAAGCCATTTTTCAAAACGGTAACGTCTGCGGCACATACGTTGATTTCCTAATTGTGCCAAAATCAGAAGCCAATATTAAAGTTTGCAACGGATACTACGAAATTGGCGGTTCACCGTTTTATGAGCAGTGGCACACTCTTGACACTCTGACAAGAACAGCACACCAAAAAACTCAACAAATTACCGAAAACCTTAAAAACAAAGGCAACATAACACAAGAAGATGTCAACAAAGCAAACAAAGAGACTTTAGAAATTGTCCAAAATGTCAAAAAATACATTTTAGACCACAAAAACGAAGAAGGAACAATGTTTATGGGTTCGCTTATGGGTTTAATGAGTTCTCATGAATTGTTTGATGATATTTCGCCTGAAATAAGAAACGGTCAATTCAAAACGTACATTGATAGAATTATTGAAGCCGAAAATAAAAACAAAGAAGCGGAACAACAAAATAGTCAAGCCCTTGCAAAAACTTCAGAAGGAAAAATGTTTACGGACTTTTCTGCTGATTTTGACGGCAAAACCCAAAAACTTTCCGATTATGTTGGCAAAGGCAAGTATGTTTTAGTTGACTTTTGGGCTTCATGGTGCGGACCTTGTCGCGGTGAAATTCCTAACTTGATTGCAGTTTACAACAAATACAAAGGCAAAGATTTCGATGTTATAGGCGTTGCATCTTGGGACGAGCCTAACGACACTCAGCAAGCAATCAACGATATGAAAATTCCTTATCCTCAGATAATGAATGCACAAGCCTCTGGCACAAACGCTTACGGAATACGAGGAATCCCCGAAATTATTCTTTTTGCCCCCGACGGTACAATTCTAAAACGCGGTTTAAGAGGTGAACAAATAGAAATTGCTGTCAAAACATATTTGAAAAAATAACAAAAAAAATTAAGGCTGTAAAGTATTGTCTTTTACAGCCTTAATTATAAAAAACACACGCCCAAACCTATTATAACTCCATTCCTGATTTTACCTTTTCAACGGCTTGAGAGCCGCAGAGAATTTCAACTATACGAATAGCGAAATCCACCGTATGACCTGCACCGATACAAGTTAAAAGGTTATCATCTTCTTCAACAGGTTTTCCTGTATAGACATAATTTTCTGACATTTCGTCTTTGCAACACGAATGAGAGGTTACTTTTTTTCCGAAACCTAACTTATTCTTTTTCAATGCCGTTGGTGCGCCACAAATTGCAGCCAAAAGTTTGCCCGATTCATAATGTTGTTTTATAAGACTTCCAACAGTAGAATCGTTAGCAAGATTTTCATAACCCGGATAGCCGCCCGGCAAATAGAGCAAATCAGCGTCAGAAAAGTCATTAACTTCCACCATCAACTTGTCAGCCTCGACTTTGATTTTGTTGGAGGCTGAAACCTGTTTTTTATTGTTTATTGACACCGTTTTTACGTCAATACCACCCCGACAAAAAACATCGTACGCGCCTAAGGCTTCAATAACTTCAAAACCGTCCGCTAAAAAGATATACGCTTTTTTCATTATTTTATGTTAAGATTTTTGTAATTATTTCGCTGCCGAAGGATTATAAACATAACCCTTGAAATATACTTTTTTAGTAACTTTGCTTAAAACCGATACCTTTCCAACTCCCTTTATATTACCTTTTTGAAAAGCAATCACATCGCCCGAATTAACAATTACTTGATTTTTTCCGCTAACATCAGCAATACTTCCCGACGAAACAGACAATCCTTTCAAAGAACTTGCATCGTTATAACTATCAATATTAACCTGTCCAAGATTTTGAATTGTCGTGTTATTACTATTACTATATGATTTGTCGTTAAAATCGTATAACTGCTTAATTAAAGTACCATTTGGAGATGTAATTACATATCCGTACTGATTCTGCCAACAAAGCGAAACATCTGCTGCTGAACTATTTGCAGCAACCGGTTCCAAATTGTCAACATCAAAAGACGATAACGCAGACGGATTTGTAGAATTATAATTCAACGAAACATCAAACGACCCCACAAGCCCAACCTCTGAATTATTGTTTCCACCACCGTCATTGTTATTGCTGCCGCCACCGTTTTCTGTGCCGTCATCTTCCAACTCACACGAACTTAGAAACATACCTCCAACCAAGAGAAAATAAAAAATCTTTTTCATAATTTATGTCTGTTTTTTTATGGTTATACACTTTTATTTTAAGTAAACGCTACAAATGTAAAAATGTTTTCCAACAAAACAAAATTATTTTTGTTAACGTTCCTTATTTAAAATTTGCAAAACTTGATTATCAAGGGTTTGCATTTCGTTATTTTCAATAATATATTTGCAAAATTCTTTGCGTTGAAAATCATTCATCTGTTTTGACATTCTTTCCAAAACCTGAACCCTTGAAATATTATCCCGCTTGATAACTCTTTCTATACATTTTTCTTGCAAAGCGGTAACAAGAACCAAGAAATCAGTATATTTATAAAAACCGCTTTCTATCAAAACAGCACTTTCCAAAATTATAAACTCCTTAGTTTTATTGTCTTGACAAAACTTTTCAAAATCCTCAAAAACCAAAGGATGAACAATTTTTTCGAGTTGTTTTAGTTTTTCAGGTTGCTTAAAAACAATGTCAGCAAGTTTTTTTCGCTGCAAAATACCTTCTTGATAAATATCTTCACCAAAAAATTGCTTAATACTTTCAATAGCCTTTTTACAAGAATTTTGAATTGTTTTAGCCCTTAAATCCGAATTGTAGACCAAACACCCAAATTTCTCGAAAATTTTCAGCACCGTTGTTTTGCCGCTACCTATTCCGCCTGTCAAACCTATTACTTTCATTCTATATTTTCTGAAATTCTTTCTACCAAATATTCAACACTTTCGGGCTGAAACGTAATATTTGTAACTCCAAATGATTCAGGATATTTAAAAATATTAACCGTCAAATATTTCGGTTTTTTCTCACCGCTAAGTTCTGCATAATCAACGGTTGCCAAAAACATTTCAGGCGAAATATTATTGAAATTTGCCCAACCAACATTGTATTTTAAAGATATTTTCTGAGGGAAAATTCTAAGATTTACCGAATCAGGGACATGAACAGAACGAATTGGAATTTCGAGCGTGTTTTCGGTAAATTTTTCAACAAAAAAATCCACTTGCGAAAAATACAAATTACAAAAAATATCTTTTGGAATTTTCAGCCTGACTTTTTGAGAAAGAGAATCTTTAAGTCCCTTTAATTCAATATGTTCTGTTTCGACAAAAAGCACCGAATCCATAATATTTACCGACCCTGAAACTTCAACGCTATCGGGCTGAAGAAGTGGCTTTTTTGAAAATCTGTATTGCTTTTCAAACGTAACGTCATAATCCAAAACCACAGGCACCTTTTTCATCATCGAGCGGCCAAAATCCAACTTAATAGTATCCGGCTTAACCGCCAAACATTTGTAATCAGAGGGCAACTGAGCCTCCACAATCGGTCTAACATCATCGTTTGTTACAAATTTCAACGTTGAATCCGAGTCAGGAAACTGTCTGATGTCAAGTTTTGAAAGGTCAATTCTCAAAGGTGGATTTTGCGAGGTGTGTGTCAAAAAGAGCGAACCTTTTGCCGAAATTGTCAAAAACAAAGCCTGAGTTGTGATACCGGGCAAAAGATAATGGTCTTTGGGCAGTCCAAAATATTCCACTTTGTATTCTGTAACGGTGCTGACCGTACTTCCCGTCTTGTTGAAAAACCATAACAAAGCAGAAATCACAACCATCACAAGGTAAACCATAACTCTCGGATTAATACGCTTGTAACGCAACCTCAAGAAAAAAATCCTAAGTTTTCTAAAGAATCTATTTTTACTCGTCATTTTCTTTTTTAACGGTATTTGTCTAAATATTCCTTTGCTTTAAAATGACGATTTTTCAACGCCGTATTCCAATCGTCTTTAGCATTTTGTTTCTGACCCAAAAAGTAATACGAAAGACCTCTGAAAAGATAAACGTCAGTTAAATTTGGATTTAAGTCCAAAGCCATAAAAAAATCTGCAATACTTTCTTTATACCATTGAGCGTTACACAAAACAATGCCTCTTTGACGATAAAATTCTGCATCCTTTTTTTCAACAGTATTAATTGTTTTCAGAGCCGAAATTCCGTCGCCACCCTCAAGATAAATTTCCGACAAAAGCAATTTTGTGGAATCCGTAAAAGCATGATTTTTTAAGACCTTTTCTGCTTGTTGAAACTTTTGAGCCTTCAAATACGATTGTGCAGCCTTATAACGACAATTTTGAAAAGTGCTATCAAGAGAAAAAGTTTTTTCAAAATTTTCAGCGGCAGAAAAATATTTTTTCAAACCAAACAGAATATCACCTTTAAGATGATAATATTTTGCATTATTTTTTTCAAATTTCAAAGCCATGTCAACATCTTGCAAAGCGGCTTTAAAACTCTGAAAATTATAATAATATTTTGCTCTAAGAAAAAAAGCCTCAGAGTTTGAAGGATGATTTTTTAAAAATACATTCAAATCCTGATAAACGGACTCAGAGCGTCCATTATCAATAAGATGTTCTATTGTTTTAAGGTCTTGATTTTGAGCCGTTAAAACAATCGGAACAAAAAAAATACAAACTAAAAGACAAAAATATTTCATAGTTTTTTTGTTTTAATTTTTGGTTTTCTTTGAAAAAATTGTAATATAACCTTCTAAATCTCTTGACTCTAACCCCGTGAGTCTATGCTCGTAAACGGTGCAACGATAAAAATACACACCGTCCGCAAGGAGTTTTCCAGTTTTTGAATCCGTTGCGTCCCAATTAATATCGGGATTTGTGGTTGTAAACACTACCCTACCCCAACGATCTGTGATTGTCATATCTATATGATCCACAAACTGATACGGATACGGATGAAACAAATCGTTTTTGCCGTCGCCATTTGGTGTAAAAACATTTGGCAGACGATAATAATCACATTGGTCAACACAAACTCTGCTATCAATCGGAGTTTTGTTTCCTGCCGAATCAAGAGCGGCAACAAAATAACAACCAGCCATTCCGACTTCAGGATAGTGATTATATTCAAAAACTGTCGGCGCAAATTCTTCCACAAGCGTCATTTGACCATCTAAAGTGCTGCTATAATAAAGCATAAATTTTTCGATTCCCAAACCGCAAACGCTGTCAATCGACCATGAAATATGATTGTACAACTCGGTACAAAAACTTTTTGCATTTGTTTTAACGCAAGGTGGAATCGTGTCAATAGGCGTTGCATACGCCTCTTGCGAAAAGTTTTCGATATGATTCGGCAACTCGTCAGCGGAATAATAACCGATAGTTTTCATTTTGTAACCGTATTCTTGACCGTTTTCCAAATTGTAGTCGGTATATGTACCTGTTAAAGAATAACCGATTGAATCAAAGGACGTTTTATCGGGGTCTTTTCTGTAAATTACAAACGTATCGTTTTGCCAAGGTACATCGCAAATATGGCTAATTGTAACCCTTCTATCCGAAGCGGCAAGTTTTATAAACACTGTTGACGTCATAGAAGCCGAACCAATTGAATTATATTTTCCGTTAACCAAATCTTCGTTAACAAAACAAATTTTATAAGTTGTCCCGCCATCTTTGGTGTTGACATTTTTATCGTCAAGACTGACAGTTTCAATATTTGGAATAATTGTAGGATTATAAAAAATACCACCGTCGATACCACCTTTGTCGTCATGAGCGATAAAAAGTTCATAATAATAAGGTGGTGGCACCGAAATTGTGTCGATTTTTTCGGGTTTAACCCATTCCAAACGAATTAAGCCTTCTCCTTTGTCGGTTTTTTCAACAGAGGCTTTGGTAAAAGCCACAATTCCACGAGCCAACATTGAGCATTGCGGGTCTGACACAATACTTTCAGCACCGTCAGCAAAAACTGCCGTTACCCTATAACAATATGTAAATCCCGTCAAAAGTCCATGTCCGTTGTCAGAATCCACATAAACAGTATCGTCAGCATTTCTAATTTTCGCAATAAGTTCATAACCTGAAGATTCTGGCAGTCCTGTTTCACAAGCCTGAGGAGTATAATCGTATGGTTTGTTGGTTCTATACAGATTAAAACCTATTGCATTGTTATTTCCACCTTTGTTCCAAGTCAACTTAACTGTACTGTTAGTTGCCTCGGCAGACAAAATTTCTGGTTTTGGAGCAATAACCTGAATTTTCACCATTTTATAAGCAGATAGTGGCACAAAATGGTCATCGTCCAAAGCCTTAACCAACATCTCGTAAGGCAATCTACGAATATGACTACGACGAGTTTGCCATTCAAAGTAGCCAACCGGCTGTTTTGCCCAAGACTGACTAACATAAAATTCTGCTGGAGATTCCTCAACAACAAACGGTCCGCCCGAAGCAGTAAGTTGTATAAAATCTCTATCAGGATCAGTTGCTAAGACACTAAACTGAAGCAACGAATCCGCCACAACGCAATGATTTTGAGCATCTTGAATAACAGGACTATGATTGTCAGTATCAACAACTTCAACTTGAAGATCTCTTAACACCTCTCCAATTTTGAAACCATTTCGCCACTCTTCGATTGTTAAAGCAACATTATAAAATCCTACTTTTGACGGCTTTTCCCACACAAAATCACCCGTTAAAGGGTTAACGTAAATGCTGTCCGTAACGGGCGGCAAACTATAACCGACAATTTCTTGGGCATCCTGCTGAAGACAAACGGCAATTTTGTATGACAAACTATCACCGTCGGGATCGTAAGCACCGGGGTTATGAACAAAAGTTTTGTTCAAAGCCGCTTTGTCCATTGGCGCATTAAGCAAAACAGGCGAAGAGTTGTCGCCACTTATAGGGTTGATTATCAACGTTGTTTTCAGCGCAAAAACCACATTTACCGAATTTGGAATATTGCTGACTCCCTCGTTTCGGTTAGGGTCTTCCATATAAAGGACAAAAGTTCCCGGTCCCGAAAAAGTATGCTCTCCTTCATAAACATTTTTGCACAAAAACGAAAAAGATCTTACATCAGAATCGTCAAAATATGTTTTTGAAATTCTTGGCAAAGTCATTTTGCCTGTTCCATCGCCACAGTCGAGTTCAAGTTCGTCCCTGTCAGCCTCGGTTTGAGTATAACAATAAGTATAAATGATTATTTTATACTTATAACCCGAAATATGTTTGTAAACAATCTCCCCTGCTCTATTATGTGTTGCAAATAATTGATTTTCAACAACTAACAGAACAATCAAGGTAAGAAAAATCTTTAATAAATTTTTCATTTGAAAAAAAATTGAAAAAAAATTGCGATATAATTTTCACAAAAGTAATGATTTTTTTATTTTTATGCCGTCATTAAACAAAATTTAACAGGAAAAAAATTATTATGACAGATTGTACCAATACGCTTTTGGCGGAAAAACTTAAAAGCG
>CAJOGF010000096.1:18792-22879 GCA_905233995.1 uncultured Bacteroidales bacterium | reverse complement strand
GGGGAAGTTATGCCCGCATTTAACCTTAGGAGTAAACTAAACTTTACATTTTTACAGTCATAAAAAAATTACAAGGTAAAAAATATTTTTTTATCGAAACAATTTTAGACTTTCGGAATTGAGGAAAAATAACCATTAATTTTTCTATCTTCCATTGCTGTTTCACTACGTTTATCATCAGCACGACCGCCTCTTTCGGTTACTCTTGAAGCCGCTGTTTCCGCAATTATATCTTCAATTGTATGTGCCGTAGAAAGCGTTAAACCAGTGCAAGTTATGTCTCCGATTGTGCGACAACGAACTTGTTTTTCAACTACCACCTCCTCCGGACGACGTTTTATGCACGGCTCGGCTGCAAGATATTGTCCGTCCCTGAAAAAACACTTACGCGTATGAGTGTAATAAAGACTCGGCAAAGGAATATTCTCCTTATAAATGTATTGCCAAACGTCCATTTCCGTCCAATTTGAAATAGGGAAAACCCTAAAATGTTCGCCAACGTTTTTCTTTCCATTGAAAATATTCCAAAGTTCAGGCCTTTGATTTTTGGGATTCCACTGACCAAATTCGTCTCGATGCGAAAAAATTCTTTCCTTTGCTCTTGCTTTTTCTTCATCTCGCCTTGCTCCGCCGATACAAGCATCAAATTTGTTTTCCTCTATCGTGTCCAAAAGAGTTGTGGTCTGAAGCATATTTCTTGACGCATTATAACCGGTCTCTTCCTTAACTTTACCCTCGTCAATACTTTTCTGAACTGACCCCACAATCAAGTCCGCACCAAGTTTTTTAACCAAAGAATCTCTATATTCCAAGGTTTCTTTAAAATTATGTCCAGTGTCAATATGAACAAGCGGAAACGGTAATTTTGCGGGATAAAAAGCCTTGTAAGCCAAATAAGTAACCACAATTGAATCTTTTCCGCCCGAAAACAGAATGGCTGGCTTTTGAAACTGCGAGGCGGTTTCTCGCAAGATATATATTGATTCCGCTTCCAATTCATCTAAATGTGTCATTTTTTTTACTTTTTTTTCCGACGCAAAATTCCATATTTGTTTTCTTTAAGAAAAGTTTTTCAAGGTGCAATCTTCCATTTTTTTTTGTGTATTTTTGCTTTTTTTGATTTTTTTTTGATTAAGGATTTTTTTTTACGAAAAAAAATTTGCTACATAAAGTTTTATTATTACTTTTGCGCTGATTTTCTTTAAAAAAGATAATGAGAAATTTTTGTACAAAAATTGCAGGATTTATAATAGTAATATTTCTTTGCACCTCTTGCGGCGGATTCAGCAAACTGCTAAAAGGCAACGATTACGACTTGAAATACACTAAGGCTTTTGAATATTACGACTTGAAAAAATATGACAAAGCCTTACAACTTTTTGACCAGATTTTACCCGTTTACAAAGGTATGGACAAGGGTGAAAAGGTTTTGTATTATTACACAATGTGCAATTATCTTGTTAAAGATTATTATGTTGCTGGATATTATTTCAGAAAATTTGTGCAGACATATCCACATAGTCAATATTCTGAACAATCAATGTATCTTGGGGCTTATTGTTATTATTTGAATTCACCAAAGCCTTCTCTTGACCAAGAATCTACAAATCTCGCAATTAGTGAATTTGAACTATTCTTGTCAAAATATCCTAACACTCCCAAAAAAGATACTTGCAATATGTTGCTTGACGAATTAAGGCTGAAACTTCAGACTAAATCGTTCAACAATGCGTATTTGTATTACAAGTTAGGATATTACAAAGCAGCAGGCATTGCGCTGAAAAATAGTCTCAAAGATTATCCCGATTCTCCTTTTAAAGAAGAAATTCTCTACACTGCTGCAAAAGCCGCTTATTTGTATGCCGACAAAAGCGTTGAAGAGAAAAAACAAGAACGTTTTGTGAACGCTAATAGCGATTTATCTGACTATATAAAGGCTTATCCGTCAGGTAAATACATAAAAGACGTAAACAAAATGCAAAACAATACAAAAGATAATTTAACACTTTACCAATAAAAATAATTATGGATTACAAAAAGATTAACGCACCAACCTCTATCATTACGCGCGATACCGGCGCACTTGAGGCTAAAACAGGAAATCTCTACGAAACAGTTGTTATTGCTTCTCGCAGAGCCGATCAAATCGGTGTGGATTTGAAAAACGAACTCAACAAAAAACTTGAAGAGTTTGCCTCTTATACCGACAATCTTGAGGAAATCTTTGAAAACCGCGAACAAATAGAAATTTCAAAATTCTATGAAAAACTTCCAAAACCTACTCTTTTGGCTTTAGAAGAAATTATGGAGGATAAAATACAGTTTCGTATTCCTTCTGACCAAGAATTAGCACAAGCGGAGGAGATGGCAAAATTGCGTCAAGAAAGTTTAAACAAACCTGAAATCGTAAAAGAGGCAATAAAAGAAGACAAAAAGTCTTTCGACGAAATTATTGCCGAATCAACAGAGTTCAAACCGACTTCTTTAGACGAAGACGAGTCTGACAAAAAGGACAAGTCAAAACAAAAAAAAGAGACTAAAAAAGGTTCTAAAAACTAATTTATGCTCTCTGGCAAAAACATACTTGTAGGTGTAACCGGCGGAATTTCAGCATACAAAACAGCCGTTTTGATACGGTTGCTGAAAAAAAACGGTGCAAATGTAAAAGTAATAATGACACAAGCGGCCAAACAATTCGTTCAGCCGCTTACTTTTGCAACTTTAAGCCAAAATCCAGTTTACACGGAGTTTTTCAATCCTGAAAACGGAGAATGGAACTCTCATGTAAGTCTCGGTATTTGGGCTGACTTGTTTATTATTGCCCCCGCAACAGCAAATACAATAGCCAAAATTGCCAACGGAATCGCTGACAATCTTCTTACAACAACATGTCTTTCGTCAAGATGCAAAATTATGATAGCACCCGCAATGGACTTGGACATGTATTCAAACCCGATAACGCAAAAAAATCTATCGGATTTAACTTCACGTGGCTTTTTGACAGTTCAGGCAAACGAAGGTTTCTTGGCAAGCGGACTTTCAGGCAAAGGTAGAATGGCTGAGCCTGAAGAAATTTTCTTAGCGGCAAAAGAATTTTTTTCTTCAAAAGAGGATTTTTCGGGCAAAAAGGTAATGATAACAGCAGGTCCTACAAGAGAAAAAATCGACCCCGTAAGATTTATCAGCAATTATTCTTCTGGCAAAATGGGCTACGCCTTAGCAGAAGAATTTGCAAATAGAGGAGCAGAAGTTTTTTTGATTTCAGGACCAGTAGAAGTTAAGGCTAAAAGCCCAAAAATCAAGGTCATAGCCATAGAATCGGCATTAGAAATGTATTTGGAATGTCAAAACTATTTTCCAAACGCCGACATTGCAATAATGGCAGCCGCTGTCGCTGATTTCAAACCAGAAAAAACAGCCGACAACAAAATCAAAAAAACAGGCGAACAACTCTCTCTTACGCTTTCTCCTACAACAGACATTGCTGGTGAACTCGGAAAAAAGAAACGTCAAGACCAAATTTTTGTAGGTTTTGCGCTCGAAACCGAAAACGAAAAACAAAACGCAGAGAAAAAATTATCAACAAAAAATTTCGACTTTATCGTCCTTAACTCCCTACAAGACAAAGGCGCGGGTTTCGGTTACGACACAAATAAAATCACAATTCTAACCAAAACTGAAAGTCAAAGTTTTCAGTTAAAATCAAAGCAAGAGGTTTCAAAAGACATCGCAAATAAAGTATTGGAAATAATCAACAAAAAATGAAACAAATATTTTTTATACTCACGTTTTTGTTTCTTATGCAATTTACTAATGCACAAGAACTTAATTGTCGTGTCAGTGTAAATTATAGCAATCTTTCTAATACTCCAACGCCTGTTTTTCAAGCCTTACAGAAAGATATTACCAATTTCCTAAACGAAAGGAAATGGACTTCGCACACATACGATATCAACGAAAAAATTGAATGTAACTTTCTGATTACCATTACAGAATACAACGGGTTAGACAAGTTTACAGGAACAATTCAAATCAATCTTAGCCGTCCCGTTTATATAACTTCTTACAATTCACCGCTTTTTACTTT
>CAJOGF010000096.1:0-18769 GCA_905233995.1 uncultured Bacteroidales bacterium | reverse complement strand
GTCAACCCTTAGAATATATAGAAAATCATGCTACCAACAATTTAACGCAAGTTCTTGCATATTATGCTTACATAATTTTGGGTTATGACTACGATACGTTTTCGCCGCTTGGAGGTACAGAATTTTTCAGAAAAGCATTCAGAATAGTCTTAAATTCGCAAAGTTCAGGCTTTGAAGGATGGTCAACCTCCGATAACAAACAAAATTCAAGATACAACCTTATTGATGCCCTTCTTGACAAAAGATTTGAAAATCTAAGGCTCGGCGAATATTATTGGCACAGACAAGGTCTTGATGTTATCCCCCAAGACCCAGAAACTGGCAGAAAAAAAATGGTTGAGGCATTAAAATACATTCAGAGGTCGGAAAGAGCAAAAGCAAATTCGCTGATTGTTTCGCTTTTTTTTACCGCCAAAAGCGACGAAATTGTCAACGTTTTTTCCACAAGTCCAATCAACGAAAAAAACGAAATTCTTCAAATTTTAAAGGAAGTTGACGTGTCTAACTACACCAAATATCAAAAAATAGGCTCGTCAAACTAAGGGTCAACATCAATTGAAATCACCAAACCCGGTTTCAACGCCATCGCTTTTGTGTAATCAATAGCCTCAGAAATGATTTTTTTGGCTGCGTTTCCATAGTTTTTCTTGCTTATTTTCAGCAAAATCTCCTTTATAAAATAATTCTGAACCCTCGCAATCACTGGAAATTCCGGACCTAAAACTCCCGAAGAAAACGTTTTTCTAAGAATAGAAGCCAACATCAAACTGCTATAATTAACTTGAGACTCTTCCTTATGTTTGAGGAGAATTTTGATAAGTCGCGTAAAAGGCGGATACGCAAAACGACTACGCTCTGGAATCAAACGGGCATACAATTGTTTATAGTTGCCGCTAAGAATATCGCTAAAAATCTCACTATTAGGTTTTGAAGTCTGAATCAGAACTTTGCCTTTTTCTTTTCTACGCCCTACCCTACCACTTACTTGAACAATCTGCGAAAACATACGTTCTTCGGCTCTAAAATCAGGGAAAAACAGCATTGTGTCAGCATCAAGAATACCACAAAGCGAAAGATTTTCAAAATCAAAGCCTTTTGAAACCATCTGCGTACCCGTTAAAATGTCTGTCAAACCATTTTCAAAATCGTAAATTATCTGCTCAAACCTTGATTTTGAAGTCGTAACATCAGCATCAAGCCTTGCAATATTAGCATTAGGGAAAAAGACTTTAATCTCGTCTTCAACCTTTTCGGTTCCAAAGCCTTTGGTAATCAACGTACTACCGCCACAAGCAAGACAAGTATGCGGCATATCCAACGCATACCCACAATGATGACACACAAGTCGATTGTCTTTCTTGTGATACGTCAAAGTAACGTCGCAATTTTCGCAAACGGGAATCCAACCACACGACAAACATTGAACGTATGGCGAAAATCCTCTCCTATTTCTATACAAAACCACTTGTTTTCCTCTCGACAATTGATTAGTAATTTCATTCAAAAGCCGCTGCGAAAACAGCGATTTCATCAATCCTTTTCTATTAGAATCAAAAGTGTTGACCAATTCAATTTCTGGCAAAAAACTTCCCGAAAAACGCTCAGAAAGTTCCACATAACCAAATTTGCCCGTTTGAGCATTAAAGTAAGATTCAAAAGAAGGCGTAGCCGAGCCTAACAACGTTTTCGCCCCGAACAAACTCGCTAACACTATTGCGCAATCTCTTGCATTGTATCTTGGTTGAGAGTCTGACTGTTTATAAGATGTATCGTGTTCTTCGTCAACAATCACAAGTCCTAAATTACTGAAAGGCAAGAAGATAGACGACCTCACTCCTACTATCAACGAAAACGATTCTTGGTCTTCGATTAGTTTTTGCCAAATTTCAGAACGCTCGTTGTCAGAAATTTTGGAATGATAAATACAAGCCTTGTTTCCAAAAACTTTTTGTAATCGCCTTATAATCTGCGAACTAAGCACAATTTCTGGTAAAATATAAAGGACTTGTTTTCCTAAAGATAAATATTTTTCGATAAGTCGGATATAAATTTCGGTTTTTCCGCTACCTGTAACGCCGTAAAGCAAAACGGTATTTTTTTCTTCAAATTGTTTTAAAATGTCCTCAAAAGCACTTTGCTGAATTTCGCTTAAAGAATTACTTTCTTGCAAAGTGCCGTCATAATCCTGAATACGACTAACTTCAACATCTTTTTCTTCGAGTATATTCTTCTGAATCAATGTATTAAGCGACGAATTAGAAAAATCGTTTATCTCCTGCTGAAGTTTTTTTCTTAAAATAGTGCCTCTTGACAAAATATTACCGTCATCGGAAAACTCCAAAAAAGAATTTTTAATGATATAAAGCAGAATTTCAAACTGTTTTGAGGCTTTTTTTGCAAGATTATCAAGTAAAAAGTTAAGATGCTGTCTTGTCAAAATTTGCATCGAAATCGACAAAACTTTTACGGTTTTTGGCTTAAATTTGTTTTCGATTATTTTGTCTGACACCAAATAACCGAGCGAAATAAGTTTTTTTACAAGTGTAATGCTGTTTTTTTTACCGGAATACTTAGAGACGCTTGAAAGTTTTATTTCCTTATCTTTTAATTCAAAAGCGTTCAACAAATTGATTGAAGTTTGATTTAATTCGTTTAAATCCAACGGTTTGGAAGTTCTATAAAGAACTGTTTCTGATTCTAATTTCAAAACTGACGGGACAGAGGCTCTATAAACCATTCCAAGCGGACACATATAATACGAAGCAATCCAATCCCAAAATTTAAGTTGCAAAGGTGTGATGATAGTTTTTTCGTCCAAAACCTCAAGAATTTCTTTTATTTCAAATGCTTCGTTTTTTTCGTCTTGACTTTCCTCTATGCTATAAACAACGGCAGAATAAAGTTTGTTTTTTCCAAACGGAACAACTACTCTGCAACCTTGAAAACATGATAAAAAAAATGTTTCGGGGATTGCATAAGTAAATAACTGTGGCAAAGATACTGGCACAATTACCTTCGCAAATCTCCGAAACATTTCCAACAAATTTCAAATAAAATTAAAAAAATTATTTTTCAATTTCAGGATAACCCTTTGCTTTAACGTATCCGTTAACTTTATAATCAGGATTTTTATATCTCTGAGGAATATTATTCAAAGGACGGATAACAAGTTGTTTACCTTCACCTTGATTCAAAACTTCGATTTCAACACGACGGTTGTATTGTTTTGCATTTTCATCGAAATTACCGCTAACTTTGTTAAAAGAAATCGGATTTTCCTCACCAAAACCTACAATAGCCAACTGACTTGATTTAACACCTTGTTTTGTTAAGTAAGTCTTTACTGCATCTGCTCTTTTTTTACCAAGAGCAGAATTTGACTTTGCAGAGCCCGTAGCATCGCAATAACCACCTAACTGAACTTTAGCCTTTTTGTTATTCTTCAAATATTCAGCCAATTTATCAAGGTCTGAGTTAGAAACAATAGCATCGGCTTTTGCAAATGCAAAGTTAAGATCTCTAATTTCTACAACATACTCATTGCCATTATCAGAAGTTACAGGATTGTCTTCAACGTCGGCTACAACAGGACATTCAACACCCGGATCAAGTTTAATTGTTTTGTATTCTGAACTTGAAGGCGCATTAACCGAAACATCAAACATGTCATCAAAAACAACATTACCAGCACAAGTAGCCGACAAACTATAGTTATGACCTCTATAAGCCACAATCTCGAAACTACCGTCTGAATTAGGAGTAATTTCAGATTCGATACCAGTTGAATTATCTCTGATAGAAATAGTACTTGCTGGTAACGGTTTTGCACAATGAGTTACAATACCCTGCAAACGTGCCTCAACATTAGCCAACAAAGAAGAAGAACCACAAACAAACAAATCACTTGCACCCGAACCATTTGCACGGTCAGAAGCGAAATAAGATTTACCATCTTTTGCTGTTGACCAGAAAACATCGTCTGAGGTAGAGTTGATTGGTTTTCCAAGGTTTTCAGGAGTTGACCAAGTAGCACCGTTTAAAGTAGTCTTGAAAATATCGTATCCACCCAAACCATTATGACCAGTTGAACTGAAATACAATGTACCACCGTCAATAAACGGACCTTCCTCGTCCATAGCAGTATTAACAACAGAACCTAAATTGACAGCAGGACCCCAATCTCCACCAATACGTTCTGAAACATAAAGGTCAAGACCACCTAAACCACCGGGACGATTACTTGCAAAATAAAGTTTGTTTCCGTCTTTAGAAATGCTTGCACCAGACTCTCTGTAATCGGTATTAATATTACCATTAAGAGCCTCAGGTTCGCCCCAAGAATTACCTTGTTTTTTTGAAACCATAATTGTACCGTTTTTATCATCATTATAGAGATAAAGTTCGGTACCGTCATTAGAAAGACATTCAACCGAAACATTAGCCTGTGTATTAACTGTTTCTGACAAGAATTTTGGTTTCGACCATGTACCAGTAGAAGGCTCGATAGTAGAGAAATAAACATTCTCGTCATAACCACCATCTTCGGTTACAGCATGACCGTCTACTTTCTCCCTTGAAGTATAAAAAAGCATTTGACCATCTGGGGAAACCGAAGGTGTATGGTCGTCTGTTGCTCCATTTACAAATTTTCCAAGGTTAAGAACGATGACATTACTATTTGGATTAGCATTCATCTCTTTTGCAAGATTACAAGACTTAATCTCGTTGTCAATTTTAGATGTCAAAGCAGCATTTTTAACTTTTGGTTTCAACGCATTAAGCACGGTAAGAGCCTTGTCAACACTATCTGCTTGTCTTAAAGCACTACCTAAATAATATTCATTTGTAAGAGCAGGTAATTTTTCCTTTCCCTTTGAATACAAATCTTTGGCTTTTCTAATTTCAGTAAGAGCCAAATCTTTTTTTCCTTCTTGTAAATAGCAATAACCAAGTTGAGAATGGAAAAGCGGATTTTCAGGATTGCTTGAAACCAACTGTTTGTAATTTTTTTCTGCCGTCATCCAATCACTGGAGACAAACGCAGCCTCTGCATTTCTTACTATCTCTTTGTCTTGAGCGGATACATCTGAAGATGAAAAAACACCTGAGAGTGTAAACAAGACAAAAGATAATGATAAAAGTCTGTTTTTCATATTTTTTCTGATAAGTTAGGACTTTATGATTAAACTCTTTTTTTATTATTACAATTGTGCAAAAATAATAACTTTTTGCAAATCAAAAAAATTTTTAAGAGAAAAAGATTTTAATTTTTTTTTCTTTGCAAAAAGATATTTTACGTAATTTATTAATTTTCAGAATAATATATTTCAGGGAAATCTCTTAAATTATATCCAGAGACCATAATTTCGCCGTATGCTCCTGCCGAATAAAACGCTATTAAATCGCCTCTTTTGGTCTTTTTAAGGCTTCTTGCCTTCGCAAAAACATCGGTTGACTCGCAAATAGGACCTACAACATCGTACACACCGTTTTCCAAGGCTTGAGAAGTAATGTTTTCGATTTTGTGATACGCTCCATACAACGCGGGACGAATCAAATCGGTAAAACCAGCATCCAAAATGGCAAAATCAACCCCTTCTCCAGGTTTCGTGTACAAAACTTTTGAAACCAGTGTACCACATTGTCCTACAATAGAGCGTCCAAACTCAAAATGAACCTTTTGAAAATCCTTAACATTAAGATTAGAATGTACAAGGTCGAAAAGTTTTTCAAAATCAGGTACTGAATTTTTTTCTGGTTTGTAGTAGTCGATACCAAGACCTCCGCCTAAATTAATAACTTCAAGATTAAGACCTAAATTAGATAGTTTCTTTTGAAGTTCGTTGCTGCGTTCACACAAAAGTTTGTAAGGTTCAAGGTCAAGAATTTGCGAACCAATATGAAAATGAAGACCAATAAGTTTTAAGTTTTTAAGACCTTGTACAAAGGCTATAATCTCCTCCAACTTATTGAAATCAATGCCAAATTTACTGTCAGAAAGACCTGTATTGATTTTTTTGTTGGTATGAGCGTCAATTCCGGGGTTGAGCCTTAAAGCAACTTGAGCAATTTTGTTTTCTTTTTCAGCCAACGAATTTATTACCTCTAACTCTTGCAACGACTCCGAATTAAAACAAAAAATGCCAAGTTTCAAAGCGGACAAGATTTCTTTATCAGATTTGCCGACACCAGCAAATACAATTTTCTGCGCATCAAAACCACATTCTACTGCTCTTTTAACCTCATTGCCGCTGACACAATCAGCACCAAAGCCGTATGAACTAATAATCGAAAGAATTTTTTTATTAGCATTAGCCTTGACTGCATAATGAACCATAAAGCCATATTTGTCGCAAGAGGCTTTTAAAGTTTCAAGCGTTTTTTTTAGTAAATCAAGGTCATAATAATAAAAAGGTGTAGAAAAAGTTTTGAACTTTTCAATTTGGTCAGTGTTAAACATATTTATGCCTGTTAAAAAATTTTTTTTTATTTCAACTGCAAAGATATTTCATTTTCACAAAAAATAAGTGTTTTGAGGCTATTTTTAAGCGATAATATTTTTGTAATTAACATTCTAATTACTAAACAGTTGAAAAAAAATTATAAAAAAAATTACAATTTTGTTTTTTCAAATGCCAAAAAAAAATTACATTTGAGAATTTCAAAGGCTAATTTTATGGTCGATTATTTGAAAAAAACGGCAACAAATTTGATACAAAAATTAAAAGATAAAATTGCCATATTATATAATAATCAAAAATGAAGACACCGGAAAAAATATCCGTCAAGGTAAAATTCAGGATAATGATGATCTGTTTTGCCGCATACGCTGGCTTTACGGGTCTGACAATTTTATATCTTGTCAACACATATAATAATATACAAGAAGAATACAGCAGAGAAATAAAACTAAAAAACGATATTTCTGAACTGCGTAACACTCAATACGAACTTTTCCAACTATATTCGGGCAAAAAAGACAAAGAAAAAGAAGACACCCTTTTGGAAAATATCAAAAACACGTGCAAAAATATTGACCTTGGCATTACAGCGTTGAACGACAATTCTCTTCAAAACCGAAAATTATCTCAATCGGTAAAAATTTTAAGAGAAGAGTTTGATACCTACATGACCAAACTTTCTGAAATCAGCAAAATTGAAAACGAAATTGACGAACTTTTGCAAGACGGCGGCAGACTTTCAACTGATAGAAACACTGTGAAAACAACGATTTTTCAGTTTACTCTTGCCGGAATCAGCAAAATGTTTGAAGAAGCGGTAAAATACGAAAACGAATTTGTAAAAAGCAGTAATGTTGAAAGTTACAAAAAATTCAACAAACAAATCGAAAATATGTCGGCAACGCTCAAAAACGTTAACACACAAAATATACTTATTAGGTATCAAATATCAAAGTTATCCGATAGACTTACAGAATATAAAATGACCTTTAATTTGCTGTTTTCAAAACAACTTCTTATGGGTCTTGACACTTACGACGGCTACAAGGGCATAACAAATGCACAAGTTTCAACAATGCTGGCAGATTTGCAAGAATACATGATGGAGTCAGAAAATCTAAGAGACAAAAAAAAGCACAATGCTATTTATCAAACAGTAATCCTTCATGTAATTGTTGCGATAATCGGTATAACATTTTTCTTAGTGATGTTTTGGTCGATAAATGCGCCTATAAACCGAATGTCAAATTATTTGAAAAAACTTCTTCAAGGCGAACTCACAAAACCCGAAACAATCCCCTCAAGTACAAACGAAATGGACATCATGAGTTTGCAATTGTCGGAATTTGTGGAAAATCTTAAAGAAAAGCAAGTTTTTACCGATGATATAGGCAACGGCAAACCCGACAAAGGTTTTAGACTTTTGAGCGAAAACGATGAACTCGGAAACTCGCTCAACAATATGAAAAAGAATTTCGAGCACGAAAAGGAACTTCAACTGAAAAGACGTCAAGAAGATGAAATTCAAGACAAAATCAATATAGGATTGGCTGAATTTGGCAATATTTTAAGAAAAAACAATGGCGATATTGATAGTCTTTGCAACGAAACAATCCGCAACTTAATTCATTACATGGACGCAAACTACGGTGCGATTTACGTTTATGTTGACGATGAAACGGACGAACCTTATCTCGAAATGAAAGCAACATACGCCGCTGACAGAAAAAAATTCATACAAAAAAGAGTAAGTCTTTACGAAGGCATAGTAGGAATATGCGCCGTTGAAAAAACAATGCAGGTAATCGACGATATACCAAAAGATTACATCAAAATTGGTTCTGGTTTTGGCAACACAACACCAAGCAACTTAATAGTAATGCCACTTCTTCTGAACGATGAAATTTTTGGCGTTCTTGAACTTTGTAGAACAGAAAAATTTGAAGATTATCGCATAAAATTCTTAGAACGCTTGGCTGAAGATATTGCAAGTACACTTTATCAACACTCGAAACCTCTTTAAACTAAAAGAAAAAGGCAAACGTCTTGACGACTATACAAAGAGACTTCATAAAAGCAAAAACGAGGTTGCTCAAAAAAATGAAATGATTAGTCTACTTCAAGAGGAAATAGAAAGACTCAAAAAAGAAAACGAAAAACTTTTGGAGGAAAAACCTTCTGCGGAAAAAAAGTTTACTAACAAGAAGTAAAGAATGAAAGTCAACAATTTCAACATATTAAACACAATAAGATGGCGGGCGGTTTTATCGGCCGTTATTGGAGGTTTTGTACTTTCGGTAGTGATAATGGTTCTTCAAGACAGAATAATATTGGACAAAATTACCGATTACAGCAAACTTAACACCAATATTCAAAACGATGAATACGTTAATTTTTTTGAAACAGGACTGACCAAAACGATTATCAAACTTCAGACCTCTGCCGAGACTATTTCGGAACAAACCACTGAATTTGGTTTTGCCGCCAAAACGCTAACAGACCAGATTCTGAAAAGATTTATGGAAACCGACCCGACAATCAAAGCAACGTTTATCATTTCAGAACCATATATTTTTGATAATTCTGATAGTTTGCTTGTCAATACAAATCCCGGTTTTCCGATTGGAAGATACGTAAAGTTTATTCAGCACGAAAACACCGGAACACCTGAACTATCAACCGACATTCAAACCACTGCCGGTGAAATTTATGACCTTTACCGTCAAATAAAACACGACAAAAATCCTAAAGTGATAAGTCTAAAAAGTGATGCTGACATTACAAACGTAATTGTTTGTGTTATACCTTTTTTTACCAAAGGCAAATTCAGTGGTGTTATAGGTGTTGACATTGACCAAAAGTATTATAGAAATATTCTTGACCAAAAAATT
Organism: uncultured Bacteroidales bacterium; assembly: GCA_905233995.1. Lineage (GTDB taxonomy): Bacteria > Bacteroidota > Bacteroidia > Bacteroidales > UBA3824 > UBA3824. The sequence goes on along the minus strand of CAJOGF010000096.1, from coordinate 9,417 downwards.
CCTGCCGACAACACCTATTATATAGCAGATAGCACAGGAAATATTTTTTATAGTAGAAACAAAGACTATCAAAATAGAAACATACATGAAGTTCTAAGATTTACAGAAGAAAAACTCAGCATTATGTCTAAAACCGCTGAAAATCTTAGCGTTGATACTGAATACGTGCTCGTTGAAAACAACAACGAAAAAGTCTACATTCACAACAAGAGAATTTCGCTTGCTTGCAACAACGATAATTTTACGGCAATTTCGATAACCCCGATAAAAACAATAAAAACGCCTCAATACAAAGCAGTTAGCAAAGCAATTATGATTGTTTTGATTGTACTTTTGTGTTTTGTTGTATTTATTGTGGTGATGTCAAAAAAGATTTCCGCTCCAGTTACATACATAAAAAAACTATTGGATAATCTTTCAAAAGGAAACTATGAGCAACAAGAGGAAATTTCTCACCCCGAGCAAGTTACATACGAATATAGAGAATTAATAGCAAAAATCGACAATATTTCAAAATCACTGAAAGAAACCTCTGAATTTGCTCACGCTGTAAAAGACGGACAACTTGATGTGAAATATTCTGAAATAATCAAAGATAATTCAATCGGAGATGCTCTTATCAGCATGAAAGACAATCTAATAAGCAACAAAGAAAAAGAACAAGAACGCTCCTCTATTGAAAAACAAAACCAATGGGCTACCGAAGGACACTCACTTTTCAGTGATATTCTTCGTAACAATATTTCTGACATTCGCAAACTTTGCAATGCCGTTATGGACAAACTTGTGCCGTATATCAACGTAATACAAGGCGGAATGTTTATCAGAACAATTCAAAACAATGAAGAAAAAAACGAATGTTTTGAACTTTACGCCGTTTTTGCCTACGGACACCAAAGATTTCACAAGCGAACCCTGCGTCTTGACGAAGGAATGATTGGCGCATGTGCTATGGAAAAACACACTATCATTCTCAACAACATACCAGAGGATTACACAGAAATTGCTTCAGGACTTGGACAAGCAAAACCAAAATCAATAATATTTGTGCCGCTTATTTACAACGATTATTTATACGGCGTTTTGGAATTGGCTTCGTTTAAGAAATTTGAAGAATATCAAATTTCGTTTGTTGAAAGAATTTCAGAAAACATTGCCTCAACAATTGCAAACGCAAAAATCAACGAGCAGACCACTTTATTGCTTCAACAAAGTCGTCAACAGTCGAAAGTAATGGAGGAAAAAGAAGAACAACTAAAAGGCGAAATCGAATCTCTCAACAACCTTTTGGACGCAACACAAATAGAACTTGACGAACTTGAACAAGTAAACAACGCAATGAACAAGTCGATGATGGTTGCAATTTTTTCTACAAAAGGCGATACTTTGGAAGCAAATAGAAAATTTGCACTTCGTTACACTCTCGATGTCAACGATATACGAAGAAAAAACGTTTACGATATTTTGCAACTTACTCTTTCAAAATACGATGAGTTCAAGAAGATTTGGGACAGCGTAAAACAAGGCTCAACCGAGACTTACAATATTGAGTTCAAAATCAACAACTCAACACGTAACATCAAGAATATGTTTGTCCCGATTTACAACAAAGACAATCAAGTAGAAAGAATTTTCTGTCTTGCAACCGATATTACAGGTCAGCACAATACAGAAGATGAACTGCTGAAAATAAGAAAACAACTCAAAGATTCAACCTCCGAAGCCTCTACGTTAAGACAGGAGGTCAGAAAAAGAGATATTGAACTTGATGAAGTTAACAAAGAATTATTAAGCGCAAAACAACAAAACGCTGACAATAAAACCAAATTAGACAAAGCAAATGCGAGCGCACAGTTTTTCAAACGAGAACTCGAAAAAAGAATTTCAAAATTTAGAAAAATTGAAAATTCGCTCAAAGAAAAAGTCAAAAATTTGGAAACACAATTAGGAATCAATAAAAATCAAGGAGAATAATTATGGTAAGTAAAATAGCCATATTATTGATAAGTGTGCTTTCGTTTGTAAGCAATATTATGCAAACCGGAGAAATGTACCTCAAACTTGAAACAATTCTCAAGTTTGCTGACTACGTTTCATGGCCAGAAGAAACGTTAGAGAGAGATTTGGTGATTTATATCGCCGAAAACGACGAGCAAAAATACGAATTTGCCGCCTCATATTTCAGAAACACAGGATTTAACGGAAAAAAAATTCAGACCGAAAAATTAGACAACAATACTCCAATCAATACCGCGGACATAATTTTTATAGACGAAGACGCAAATATTGATTTTGCAAAATTGAAAGAAAAAATCCTCGGCAAACAAATTATGACAATCACAACAAATAAGTCCTTGCTAAAAGAAGGTTGTATGTTTTATATCCATACCACTGAAAATCAAGAACTTGAATATTTATTCAATAAGCAAGCGGTGATAGAATCACAAATGACAATAAAAAGTCTTGTGTTTACACCAAAACATAAGTGGAATATATCAGAAGAATATTAAAAAAAAGACCCAAAATATAAAAATATTATGAAATTTTTTGACAATCAACCAATACGCAACAAGTTGTTTATCAGCCACATAACAATTATGTTACTGACTCTTGTTTTGATAACAACATCGCTGATAACGCTTCATAGCAGTTATTTTGACGATTTTATGCAAAAAAGCCACATAGACATATCCAAACTTTATGCTGAAAGAATTAGTATAATCTTGGATATGGGTACTTTTAGCGAAATTGACGACCTCGACCTAATAAAAATACACGAGGACATTGATAACGTAAAAATATTCGACAAAACAGACAAACTTGTAAAAGAGTTAAACAGAGGCAACATAAAATGGGAAACGCCAAAAGACTTAATAAAGTCGGAAACAGCGTATTTCAAAAACGATTCTTTATACGTTATTGAACCCGCTATGTACAACAACGAATACAAAGGAGTAATATACATGAAAGTTTCAAAACGGACTCACGCTCTTATTGAAAACAAATTTGTTACAACAATACTTTTGATAACAGCGGCTGTAATTTTGGTGCTTATTTTTGTTGTCATAAAACTTCAAAAAAAGATTTCGTCTCCACTTGTAAAACTAACAGAGAGAATAGAAGAAATCAATCAAAACCAAGAATACGAAGACAAACTTTCACTTCCACAAGGAAAAGACGAAATTGTAACGCTTTATTCTCAATTCAACACTATGCTTGATATAATCAGCAAAAGAGAAAACGAAAGAGATCAAGCAAGAAAAAGCGAACAATTTACCTCGGAGATTTTCTCAAAAGTCAACAAGTCGGCATTCGATGCTATTGTTGTTACCGACAATCAAATGAAAATCAAATATTTCAACTTGGCAGCAGAGAAACTTTCAGGCTATAAATTTGAAGAAATAAAAGAAACTCCGTTCTACAATGTTTTTGTGCCTTACGACAAAAGAGAAGAGTTTAAAAAGGAAATAGAAAAATTCCGTTCAACAGGCGAATGTGCCTACACCACAAAACCATTTGAAACTATTGCTATCAACAAAATGAACGAGAAATTTTATGTCGAAATTTCCGTTACAACTTTCTCTTACAACAATGGTACTGGTAGCGCAATCACACTCAAAGACATAACCGAAAGAAAAAAACGCGAAGAAGAACTTATTACGGCAAAACAAAAAGCAGAAGAATCCGACAAATTAAAATCCGCATTCTTGGCTAACATGAGCCACGAAATCCGCACGCCGATGAATGCAATCATTGGTTTTTCTGACCTGCTTGCAAAACCGGGCAATTTCGACAAGCACAAAGAAAAATATTTGCAAATTATCAGCAGTAGCGGCAAAAGTCTGCTAAATCTAATAAACGATATTATTGACATTTCAAAAATCGAGGCGGGTCAACTAAAAATAAAAACACAAAAAGTGCTTTTGAATCCCGTTATGAACGAAATTCTTCTGTCTCAAAACCAAATTAACGATATGAACAACAAACCTTTTGAACTTAGAATGCAAAAGGCTGTTGAAGGCGATGATTTCACAATAGAAACCGATGTTTTCAGACTAAAACAGATTCTCAACAACCTAATTGGCAATGCCATGAAATTTACCGAAGAAGGTTATATTGAGTTCGGTTACAAATTCAATACGCCAGAAGAATTGCTGTTTTATGTTAAAGATACTGGCGTTGGTATGCCTCAAGACAAATTAGACGTTATTTTCACACGGTTTGGACAAATTGACCGCAAAGACAACAAAAATCAAAGCGGAACAGGTTTGGGACTTACAATTTCAAAAAAACTCACCGAACTTTTGGGCGGCAAAATGTGGGTTGAATCAGAAGAAGGCATAGGTTCAACATTCTTTTTCACTTTGCCATACGACCCCGAACTCAACGTTGCTGACGAATACGGAGCCTCAGCCGCTTCAGGGTCAGGAACATTGGAAAACAAAACAATACTCGTTGCCGAAGACGAAGATATGAATATAATCTATATGCAGGAGGTTTTGTCGGAAACCAAAGCCAAAGTTCTTTGGGCAAAAAACGGCGAAGAAGCGGTTAAAATAGCCAAGGAAAACACTCAAATAGATTTGATACTAATGGATATAAAAATGCCTATTATGGACGGATATACGGCAACACGCAAGATTCGCGAGTTCAACCAAAATGTAATTATAATAGCGCAAACAGCATACGCTCTTACAGGCGAAAAAGAAAAAACAATCGCCGCAGGTTGCAACTATTACATTACAAAACCAATAGAAATAAAAATCCTTATGAACACTTTGTCAGGATTTTTGAACAGGAAAAAATAAGAAAAAAATTAGTTTTTAACAACAAAAAAAATGGATGCCGCTTAATTTTGCAGCATCCATTTTTTATTTACCTACGTTGTATTTCAATCTCAAAATGCTCATTTACAATCAGTAAACTGCGCTTTTTCGATTTCATACGCCTTGAAAAATCTAATTTTTAGAACTCCCCTTTAGTTCCGTTGTTACTTGATTGAAATTCTAATATTCAGCCTCAAGTTCTACACGTCTGTTCAATGCTCTACCCTTTGCGGTTTTGTTGTCAGCAACAGGCTTTGTTGCACCGTAACCGTCCGCTGAAAGTCTGTGTCCCTGAACACCGTGAACAATAAGATATTGTTTAACAGCGTCAGCACGCTCCTTAGAAAGAATCATATTCTTATCAGGATTTCCCGAACTATCTGTATGACCCGAAATAATCAACTTGTAATCCTTGTTTTCTAACATAACTTTTACAACCTGATCCAAAATAGGATAAGAAGAACGCAAAATAGTTGATTTGCCAGATTCAAACTGAATACCGTTGAGTGCTTTCTTGAAAATCTGTTTAACTTCTTGTTTGATTTCAGGACAGCCGTTTACTGTACCATAAGTTTCAGGACATTTATCCAAATAGTCAGGAACGCCGTCTTTGTCGGTGTCGATAGGACAACCGTTTTCGTCAACTGACACATTTTCAGGAGTGTTAGGACAACGATCTTTATAGTCAGGAACACCGTCTTTATCATCATCTAAAGGACAACCATGCTCGTCAACGGCTACACCGTCAAGAGTTTGAGGACATTGATCCAAATAGTCAAAAACACCGTCGCCGTCAGAATCCAATGGACAACCCAAAGAATCAACAGGTGCGCCAGCAGGAGTTTCAGGACATTTATCCAAATAGTCAGCAACACCATCTTTATCAGCATCTAACGGACAACCATGTTCGTCAACTTCAACACCTTCTGGAGTTTCAGCACAAAAGTCAAGAGTATCGGTAACGCCGTCATTGTCGGTATCAACAAATACTTTCTCGATTTTGGTTTTGATTGGTTTCTCTTTTTTCTCTTTACCCTTGAAAGTAAGACCAAGACCAAAATTGAATCTGAAGAAATTAGTGTTGCTCGGTATTATATAATCATCAACTTTTGCATATTTGAGCGAAATATTGTCAACAGCAGCATAAAAATTGACAACACCAAGCACAAAATTAAGTCCAAGACCAACATTAGTCCATTTTCCATCGAACATCGAATAAGTGAGAGTTGTGCTAAACCTTTTGAAAGGACGGAAGTTAGCACTTGCAAAAAATTCCTCTTTAGGATTGCGATTGTAGAATGTTGTTTTGGAAACAAGTCCTAAACCCAAACGGTCTTCCCACAAAGAATATTCACCACCTAAATACAATTTTGGAGCAATCGAAGAAGTGTATCTCTTTTTGCTTGAAAGTTCGTAAACATTCTCAAATTCAGGCAAATCCTCAAACTCCTCGTTTGTAAAATCGTATCTTACACCTTCAAATGTGTATGCAGCAGCACTTTCTATAATCTTGACATCACGTTTTCTCCAAGTGATAAAACCTAAGTCAACAATAGAAGCCGAAAGTTTCAAATTGTCAAGCAATTGATAATTTGCACCCAAGTCCATTCCAAGACCAAAACTCGGTTTTAGTTTCAAACCTTTGTCATCGTCGTATTTAATGTCATCCACCCTACCCTCTTCGTTTTCTTCTATAATAAGGTTAGGAACTGACGAATAAACCGAATAATCGCCGTCAATTCGCCACTGATCATTATCAGCGTATGCCTTAACGTTTTTTAATTTACTTTTAACGTTAGCCAAACCACCTAAATATTTAACGTTGGCACCAAGCGAAAGTTTTTCACCGAAAGGACGGGAATAACCAACCGAAAATTCAGCCCAACCAGTAGAACGAGCAGAAAGATTTTTAAGACCTAAATCATATCTTTCGTTTTCGTCCATACCGTCAAAAGCAAAAGTGAAAACTTTTTCAGGAATATTCGCGTATGCATCTGCCCTTGCTGACAAATTAAAAGACAAATAGCCCTCTTTGAGCGCGAAACCAAAATCAAGAAGATCTATTCTAATACCCCCAAATGCTTGTTGGTCGCCTTTAACAGCATCCAAAAACTTATCAATACCGCCAGAGTTGTTTCTGTCGCAAAAAAGAAGCGTTTCTTTTTTACCGTTAACAGTTACATTTTGGAAAATATCTTTAAAAACAAGGTCAGAGGCTCCAATTTCAACTCCCATAGTAGGAATAAGAGGCACAACGCCAATATGAAATTTTCCATAATATGTATTTGCAGGATTAACAAGCCTTGAACGATAATTGTATTTGTCGAAAAACAATGAGTTCGACAATTGCGCATGAACCACCGCCGAACCGCTGAGCATCAAACCCAAAGCGGCGACAAATTTAAATATTCTATGTTTCATCTCTTTTATTATCAAATGATTAGAAATTGTTAATAATAAACTTTCCATTCAAAGTACCTTGAACATCTATTTTTAAAGAGTCTGTTGACATGATATTGACATCGCCATTAGCAGAGGAGAAAATCTTAAAATCAATCGAAAGTCTATCAGAGGCTCTGAAAAGTTCGGTATTTGAATAATCAAATTTTATTTCACCTGAGCCAGATTGCTTGGCTTTCAAATCAACAGAAAAATCATTCCAATGTTGTCTATTGATTGCGGGTTGCATACTTTCGGGCAACGCCTCGGAGTTTGTCAACATTTTTACTGCTCTGACATAGAGTCTACCTTCAAAAGGCCAATCGTTACGATACTTAACTCTAAGAACAAGTTTTCCAAGCGAATCTATTGCTCCATCCTCTTTGTCGAAACATTTCGCAACATTAAAGCCATCAAGAGGATTTTGCATATCTATTTCTTGATCGATTTTTTCCCCATTTTCGTCTTCGTAAAGCAGTTTGATAGGCTCTTTGTCGAAATTATGCTCGGCAATAAGTTTGTCAAGAGTATTGGGGGTAAATTTAATTTTTTCAGGTTGACCATCCGTACCCTCAATAGTAATCGACTTTTCTTCTTTAACGCCTGAAATCAAAAACAAATCTCTAAAAGAAATGTCAGATTTGAAAAGCGGACCATTGACTCCTGTACGCAACGCAATATTGTCTGTGTCAAGGTCTTCTAAACTGTACTCGCCGTCTTTGCATCCCAAAAGAAAAACTGCGGCTGAAAAAAGTACAGCAGGAATAATTTTTTTTACAAACATAGTTATATGTACTTTTTTGGTTATAAAAATTTGTGGTAAAATTAGTTTTTTTATATTAAAAAAAATTAAACAATGCTTTATATTTTTATTTTTTTTCTTTTCAAACTATTCTAAGCCTTTTTTTGTTACTTTTGCAGCAAAAATTCTAAAAAAAAATGAAAAAAAATTTCACCATTATTCTTTTATCCGTATTATCGATGCTTGTTTTTTCGTGTCATAACTCCAAAAAAGCAGATAAACAAGCAGATAGTTTTGTTTTTGATTGTCAAGAATTTGACACAGTAGCCTACATTTCGTCGAAACAAGACGACGGCAAATGCACCGTAAACATAAAACTTTATTACGCCAAAGGACCAAATGCGCATTTTATCAACGATTCGATTTTGAACTCAGGCATTTTGCCCGAAGAAGAATTAAGACGAGGAGCAAAAAAAACAGTTGACAAAGCCGTCAAAATTTTTGCAAGAAACTACATAAAAGCCTACAAACAAAATTTCAAACAAACCCAAAAAGATGACCCCGAATTTATTTTGTCAGAGCAGGAATTTTCGCTTAATAGTTCTTATAGTTACGGTCTTGACAGCATAATCAACTATCAAGCAGAGAGTTATTCGTTTTCAGGCGGAGCGCACGCCATGACAAATTCTATGACAATAAACTTTGATCCTAAAACTGGCAAAATGGTTAAAATAAAGGACATTCTCAAAGATGATTCCGAGAAAGCATTATGCGACAAAATTGTTGAAAAAATAGCCGTTCAATACAATGTCAGCAATCTTGACGGACTAAAAGACAATGGCATTTTTGATATGTTTGACCCTTATTTACCCGAAAATTATATCATCGGAAAAGATACTCTAACTTTTATCTACGAGGCTGACGAAATAGGACCTCACTCCTACGGTCAGATAAAAGCAAAATTTGCATACAATGAAATTAAAGACTTATTAAAATAACTTTTTAAAAAAAAGCCTGCTGCGGCTTTGCCGCAGCAAGTATTTTAACAATGCCTTTTAAATCAATCTATTTGATGCGCGAAATTAGAAGTACCATTTTTAAAGTTTTAAAACTTCATCTTCTGTTAACCTGGTCGCTTGAGCGATTTCAGCAATAGTCATTTTACCTAATGCTTTTAAAATGCGTGCAGTTTCAAGATTTGCTTGGCGTTCACCTTCAGCAAGACCTTCCGCGCGACCTTCTTCGCGACTTCTTTTTTGAGCGTATGCTAAAATGTTCTTATTATCTCGATAAATTTTTAAATCCTTGTCGTATTTTCTGCGCTGACTCTCTGTCAAGTTTGCTATTTGTGCAAATTTGCCTAATTGTGCAAAAATCGAATTTTTCGCAGTCCAAGGTATTGTGTCTAAT
>CAJOGF010000095.1:16061-17233 GCA_905233995.1 uncultured Bacteroidales bacterium | reverse complement strand
CTGCGCACCGCACGCGGTGCTTGCTGCGTTCAATGCCATTCCTTCGACCGACAAGAAGCTCTTTCACGGCATCGGCGGCCTGCACAGTTCGCCCAATGCCCCAATGGATGAAATCAATCGCTGGTTGTCGGAATAGCCATTCAACGGATTAGGTTTGCCAAAGGAAGATCAATGCGGTTGAACATGAAAGACATCCCCCCGCGAAAGCGGCCAGCGGAGAAATATATTCCGACGACAGGTGGGAAAACGGCGTTTACGCCTCGGAAGCCGCCACGCCGCTGGTCGCCAATTACGAGCGGCGAGGGGTCGGCTGTAAACTTGGTCTGGAATATTGGCATATTGCATTGCTCGATGCCGCGCATCTTCCACCAGTCGAGGTTGAAAAGTTGCGGGCCTTTCCGTCCAACAAATGCAAAATAAACGTCCCTCACGCCTTCCGCTTTGCCGATAAAGTCGGTGGAAAACTCCTTGAAATTCTCCCAGCCGCCAGTGCCGTCTATTTGGAGTTCGGCAACCTTTGCGCCGTGGAGACTGTCTAAGTGAATTTCAATCTTGCCGCCACGAAGTCCGCTTGCCGCCGATACGGTGAAAGTCCTCGGAAAATTTTTGCCAAAATTAACCGCTTGCAGTTTGATGTAGTCGCCGTTGTGAATGTCAGAAACGTAAACACCTTGATTGTCATTTTGATAGGTCTTTACGCCTGACGAAAACGCCATTGTCTCCGCCTGAACTTTGCGGAAGGGGTTGAAGTTTGCGATGGGCTTCACGCCTTCATCTGTCGGCATTATCTTGGGGAACGAGCCGTCGGGATTGTACTTGAACTCCTCAACAGCAACGCTTCTGCCAAATCCGCCGCCCTTGGGCAACTTGCCAGTGTGGTAGAAGAAATACGAATGACCCTTGTAGTCGATGACGCCGCAATGGTTTGTGAATGAGTTGGTTTCGCAGAGCGGCATTATCTCGCCGGCGTAAGTCCAGGGGCCGGGCAACTTGTCTGCCGTGGAGTACGAAATGTGTTCGGGAACGCCGCCCGCCGCGTAGAGCAACTGATATTTGCCGTTGCGCTTGGTGAGCCAGGGTCCTTCCACGTATGAATCCTTGTATTTCTTGTTTTTGTCGCGCTCGTTCATCTTGGGCGAGCCAAACGCCTCCTCGGTCATATCGAGCCTGCC
>CAJOGF010000095.1:9946-16025 GCA_905233995.1 uncultured Bacteroidales bacterium | reverse complement strand
ACACTGCGGATTGTCCCACATGAGCCACGCCTGATTGTCGTCGTCGATGAAGACGGTCGGGTCGATGTGGTCCCAACTTCCGTTTTCAAAGAGGGGTTTGCCGAGAGCGTCCTTGAAACCCTTGGTGGGATTATCGGAGACAGCCACGCCGATTGCCATTCCGCCCGAAATCTTTGAATGTGCGCACACGTACCAATAGAATTTTCCGTTTCGGTAGATTGTTTGAGCCGCCCACGCACGGTCGTCAGCCCAAGAAAAAGTCTCCAAGGCCATTGGCGAGCCGTGGTCGGTGTAGTTTACCATGTCGGTAGTGGAATAGACGCGCCATTCTTGCATCCAAAAAAAGTCGGCATTGTCCTCGTCGTGTCCAGTATAGACGTAGAGGGTGTCGTTGTGAACCATCGGTGCAGGGTCGGATGTAAACCATGTCTGCACGATGGGGTTTTGGGCGTTGAGGGTAGTTGCAACCGCCGTTAACGCCAAAGAAAATAGGTGTCTTTTCATTACTAAGATTATTTAATTTTTTTTGTCAAAATTACACTATATAAAGTTGATTTTTTTATTTTTTTGTTTCAAAGTTTTATGATTAGGTTACTTTGAAATATTTTTTTTTCTTTTTTTGTACCAAAAATAATTTTTTCCCTTTTTAAAATCTTGAATATTAGTGTTTTAATTGTAAAAGTGATTTTTTTTCTAAAATATTAACAATAATTTAAACCATGTTTTCGTTTTTTATGTGTAAGTTTGCCGCGTGATTTAGGTCGCAAGGCGACATCACAAAAATTAATTTATTAACAAAGTTTTAAACTTAAAAAACGTTTTAAAAAAATGAAGAAAGTATTCAAAACAGCGGCATTTTTGCTCGCAATGGGTCTTACGGCCTCAACAACATTCACTTCTTGCGGCGAAGACGAAAACGGAACTGATTCTGTTACCGTTGATGATGTATTAAAGAACAATGGTATTGTTGCTCGTGCTCAAACAAGCGGTAAAGTTATTATTGAAGGTGCAATCACATCTACCAAAAAAATTAAATGGTTTGGTCTTTCATCTACTGAATCAAAAGATTGTGATGTTGCAAACTGGAGTACAAAAGCACAAGAGAAAACCAAAGATAAAGAAGAAGGTAAATCATTTACACTTACTCTTGATGGTGAAGAGGTTTCTATGGAAAAATTCCCCTGCTATTTGACTATCAAAACTGACGGTCAAAAGATTTTTGAAAAAGTTGGTGAAGATTTCTCATTCCAATTAGGTGATGGTAATTCTCCTGTTGCTTCGTATGGTTCTTTGAAAGATAATACGACTTACAAACTTACTGATTTTTGGGATTCAAAAGAACTTAAAGTTATTGATGAAGCAAAATTCCAAGCACTTGATGTTGTTTTGAAAGATGGTAAATATTTGAAACCGATTTCTGAGGCTACTTTCTACAAAACAGCAGTTCAGAAAGACGATCCTGCATTGGCTAATGCAACAAAGAGTTTCATCGGTGATGGTACAATCATTTCTTCTAACAATATCATTGCACGTGTAGGTGAAGGTACTGCTGCTGCTGATGGTACAGTTAATTTCTCAGGTGTTGCACTTGGCGTTAAAGGTTCCGTTACGGTTTCTACCGAAGATTGCAAAGCATCTTTGAGCAAATAATTTTAGACGAAGTTTTTAAACACAAACAATATTAAAAAAGTCCGTAGTGAAAACTGCGGACTTTTTTGGATTTATAGATAAATAAAAAGCAATATGGAAATAATATTGGACAAGCCAAAAACAAAAAATGCGCTAACAAAATTTACTAATGCGCAATTAGAAATTATAAGTTTTTTCGATATGACACTTTCCGCGGGCGAGATGGTGGAATTGAAAAACATTTTAGCGCGTTTTGCTGCGGAACTTGCACAACGTAAGATAGATATGATGTATGACCAAGGTAAATATCCGTCAGCGGCGGAGATTCAGCAAATTCATCACAAATGACGGAAGAACGTATTGTATTGGATACTAATTGTTTGCTGCAAATATTGCCTAAAAAATCAGGATATAATCATATTTGGATTGACATAATCCTTGGTAATATCAGGTTATGTGTCAGCAATGATATGATTATGAAATATACAGAGGTATTGTCTAGGCATGTATCAAACGAAGTCGCGGAAAATGTTATAACGGCGATATTGCGTTTGCCTGGAACAATTTTTGTCCACAATTATTATAAGTGGTATGCCATATCGGAAGATCCTGACGATAATAAATTTGTTGATTGTGCATTTGCGGCGCAAGCAAAATTTCTTGTTAGCAACGACAGACATTTTGACGCGGTTAAACGGACAAGAATACCTGATATTGAAATTGTAAGATTGGACGAATATGATAATTTGAGGAAAAGTTCGTGAGAAATGAAAAGTTGCTTACGGACTTTTTTTTTTGAAATAATTTGTTTTTAGGTTATATTTGCAGAATAAAAATATAGGAGAAAATTATTATGACAGCAGAAACATTGGAATTGAAAAAGAAATTGGACGAAACTATACCTTATCTTTCGGAAAAGCAATTGTATTTAATATTTTCGATTGCAGAGGCTTTTGTGTTATCTCAGCAGCAAGAGACACAGAAACATGAAGAAAAATTACCTCCGAAAAATCCTAAATTTGGCGGAAGGAGAATTTCTCCTGAACTCGCAGAAATTTTTATCTCTGGTAATAGTTTGGATGTTACTGATGAAGAATTGGAAGAAATGAAATACGAATATTTAACCGAAAAATATAAATGAAAAAAGTTTTTTTAGATGCTAATGTAATTATAGATTTATTGGCAGAACGTAAGAAATGGTTATTTCCTATCCTTGAAATATTGGAATATGCGAAGTCTGAGAATATAAGTTTGTATTGTTCTATAATTTCTTTGCCGACAGTCGATTACATTATGGAAAGACAGGAGAAAATTTCCCATGATATTGTAATACAAAAGGTTGATTTTTTTATTTCTCTTTGTGAGCCGATTTTAGCAGATAAGCAAATTGCGAAATCTGCTTTAAAATCTTCATTCAAAGATTTTGAAGATGCTATGCAGTATTTTTCTGCCGTCAGCGAGGGTTGTGATGTCATCATCACTCGCAACAAAAAAGATTTTTTAGAGTCTAAAATTCAGGTTTTAGAACCGCAAGAATTTTTAGACGAGTTTTTATGAAGAAGATTAAACTTGCTTGTTTGAAAAAGATTGGTTATATTTGCGCAGAGTTGGAAAATCTATTGAGAAAAATTTAATTGTCGGTATTGAAAATAAAGTTTTTGAATTATGATAACGAATAATCTGTTCCGTGAATGTTTGTCTCAGATTCCGCAGCAAGTGCGTCGGGAATTTGATTTTATTTTTTCTGTTACTGATAAAATAGTTTCGGTAATGGAGAAAAAAGGCGTTTCTGTGGCTGATTTAGCGGCGAAATTACACAAATCCGAATCAGAAATTTCAAAATGGCTTACCGGTCGTTATAATTTCACGTTGAAAGAATTGATGAAAATTTCGGAAGTTTTAGGCGAACCGTTGATTGAGATTTCCAAAGCCCCTTTACCAAAGGTTATGGAGACGCAAAAATTTTTGAACCGGGTTTATGAAGAAGATTAAACTTGCTTGTTTGAAAAAGATTGGTTATATTTGCGCAAGAGTTAGAAAAAATAAAACGCCTAATTCGTTTTTTTTTATTCGTTTAATTCGTTGTTCAAAAGTGTCAATGAAATTGCCGTATAGAAAATGTAAAAAAACAGCGTGTGTTATTGATATTTTGGCATAATTTTTACTGATATAAAGTAGACTAACCTAAATTGAATTTAAATGGGTGAAAAACTTAAAACAGTAAAAGGTAGGATTCTGAATATCCTATTATGGTCAATTATATCAGCGGCTTTCATTGGTCCGGGAACTGTTACAACGGCCACTAAAGCCGGTGCTGACTTTCAATTTCAACTTTTGTGGGCTTTGGGATTCGCTACAATTGCTTGTTTGGTATTGCAAGAGGCAAGCGCAAGAGCGGCTATATATTCCAAAATGAATTTGGGACAGGCTATAAAGTTTCATTATGCTGGCAGCAAAGCACAAATTCCTGTTTTGGTGATGATTGTTGGTGCAATTATTTTGGGTTGCGCAGCATACGAAGCAGGAAACATTTTAGGTGCTGCCGAAGGTCTTTCTTTGGTTTTTCCGTCTTTAGGTAAACGCTTGATTGTTACTACAATAGCACTTGTGGTTGGTGTTGCGTTGAGTTTGAAATCTTTGCGTTCTACCGCTAATTTCATGGGTAGTTTTGTTTTTATAATGGGAGCAACTTTTATTGGAACGGCTTTTTTTGTTGACGCTCCAATTTCAGAAGTTTCACATGGTTTGTTTGTCCCTTCGTTTCCTGATGTTGACGGTGCAGGTTTGTTGATTTTAGGACTTATTGGAACTACGGTTGTGCCATACGATTTATTTTTGGGTTCTAACGTCGTTCAAGACGATACTAAAGTTAAAGATATGCGTGTCGGAATTGGAGTTTCGGTGATTTTGGGCGGAATTATTTCGATGGCGATACTTATTGTTGGTACTTCAATCACGCGTGGAATGTCAGCAGAAGAACTTGAACACACAAAATTTTCGTATGCCTTGTTAACTCAAACGTTGACAAATCAAATAGGACAATGGGCGGCATACGTTTTTGGTTTTGGAATGTTTGCCGCTGGTTTTACAAGTGCCATTACGTCGTCTTTGGTTTCAGCACTTACGGCGCGTAGTATTTTCGGAAAAACAAATGTTGCAATCGAATCGGAAAGAAAATCTTTACCGTTTCAGTGGATTGCATATTTGGTTTTGACGGTAGGTGTTGTGTTAGGCTTTTTGCAAAGTGAACCTGTGCCGGTGATTGTTGCTGCTCAAGCCTTCAATGGTTTGATTTTACCTTTTGTTTGTATTTTTCTTTTTACTGTCATCAACAATAAAAAAGTTATGGGTAGAGAACATTTAAATGGTGCTTTTTCCAATACAATGATGGTTATTGTAACATGGGTAACGCTTGTTTTGGGCATTTTAAAACTTGTTGATGCTGTTTCAAAAGTGGTTAATCTTCATGTTTCTTCTGACGAATTGTTTATTGCTGCAAGTCTTTCAGCTCTTGTTATCACAGTTGTTACAACGGTTGTGATTTTAAGAAAAAGACAACTTTCTCTTAAAGAGGAAGATTAAAAAAAATCATTTTTTTTTATTTCTTTATCTGAACAAGTATACATTTCCTTTTTGCTGAAGAATTTGTTTATCTCTTAGCATTGAGGTTGATTTCCAAACGTACATACCCGGTGGACATATTTTGCCGTTTCTTGTACCGTCCCAACCTTGATTTATATCATTGGTTTTGAAAACCACAACGCCTTTACGATTAAGAATTACAAGACTATATTTTGGAACATCGCCATGGATTGGGATAAAGATGTCGTTTTTGCCGTCTCCGTTTGGCGAAAAGGCGTTAGGAAATACAACGATTGGATTTGCTATTACTGTAACGGCTCTTTTTGAAGAAGCGGTGTCTGCGCAGGAATTCTCAGAGGATACTGTAAGCGAAATATTGAATGTGCCTTCAAATTGATATTTGTGGTCAACATTTTTGCCGTATGCGGTGTTTCCGTCGCCAAAATTCCAAAGGTACAACTCGCCAGAAGGTGTCAAGGATTCCAATTTCAGGAGTTGACCGGCGTATAGAGTGTCAAGATTTTGAATAAAATCAGCCTCTGGTCTTGGGTAGACACTTATTTTTTTGGTTGTGATAGCAGAGGAGCCGCAATCGCCATAGATAGTTAGTGTCAAGATGTATTCGCCGGGTTCGTTGTAATTATGAACCGTTTTTTTAATGTTGTAGACGGGGATAGAGCCGTCGCCAAAATCCCATTTGCACGAATCTGAGTTCAAAGAAATGTTTTCAACCGAAAGTTCTACCGGCTGACAGCCCTCTGGTTTTGTGGAGTTGAAAACAGCCTCTATCGGGCGCGGTTCCACTTTAAACGATTTTATATTTGTGTTGGCACATCTTCCGTCGTTTACGGTTAAAACTATATTGTAA
>CAJOGF010000095.1:8647-9931 GCA_905233995.1 uncultured Bacteroidales bacterium | reverse complement strand
GACGGGTCGTCGGAGGTTACGCCGTCGCCAAAATCCCAATGTGCTGACACTATATTTTTGGTCAAATTGCCGAAATTAGCGGTGTTTTCTGGCCACATAACGCTGTCAACACCCATGCGGAAGTCTATTTGAGGCAGCGGATAAACGGTGATTGTTTGACTTGTGGTGTCAGCGCAACCAACGCCGTCAACCTGCAAAACCGAAGCCGTAATGGTGAATGTTTGTACCGAATTTGTGTTGTTGACAAAGGTGTATTCTGTAGGTCCTATTCTGTCGAAAATTTCATCGCCATTTGATATTTTATAGTTTGTTAGAAGTATTTGATTGTCTTGAGTCATAACGACTTTTAGCGGTGTACAGCCGCTTTCAACGTCGGTAGAAAAATGGGCAATATTTTTAGGACGTTTTAGTGTTATTGGTTCGGATTCAAGCGTACAATTGTTTTGGTCGTGAAGTTTTATTGTGTATGTGCTATCGGTTAAGTCGTTGAAAAGTCCGGTGCTTTGTTGCCAATTAACGTTGTCAAGAGAATAGAAATATGGTTTTGTTCCGCCAGTGGCTTTTGCTGCTATTTCGCCAGTGTTGCCGATGTTGCAAATAAGGTCGTAGGCTTCGTATTCTATTTTTAACGGTTCGGGGTTAACAAGGGTAAAATTGTAACTATTGTGCGTACAATTGTTAGCGTCTTTTACTTTTATTTGATATTTTCCAGCGGGTAGTCCTGAAATGATACTATCGTTGTAGTTGTACGTTTCGCCGTTGTCAACGGAATATTTGTAATCACCCGTTCCGCCCGATACTGAAATCACAATTTCGGAATTTCTATCGTCATGACACAAAATTTTGTGCGTAAGTCTTGCTGAATAATACAATTGTTCGGGTTGTGTGATTTCAAGATAATCGATTGCTGAACAGCCGTTTTGGTCGGTGGCTATAATCTCAAAAGACGATGAGGGCATGTCAGTAAATTTACCTGTTGTGTTTTCTTTGTAATAGTTGAAGCCTGAAGCAGAAAAAGTTAGAGGTTTTGTGCCGCCGCTTGTCGAAATTACTGCTTCTCCCGTTGCGTCGCCGTAACAAGTAAGAACGTCTTTTGTCTTAATGTCAGTAATTTTTAACTCTTCGGGTTCGGTAATCTTAAATGTTTTGGTAAGTGTACATTGATATTTATCAACAATTTTGACAGAGTAGTCGCCTGCTGAAAGCATATTAAACCAACCCGTATAACTTGCAGGGTCGGGAGAATCGTTGAGATAAAATCTGTATGGATACTCATATTGAATT
>CAJOGF010000095.1:0-8507 GCA_905233995.1 uncultured Bacteroidales bacterium | reverse complement strand
GGTAGGATAATACACTCCCGCTGACAAAGTGGTGAAATTAGCACTAAGTGCTTCGGTAAAGGTGGTTCCGTCAACCGAGAATTTTAGGTTTCCTGAGCCGCCGTCTGCCTCAAACGAGATTGCGCCGTTGTTTGTACCTTTGCAACCTTCAACCTCGTGATAATAAAGATTTTTGATTGAAAGTTCAGCGGGTTGAGTTATCGAAGTTAACTGACCATAGGCTGTGCAATTGTTGTTGTCAACAACAAAAGGCTCGTATGACGGATAAGATGGTAAGTCTTTGAAAACGTTGTTGTTACTTAAATCGTCGCCACCGTTTATGGAATATTGATAAGGCGCAGTTCCGCCTTCAACGTAAATTTCAATGGAGCCAATTTTATCGCCATAACAAGTTTTGACATCGTTTGGTCGTATTTGGGAAATTATTAATTCTTTGGGCTCTTTTATTTCGTATTTTTCGGTTATTGTCTCGCATTTATTAAAGTCTTTTACCGAAAATACATAAAAACCTGCTCTAAGATTTTCTATTGTTCCTGTGTTTTGATAACTGAAACTTGTTCCATCGTTGGAGCGAAAACCGTAAGAATAATTTTTAATGCCACCTTTAGCAGTGATGATTGCTTTTCCTGTGCTACGGCTGAAACAATCAACATTTTCTATTTCAACATTTTCAATTTCGAGTTTGTCGGGTTGAGTAATTTCAAGATTGTAATAAGAGTCTGCCACGCAACCTTCTGAATCTTTGGCTGTTACCTTATAATTACCAGCGGGAAGGTTGTCTATCGACATATTTTCTGCCTTTGAAAACTCTGTACTAATATCGCCAACCATAAAAGTGTATGGTAATGTTCCGCCTTCTGCCGTTACGTAAATTGTTCCGTTGTTATCGCCGAAGCAGACATTTTTTATACTCATTGCGGTTGCCGTCTGAAAAATAAATTTTGTTGGTTCTTCCAAAATAACTTCTAACGGTGTTTCTCCGTCGTTTGCTCGCTCTTGATAATAAACATACTGACATTGATTGTTGTCTTGAACATTTATTCTGTAAGTTCCGGCAGTTAGACCTTCAAACAAGTTTTCCTCTTTCCAGTTTTCTTCTTCTGGTTCGGGTGATGATTCTGTGTCATCGTCGGTTGTGATTTCTTCTATAACTTTTGACACTAAATAAAAAAGAGGTTCGGTTCCGCCAGAGGCCTGAATTGAAATATTTCCTGTGTTGTCGCCGAAACAAGTTGAAACATCGTTTGCTGTAATTTTATCAATTTTTACTGGAGTCGGTTCGGTGATTGTAACGATAACCTCCGTTTGAATAGCGTTAGCAGTAAGCGTACAATTGTTGTTATCTCTTACTATCGGTGTGTAAGTTCCGGCTGAAAGTCCTGAAAATTCGCCCGTTGAAGAATAATGAAGCATATCGTTGATAAAATAACTATACGGCTCTGTTCCGCCTTCTACATTAACTTTTATTGTTCCTGTCTTGTCGGCGTAACAGCCTGTAACATCGGTATGTTCTGAGGCTTTAAACCCTAATGGTTCAGGCTGTTTCAGGATTATTTTCTCGTCCCAACTGATTACACAATTGTTGTTGTCTTTGATTTTGATGTTATATTCGCCAGCGGCAAGACCTATAAATCTGTTTTCTGCGGCATTACCGTAGTCTTTGCCGCCGTCAATTGAATAATAAATATCGCCTTGAGAGGTTTCTGCGGTAATTGTGATTTCGCCTTTTCTGTCGCCATAACAGCCTTTTCGGTCAATAATATCCAAAAAATCAACATCTATGATATTGAGTTTTACGTTTTTACCAATTTCAATTGGGACGTCTTTGGATAGACAATTTTTTTTGTTTCTGACCCTTGCGTAATATAGTCCGCCGCTTATATTTTCAAAGGTTGCGACATCAGAGTTCGGATATTCGTCCTCTGAAGTTGACAAAGAATAATAATACGGGGTGTTGTTTCCTGTTTTTTCTTGAGCGTTGATTTTGATTTCTCCATTTTTGTCGCCGTAACACTTTACATCGTGTATGATTTCGGGAGTTACTTCAATTTCAGCAGGTTGCTGAATTGTAACCGATTGATTCGGAAGGCGTGCTATGCAACCTGTCTGGACATCTTTTATCGTTACAGAATAGCCTTGAGAGGCAAGATTATCATAAACAAAACTTTTGTTAGTTGTTTCTTCGCCAAAATTATCGCCTGAGAGTGAATATTGATACAAAGGACCTCCGCCTATCGGTTTAGCAGTTATTTTTCCGTCTTGCGAACCGTAACAACTACAATGTTGAAAATTCGCTTCATCATCGTCAACAATAAAATTATAAATTCTTAAATTGTCGATTGCAATATTGTTGCAAGGAGTGTTTTTGGCTTCGATTGCAATTTTGATTTCAACATTATCTTTGTTTCCGTATTTTGTAAGACAAGTATTTAGTTGAAGCCAAACATCTCCTTTGTTGGAAATTTCAAAACCGTTTTGAACTGTGTTCCAAGTAATTTGATTGTAGTTAACATCACCTTTTGCGGCTTGTCGGACTTGAATTGTAAGAGATAAAGGGTTGAGGTTTGTCCCTTCAGCCATGTTGTGGACGTAAAAACTTAAAACTGGATTTGTGTATCCTGTAAAGTCAAACGATTTTACAATGGCAACTTCGCCAAGTGGTGTAGAATTATAACCCTTGAAATACAAATACATAGAGCCTGATTGTGCTTTGTCAGGACCAGTTAATGGTGTGCCGTTGTCGTAAATGCGTACCACATTGTTAGAGCCTCTTTGCCAAGTAGTTTTTTGATTTGGGTTTGAAAGTTGATCTTCCCAACCGTCAAAACCAGATTCAAAATCTTGGACGTAAATTTCTTGGGCATACACGTTTATTCCTGTCAAAACGACGGAAAGTAAAGTTACAATTAAATAATGTATATGTTTGTTAACTAATGGTTTCATACTTAAATCCTTGTAAAACAATTATAAGTGCAAAGTTATAAAAAAGACGTGAAATTTGTAAATTTTGTTGTCCGAAAGTTTTGAAAAATTAAAAAAAAGTGAAAAATTTTTTTTTACTTTGCATTTTTTAGGTCTTAACAAATTAAAAAAAAATTATGTCGTTAACAATAAATATATTAGGTTGCGGCTCGGCTTTGCCTACCACAATTAGAAATGCTTCGGCGCAAATTTTAAATCACAATAATAAATTGTTTTTGATAGATTGTGCCGAGTCAACACAAATTTCAATACGTAGAGCCAATATAAGGTTTGCTTCAATCAATAATATTTTTATTTCACATCTTCATGGGGATCATTTTTACGGACTTTTTGGTCTTCTTTCTTCATTTGCGTTGACAGGTAGAAAGTCTGTAATGCACATTTATTGTCCTGAAAAACTTATAAATATGCTTTCTTCGCCTTTTTCGCCGGTTAATCTTGACGACTTAGGTTTTCAGATAGAATTTCATATTCTTAATCCTTCGGGTGTCAACATGATTTTTGAAGATAAAACTTTTCAGGCGTATTCTGTGCCGTTGAAACACAGAATTCCGACTTGGGGGTTTATTTTTAAAGAAAAACTTCTTCAGCGTAATATCAAAAAAGATTGTATCGAAAAATACCAAATTTCTATTGCAGAAATTGTCCAAATAAAACTTGGAAGCGATTTAAGACTTGCTGACGGCACAATTATTCCAAATTCAGAATTAACAACCGACCCGCCAAAGCCAAAAAGTTATGCTTATATTTCCGACACTTTGTCTTTTGATGGTATTGCAAAGGCTGTCAGCAACATAGATGTCCTTTATCATGAGGCAACATACGATTCTTCGCTTGAACAACGAGCAAAGGAAACTTTTCATTGCACAACGTTTCAAGCCGCAGAAAACGCTTTGAAAGCCAATGTTGGAAAACTTGTTTTAGGGCATTTTTCAAGTCGTTATCAAGAGGTTAAAATACTTGAAAATGAGGCAAAAACAATTTTTTCTAATACTTTTTGCGCTTTTGACGGTATGGAAATTGATGTTTAGTCTATCTGATTGATTATCTTATACATAAGATAGTCGAAAATCATGTTGTTTTCTTCTGGGAAATCGCCATAATCGCTTTTTACTGTTTCTTCAAAGTTTTCGATAGTATAGTTGCTAAACTCAAGGGCTTTTAGATAATTGTCTAAGGCTTTGTCGATTTCGTTGAGTTTTCTGTATGCGTTACCTGCCAAAACATAGTCTTCGGCTATTGATTCGTCGGGCAAGATTTTGGCGCAATATTTCAAAGCCTGTTCGTATTTGCCGAGTTTGTAACTACACCAAGCAATCGGTCGGAAATTTTTGTGATTTTTTTCGTCCAAGTAGCCAACTTTGAAAAAATATTTCAGAGCCTCTTCATAGTTTTCCATATCAATATGACATCTGCCAATGGCAGTTGCAACTGACAAATTGTTGCTATTGACTGTTTCTGCCATTTTGTAATATTCGAGTGCTTTTTGTGGATTTTTTAGTTTTCTATAACATTGTGCTATTTTTTTCAGATTCCAAAGTTCTTTGCTGTTAAAAAGTTGTGCTTTTAATAAATTATCCAACGCAAGTTCGATATTCGAGAGTTTGAAACAAGCATATCCCATTTTCTGAAATACTTGAAAATCAGGGTCTATGGTAGAAATTTCCTTAAACATTTCGTATGCTTGTCTAAAGTAGTTTTTGGCAAAGAAATATTCTGCAACTTTGCGTTTTTCTTTTGGATTTTCTATTGAGGTATCAAACAATAGCGTCCCAACGGGAGAAAAACTTTTGTCGAAAATATCGTTTAAAGTTTTACCCGTGCTATTGAGTTTGAAAAATCTGTAAATATCTTGTATATATTGAGTTAACACTCTATATTCAGACTCTTCCTTATGAAGAAGTTCCATTTCGCTTGAAACGTCTTTTATGTCCTCAGCCTGCTCTGAAAAAGTTTTGCTTAAATTGTCTCTTGCAGTTTGTGGCATAGAATTTAAGGCAAATAACATCGAAAACTTGTCGGAATTGCACAAAAAAGGAACTTTCAGCATTTTTAGAGTAAAATCCTTGAACTTAAAATTTTCTTTTTCGTGTTCTTTCATAATTTGCTTAAGTTCAGCGTTTTCTAAACTAAAAGGCATAAACCAATTTTCTATTTTGGAGAAAAATGGATAAGTTTTCAGCATCGAAAAAGTTTGAATATAAACATCACTTCCTTCCATTTGGAGTTTTGACACTTCTGACATTTTGTCATAAAGTTCGGAATCATTTTCGATATAATTTTCCCATTCGGGGTTGATTTCGTCAAAATTATCGTTGTTTGGAAAGTCAGTTTTTATTTTGTCGGTGATTTTTGTGGCAAATTTTGTGATTCCCGGCATTAATTCTTCGTTTACGTATTTTGTTATTGTGTCGGTGTCAACTGCTTTAATAAACTGAATTACAATATTATAGTATCTTTCTTTGAATTTTGGCGATTCTGAAATTTTTTTCAGCATTTCTTTTGTTTTCTCAAAAAGTTTTAATCTTTTGTTGTAAAGATACGAAAGAATAAAAATTCCAAACAACGCTCTTTGCCAAATTTGATTTTTGTTTTCAAGATAAAAATCTACAAGTAGTTGGTATTTTTTTATGTCAAAAACTATTAAACTACTGATTGTTAGCGCACTTATAATTAGCGAAAGATTCTCCCAAGAAAGTTTTTTGCTGATTTTGGCTTGTAATAACAATTCAAAATATTGATTGTCAATCGAAGTGTTTTTCATCAAAAATTCAAACCATTGAATCGCATTTTTGTCGGTCGGGACATCTTCCGGTCCTTTTATTTTTTTGTTTGAGAAAAGATATGATGGATAAAATTTTGTCATCAACAAATATCTTAAAATATCGACTGAATATAATAAGGATATTTGAAGTTGACGAAAAATTTTTGCTTGATTTTTATCGTTAATGCCTTTGACAGAATATTTTAGCATTAATTTGTATGTATCTTCTGCCATAATTAGCGAAGAATAATTAGAATCTCTACTTGCAATTTCTTGCGATTTAATGTCAGAAAATGCGCCAAAGAGTTTGCCCGCATAAATTTGCTTTACTATTTTTTTATGTAGTGCGTTGATTTGCTTTTTATCCATTTCTTGTTGTTTTTTTTCGGGTGTAAAGATATTAAATAATCTTCAATTTTAAGACCGTTATGAAAAAAAATGACAAATTGTCAGTTTTTTTTAACTTTTTTCTTCTAAAAAAATTTTTAGACATAGTATGCGCTATTAAAGAAAATAATATTTATATTTGCAAAAAAATATTTTAAAGATTATGTCAGAAATTCAAACGAGTAATGAGAGTGTTTCTCAAAACACCAAGGAAAAATCAGGTTCAAAATTTTGGGCATGGCTTTTAGCCGCTTTGTTGTTGGTTTTGGCGGCGTTTTTTGTTTGGGACAAAATTAAATCCAACAAAAAATACGCTAACCTTGAAACCGAACATCAACAGACCGCCGGCGAGTTTTTGAAATACAAGAGCGAGCATGAGAGTATGGAGGCAAATTATTCAGACCTTCAGAGACGTTATGACGCTTTAAATTCTCAAATAGGCGGCAGTCAGAGTGAAATTTCAACGCTTAAAAAACGTCTTGCCGATCAGGATTCGGTTGTTAAGGCGTTGCGGGCTTTGAAAAACGATGTTGCAAAAGCGTTGGATAAGTTTTCGTCGGACGAACTGAAAATTCAGGAAAAAGATGGTAAACTTTATCTTTTGCTTATGGACAAACTTTTGTTTAAGTCAGCAAGTGCTGATATTGAGGCAAGAGGACAGTCAGCAATAAAAAAGATTGCAAAAGAACTTGCAAAAAATCCTGATTTTGGTATTCTTGTTGAGGGACATACTGATAATCAGCCTATTAAAAATTCGCAATATAAAGATAATTGGGATTTGAGTACTGCTCGTGCAACTACTGTTGTAAGATTTTTAAGTGAGAATGGTCTTCCACAAAAGCGTCTAACGGCAGCCGGAAGAGGCGAATTTTCACCGATTTCTACCAACGCAACCGAGGCTGGTAGAGCGCAAAATCGTAGAACAGAAATCATTTTGACCCCAAATTTTGTTAGCGATAGTAAAGCGTTGGCAAAATAGTTGAAAAGTAAAAATAAAATAAAAACAAAACCCGTTGATTTTAAGCGGGTTTTGTTTTTTTATTGTGTTTATAATCTTGAAATTAAGATTTCCTTTATTTTGTCGATTGTAACAATGCCGTGTTCGCCTAAGCAGTTTACGCCGCGAGAGGTAAAGCGGTTGCAAATATTTTCAGCAACCTCTTGTCCTATGTTGTAATCTTTCAAACGAGTTTTGATTCCTAACGATTGGAAGAATTTTTCGGTTTCAGAAATTGCTTTGTCTATTCTTTCGTCTTCGCTACCTTCGGTGATGTTGAATACATTTTTGGCGTACATTAAAAGTTTCGCTTTTTTATCATTTCTAAGCACTTGCATTGTTCCGGGAAGTACAATTGACAGTGTTACGCCGTGGTCAAGACCGTAAATCGCAGTGAGTTCATGTCCTATCATGTGTGTTGACCAGTCCTGATTAACTCCGGGTGAAATAAAGAAGTTTAAGGCACATGTTGCACTCCACATATAATTTGCACAAGCATTGTAGTCGGGATTTTCAACCAAAACTTTTGGTGCTGTCTCGATGATTGTTTTCAAAACGCCTTCCGCCCAACGGTCTTGAACAGGGGTGTCAATATCATCGGTTAGGTATTGTTCTATAACGTGTATATAACTATCAGCCAATCCGTTTGCTTTCTGACGTTTGGGTATTGAATACACAACTTCTGGGTCAAGAATTGAAAAAACAGGAAAAACTTTGTCAGAGCCAAAATCAAGTTTTTCTTTTATCGCACGTCTTGAAATTACGGCATTGCTGTTCATTTCGCTGCCTGTTGCGGGCATTGTTAGCACCGTTGCCAAAGGAAGACATTCTTCCGGGACTTGCTTTTTGGTTAAGATTTCCCATTCGTCGCCTTTGTAGTCAACGGCTGCCGCAATAAATTTTGTGCCGTCTATTACTGAGCCACCGCCTACTGCGAGTAGAAAACCAACTCCTTCTTCTCTACAAATTTTTACTGCTTTCATCAGTGTATCGTAGTCGGGATTTGCTTCAATGCCGCCAAATTCTATTACGTTGAAACCTTCAAGGGCTTTTTTTACTTGGTCGTAAACGCCATTCTTTTTTATTGACCCGCCACCGTAGGTCATCATTATTTTTTCGCCTTTATAAAGATTTTCGGAAAGTTTAGCGATTGAGCCTTTGCCGAAAATGATTTTCGTGGGGTTTTGAAATTCAAAATTATTCATGATTTTTTTTAATTATTTTAAAAGTGCTGCAATTATAAGAATTTATTTTAATTATTGCAAGTTTTTTTCTATTTTTGCAGTGTTAATTATTCAAAACATTTTATAGTATGAAAAAACATTTTCTTCTGTTTTTTGCGTTGACTATATCTATTGGTGTCAGCGCACAAGATTT
>CAJOGF010000094.1 GCA_905233995.1 uncultured Bacteroidales bacterium | reverse complement strand
CTTCATTTCGCCCGAAAAAGATTATCTCGGAATGTTTGCCGCCACCACAGGCATAGGTCTCGACACCTCCAAAGACGATGATTATAAGGCTATTATGAAAAAACTTTTGACCGACCGCCTTGTAGAAGCCCTTTCGGAATACCTTCACCGCGAAGTCCGCACCCGTTATTGGGGATACGCCCCCGACGAGAGCCTCACGCCCGACGAACTCATCAAGGGACATTACACTGGCATCCGTCCCGCCATCGGCTATCCGTCGTCGCCCAATCATCAACAGAAAGTGCAGGTTTTCAAACTCTTAGATGCCACCGCTGTCACAGGAATAGAATTAACCGAAAGCACAATGATGGTTCCAATGTCGTCGGTTTGCGGGTTTTATTTTGGAAACAAAGAGGCAAGGTATATCAAGGTGAGGTAAAAAAAATTTTTGCCATTAATAAAATATTTGCATATTTGCATAGTCAATTTAAACTCTAAAATTATGATAAAGCGGTTATTTGAAAGGTTGTTCGGGAAAAAAAGCAAAACCGAAAACGACCTAAAACAACAATACGACTTGATACAGATGAAAGAGTTCATTTATTATGAATCTGCCTTTCAACATCAACAAATCAAGTTCCGCCGCGCAACAGAGTCCAACAGACTTCGGCTTGGCGAAATACTTACCTATTTGTTCGGCGACGAGGGAATCGATGAGGCGTCTGTTTTGTCGATGGCTGTCACGCATCGCGTTGCCAACAACCCCGGTGTCAAGACAGAAAACATATTCGACACTCCTTCTTCTGTATGGAATTTTGATGTCTTTGATTGCGTCCTGAAAGGTAAAGCGGACGACGGACACTACAAACTTGCGCTGTTCGACGAAAACACTCTTATCGTCAGAACTAAAATCAAAACTTGCGTTCTTGTATTGACTCCTATCGTGAGCGGAGTTGATACTGTAGATTATATGCGCGTATCGGTATTGTCGCCGAATAATGCCGACACCGACGACGGCAGCACTATGAAATCGCCAAACCGTCCGATGATTTGCAGTTTCATATTGTCGTACAGTGAGACGGACAACGACCCATTGTTCCGGCAATACGCCGACCTTGAAAAAAATGTGCAATACAAACAGGCAAAAAATTTGCCGAGAAACGAAGTCGAGGTTGAATATGTAGCGGGACAGTTGGAGTTTAAATTCAACCATCTTGACTATGGCAAGTGGCTTTTTGACCAAGAGCGGTATTTCGATGCCTATTCAATCTTGGAACGCGAATACAATTATTTGAAATCAAGTATTTTTGAAGGCAGCGACAATTTGCTGCCCAACTACCGCAATGTGTGCGGTATTATCGGCACTTGTCTTGACAAAATTGACCGAAGAGAGGAAGCGGCTTATTACCTGAAACAAGCCGGACAAGATTACAGACTCGCAATACCCTCGCATATAGATTCGTACAACACAGAAATTACAATCGGATATGTTCTCCGTACCTATTGGGGACTCAACGAAAAGAACATCGCGCCGTGCATGTTTGTTTACGAAATCGACAGCGACAAGTTTTTGGAAAGGATAGAGGATGCCGGACAAATTATCAATTACATACTCAGTCCAAAAACTGCAACTGACAAAGTGTTTGTACTCTCGTGTACTCACGCCAACAACCCGAACACCGACTTTCGGGACAAATCGATACTCTGCATCAATGCACCTATTATAATTGTGTCGCACAAAGTAAACTGCACATACGGCAGCCCGCGCATCAGGGTTGATATGCTCCATCAGAATTTCGCCACAAACGACGAAAAAAAACACCTTGTTGCAATGAACATTCCACTCAATGCAACATTCTCGATTGGTCAGCCAAATGAAGCCGCCTTCAATGACGACATCGAAAGCCTGAAAGTAGGCATAGCCAAATCAATCGAATTAATTAATCAAAAGCGTTTCATAGAGGCTCTGAAACTCTCGAAATGGGTATTTGACTGTTCGGTGTACATCTCGGAAAACGCCGACGACGTAACCAAGGAAGCCGCAAAGGATATGTTCTATGATTCAAGTTTCTACATGGTTTATTGCCTTATGGAACTTGAAAAGACCACAATGGCGGCATACTACCTCGAAATATCGTCTTGCACTTACATTGCCAACCATCTTAGGGAATACATCAACTGTATGATTGCCTTAAAAGATCCGCGTGCGCTTGAAGTTGTGGAGAGTGTTTTGGAACAATCCGCAAAACCACAGTCTGATGCCTTCGCCGACGCTTGGGAAGAGCATATTGCATTCTTAAAACGGCGTAAGGCATACATCCTCATAGAAAAGAAACGATATGCCGAGGCGCGTCGTATGCTTGAAGGTATGCTCGATGACCCAATGAGCCAAGGATTCGCAATGAGGGAACTCTCTTATCTTAACCAAATAGCAAATTGAATAACAGCGACTTGCATTTTTTTTACAAAAAACTTTCAAAAAGATTTTTGCATTTCGGAATATAGTCGCATATTTGCGATTGATAAAGACATAAGAAATTAAGAGCGTTTGCTGAACTGACAAAACTGAAACGTCCAAAATAAATCAGAATTAACGAGTCAGTTCTTGCAAATGCTCACATCTCCAAAAGGGGTGTGAGATTTCCGTATAGTGTAGTTAGGGCTTTGGACGGCCTCAGTTTTGCTATTGGATACTCGCACCCTGATTTTTTGTGCCATAAATAAACTGCATTTTTTAACTTAAATTTATCATTTATGGCATTTGACAAAGAAAAACAAACCGCGATGGAAACAGCCCTGCGCAACACAGCGGCGGCTGTTACGGGAGAGAAAGCCCGAAGTGCGGGGCTGAACATCGCATCCAAAGCATCCAAATGTATTGATGCGGCAGAACAATTGAAACAAGGCATCTACGAGGTGATGATGTTGGGAGCGTTCAACACAGGAAAAAGCACGGTCATCAATGCTTTGTTGGGCAAAAGTGTCCTTCCCGAATCTGTAAATCCGTGTACTGCAATAATCACTCGCTTGCAGTATAGTGCAGAACGGAACGGATTCGTTGATGTCTATCTGAAAGAAGGCGGCATTGTGCAGTATTCTTTTGATGACTTCAAGAAGAACTACAAGTACACAGAAAAAGACGAGAAAGACTTCAAGGAGAAAGGCATTGTCGAGAGATTTGCTGCCGTGAATTATGCCGTGGTGTATTCCAATTTGGGAATACTGACAAACGGTGTACAAGTAGTTGACACGCCGGGACTCAAAAACAATTCCCAAGACAACCTCATTTCGTTGGCGGAGGCACAAAAAGCCAATGCAATAATCTTCCTTCTTTCTTGTGACAGGGCATTTGACGAGGACGAGAAAGAATACATCCAAAACAATTTTGCAGGCAAAAGTCCTAAGAACGTCTTTTTCCTTGTTACAAAATTCGACTATCAAAAACGTGAAGTTCAGCAGAATGAAGTACGCCAACGTGCGAGAATGGAATTGGAAAAAGTGTTCACCACATCGGACGGAAAATTCAATGAAGAGTTGTACACAAAACGTGTTTTCTTCATCAGTGCTATGAATACACTTATTAGCCGTGAAGAAAAAACGTGTCAGGAAGATGTCGCATTTTCAAATTTTGAAAAGGAGATTGAATTGTTCCTGAAAAATGACGAAAAGGCACATCAGGTGTACAAGGATGACGTTGCAAAAATTGCAGACGTTTACAAAGAAACCAAAAAGTACGAGAGGAACTTGCGTGATGTGTTCCAAAGCACTGATTCGGACTTTGCAAACAAGATACAAAACGTATTGTCTGAAATAGAAGACATCAAGGGACGTATTGCAACGCTAAAATCGCTATTCACTACAACACGTAATTCTGTCAACACCATCATTTCAGAAGAAACCAATCTTTGGATTACCGATCTCAAGAAGGGTTGGGAAGCCAAAAAACAAGAACTGAACGAAACAACGGATTTTGGCTCGTCAGAGGTCGTAAATATGACAGGTCAAAGGATTTGGGGAGGTATCAGAAATGCTGCACAGAGGGTGGCGACATGGTTCAATGGCGAAAACTATGAGGAAATTTCCAAACAAATCGACAAAGAGACAACCGAGAAGATTGTTGCTATCATTCAACCTCTTTTGGACAGGATTCTTGAATACATCCGCGCACGTTACATTACTGCGTTGAATAATATTAACGAGCGTGGAGGCAGGCAGATTGAGGAACTCAACAAAGGCATAGGAGAAATCAAAGTAAAACTTGAAAAACTTTCAGGTTCTTACTACGAGGTGGATACAGACGGTGGTTTCAAATTCGATGGTGATAACATAAAATCAATCATTGCTTTGTTGTTTGGTGATTACAGTCAGTTTATTACCCTTCCAAACGAAAACATCGGTTGGGGTGAGTTTGCTACAAGATTTGTTAAGCAATTTGCAGTAGATTTGGTCGCCGCAGGAATTTTTGGTCCAATAGGTTTCTTCGTGGCGGAATTTGTGCAACTTGCAATCGGAGCGGGCAATGTTAAGGAACAATTCTATGAGAAGGCTTTTGCCAAAATTATGGACAATCTCGAAAACGAGAGGGAACGTAGAATCTTGGATTTGCAGAGCAAATTCAGCAGAAACTTCATCAAAGAGCAGGATAAAACGCTCACTTCGTTGAACGCTGAACTGAACCAAATGGAAGATAGGTGGCATTTCCTTGAAAATGAGAAGAACAACGAATCAAGTTCGTTTGGTGTCAAGATAAACACCGTCAACGAGATTGCCAACAATATCGAGAAAGAAGTGAAGACCGCTCTGAGCGGCAGTCTTTCTGAAATTGTTTCATTCGACGATTTCAAGAAAATGCTCTAAACACGCAATAATCTAAGAGTGTCGGGTGTCAAACCGACACTCTTTAAAAAAAACAATTTGGTATGGAAAAATCATTTTTTTCAACACTTTGGAAACAGAAAAGCGGCGAGTGGCTGTCGAAAGCAATTACAGACACAGCCAATCTGCACAATGTTGATACAGACTTCATAAACAGCGAGGTAGAAACTTTCTTTATGAAATTTTCTACACCTGACAGGTCTGAATCAGAGTGGTACAACGAATACATCGCTAACAATGAATCTCTAAAAGCGAACTTCGACAAAGTTGCGGCAGCAAGCAGAATCACATCCGAAAAGGTTTCGTTTATGTCTGATTCAATCAAAACTACTATTGCATTCTTAACGGGTGTGATTGCCTACGTGGTTTCCAAATGTCAAGAACTTACGCTTTTCAAGTCGCTACTTGTCGGAGCATTAGTTGCAATATTGTGTTACTATATTGTCGGCTATTTCCAAAACAAGGCTAACAAGCGTAAAGCCAAAACATTGACGGACAATGTAAAACGACAGTTGGATGACATTTACTGCAAATTCGAGTCATTGTAATTTAACCTAAAAGTGTAGGAGAAAGTATTATGAGCAAAAAAGGCAAAGCAGGATGGGTAATCTTCCAACATAGCATCACAGGAGCGGCATTGGAATTACCGCCCAAACCCGGTTTAGAAACTGCGGTGGAAATTCCACTTGCTGCGAATGAGATTGGTATGTGTCTCCGCATAGCGCAAATATATAGCGGAGAAACATTCAGTAAAGATGAAATCAAGAATATGCTAAAAGAGGCTGGTATCGCAGCGGGCGGAGCAGTTGCAGGTGCTTTTTTAGCAGCCAAGGGCGGCAAAGTGATTCTAAAAGAAATTCTGAACTGGATACCTGGTATTGGCTGGGGAATCAAATCCGCCATAGGAGGTTCGCTGACAGCAAGCATTGGCATTGCTTTTATGAAGTTTTGTCAATTGCGATTCGGTGAATAATTTTGTTCACAAAAGGAAATAATATGGAGGCTAAATACACAGATTTCAATAAGTTCCTAATTGCCGTAATTAAAAGAGCAGAGCAAAAAAGCAGCAACGTTGACTTGAAACAACAATGCAGCCTATTGACAATCATCTACAAGATTTTGGATGTAAGTTGGGGAGCATTTGATTCGGTTTGCGGATTGCTTATTCTTACACCAATAGCATTTGCACTTGCACTTGTTGCTTTTGTTGGTTCGGGAATTGGACTAATGCTTGGCGGTCCATTGGCAATGTGGGGCGTTACAACGGCTATCAAACGACTTTATAATTTCAAATTCATACCTTTGGCTATACAACATTTAGGTGGTATATATATGATGAAATTTGATGAACATAAGGGTAATCAAAATTATATTGACAATCTGATAGAAAAAGCGTCCGATGAACTAATCATTTTGTGGAGTACAAACATTGATTGATAAAACAGAATTGACAAATAAAAAACGATATTATGAGCGTCCCTGTTGTAGCAATAATAAATGTAGGCAGCAAAATAGCCGAATACTTTGGATTGATAGATGGTGTCAATCCAAAGGTAACGAAATTGTTGCACCAATCTTTCGAAAGTGCAAAAAAAAACTTGGAATATGCCCGGAATGCAACGGGGCAAAACCAAATTGACTACGTCCAAGTGGCAAAAAACAAGTTTATAGAAGCCGTTACTGTTGAGGAGAATGAAAACAAGGTTCTTGCATTGGCTGGATTGGCAATGTGTCAACTATTTTTGAAAGACGACATCAATGCTCAAATCACGATTCGCCAAATTGCAGATGTAGAATTAACTACTTCCGCAGAAGTAGGCGCAGGTTTTAAAGGATTAAGTTTAGTTGGATTTTTAAATCCCACCTACGGAACAATAGAAATGGGAAATGCGTTGCACCAAAGGAAAATGGAACTAAACAGTATCAAAAGTAAAGCGCAATATCTATGTTGCATAGGTGAAAACAGCAATAAGACATCAGTAAAACCGTCGTCATCAGAATTAGATTATAACGACATTATTAACAGAATATAATACAAAACATTATGAGTAAATACAACAAATTTGAAGACTTTATGCAAGTGGTGATTAACGAGGCTGATAACAAATGTCATCGTAGATACAACAAATCACTTGCAGAGGCATATAATGTCAATATCAACACAACAAATATGATATTGGCAGTCATCTCACATGGCTGGTGGGTTTTTTTAGCCTTAGCCGCTCTGTTAGGTTTAGGTGGTATTGCCTTTGGTATTTCTTTGGCTGCATTTATTACTTCTCCACCTGGCATAATTGTCGTAGCAGCGTTGGCATTGGTAGGTGGAGTTGCCGCTATTAGAACACTATATCAAAACAAGGTTCTACCAATGGCGGTCAGAGACACTGGTGTACAGTTCAAAGAACGCTTCGAAAATCATTTAAACAATGAGAGTTACATTGACAATTTAATTGATGAGGCTTCTGATTGCTTGTTGGATAAAGCCACAGATATTGGGAGATATTGAATTTAAAACTATTGGACATAATCATCGCCATTGACATCACCCTCTCCGAAACAACAATGATGGTTCCAATGTCGTCGGTATGCGGATTCTATTTTGCAAATAAAGAGGCGAGGTATATCAATGTAGGGGCGTAAATCGTATACGCTCCGCAAACAAATTTCGCCCCTACAATGCGGTTATTTCCTCTCGCCGAAAATTTCTTCGAGTTTCATTCTAATAGAAGCACCGTGAAGCCAACGCGCCAAAATTGTGCCGTCGGGGGCAAAAAGCATTATTTCAGGTATGGCGTTGATGCCGTAGAGGTCGGTGGCGATGCTTTGCGCATTGATAATCTGCGGATAAAGCGGGTTGTCTTTGCTGATGGCTTTGAGAGTGGCTTCGGGTTTGTCCCACACGGCAATACCAACTACCTGCAAACCTTTTGAGTGATACTTTTCGTATGCTTCATTGAGGTTGGGAATCTCCATACGACAAGCACCGCACCACGAAGCCCAAAAATCTACAAGAACATATTGTCCGCGCCCCACGTAATCGCTCAGACGTGTTGTCTTGCCGTCATACTCCACAGCAAAATCCTTGAACATCGTGCCAATTTGAGTGGTAAGTTGAGTTTCAAACCTTCGCCTTTCATTTTGGATTACAGTAAGATCTCTCCATTTTTTGGCAAGTGCGTCGATGTATTCGATACCACGCTGATAACTACCAACGTGATTTGCAAAATCGCACTCCAATTGCAATCCCAACGGGTCGTCTGCGTGTTTTTGCAAAACAGGGAATACAATACTGTCGATTTTTGCCGTCAATTCGCCTTTGCTGAGG
This sequence comes from uncultured Bacteroidales bacterium, assembly GCA_905233995.1. GTDB lineage: Bacteria > Bacteroidota > Bacteroidia > Bacteroidales > UBA3824 > UBA3824. The sequence goes on along the minus strand of CAJOGF010000094.1, from coordinate 527 downwards.
TTGAGTTCGTCGAGTTTAATCACCTCAATATACACACGTGTAGATTCGTCGTTCAGGGGAGTACCCGTAAAAAATACTTCTTCAAGTTCCTGATTATAACCGGCTACAATAGTTCCTGATTCCACTAACGGCTGATACTGTATGGTATTGTCTGCACTAATCATAATCGCAAAAAACATACTGTCAGCAACAGCGTCGTGAGGAATGATTTTGCCGTTTTTTACCTGAATCGTATCAACGACAGTCATCTCGAAATTGTTCTGATTTATCAAATAGAACGGTTGCGTTATACTCGCATCACCCAAATCGCCTTCGAAGCGATAATGGATTTGTCCCTGTACCGCCATTGCAACAACGGCGAAAAGAATGGTCAGAAAGAAGTGTTTCATATTGTAATTGTTTAGTTTTTTATCGGCGCAAAGATAATGAAGTTTTTGGAAATAGGCAAATAATTATTTTTGCAATTGTCAAAAACAATGCGTACATTTGCACAAAAGTATTAGCAATGGAATCTGTAACTCCCTTAG
>CAJOGF010000093.1 GCA_905233995.1 uncultured Bacteroidales bacterium | reverse complement strand
CACTAATTTAGGTGAAATATTTGTAACGGCAAAATATTATAACTGTTTTGTTTTCAATATTTTGCCGTTTTTAACATTTTTTAATTTCGGAATTAAGGTATAAGAAAGTCTGCAAAGAAAATGGCACAAAAATAACCTTTGACATTTCAAACGTTAGACAATTGAACCCTACAATAACAGGAAAAATGTTTTTCAAAAACCTAAAATACAATGAAATAAAGAAATATTATAATAGTTAAATCCAATATCTACAAAAAAATATTATTTTTACGCAAAAAAAATTTTAAAGCAATGCTACAAACAGACCTTATTTTAACACCGGAAGAAGCGTTTTACGAGGAGATTTTTTTGAAAAAAGCAGCCAACTCCCTAAACGTTGACATAAAAGACATAACCGATTTTAAAATCGAAAGAAAATCCATAGACGCAAGAAAAAAAAATATCCTTATAAACCTAAGACTTGCAATATTTTTAAAAGGCGAAAAACCTGAAGATATTTCAATGAAATACCATTATGGCGATGTTTCTAAAAAACAACCAGTTGTAGTTGTAGGGTTTGGTCCAGCAGGACTTTTTGCGGCTTTAAGACTTATAGAACTCGGCTTTAAACCCATTGTCTTGGAACGCGGGAAAAACGTACACGATAGAAAACGCGATATTGCTATTCTCAACACAAAACAAATTCTAAACGAAGATTCCAATTATTGCTTCGGAGAAGGTGGCGCAGGAACGTTTTCGGACGGTAAACTCTACACAAGAAGCAACAAAAGAGGCGATATTTCAAGAATTCTTGAAATTTTCAATATTCATGGTGCTGATAATAACATTCTTTACGAGTCAAGACCGCATATTGGAACCGACAAATTACCCAAAATAATTTCCAATATTAGAGAAAGAATTTTAAATTCGGGCGGCGAAATTCATTTTTCATGCAAAATGACCGACCTAATAACTTGCGACAACAAAATAAAAGCCGTTGTTACCTCTGACAAAAAAGAAATCGAAACCAAAGCCGTTATCTTAGCAACAGGACACAGCGCAGAAGATGTATACAAACTTCTTGAAAAAAAAGGCGTAAAACTTCAATCCAAAGGTTTTGCAATGGGTGTCAGAGTGGAACATCCAAGACAAATGATTGACGAAATTTTCTATCACCATTCCGATACAGAATATTTACCCGCAGCAACTTACAGTTTGGTAACTCAAATTCAAGATAGAGGTGTATATTCGTTTTGCATGTGTCCGGGCGGACAAATAGTTCCAAGTGCAACACAAAAAGGTTACAACCTTGTCAACGGAATGTCAGCCGCCGCAAGACGAAATTATTGGTCTAATGCGGGAATTGTAGTTGAAATTCGCCCCGAAGATATTCCCGGTTTTTCTTTAGAAACACCACTTTGCGGTCTTGAATATCAAAAAGAAATAGAAAGACTTACTTTTATTAACGGCGGAAGCACTCAAAAAGCACCCGCTCAACGACTTACAGACTTTATCAAAGGCAGAATTTCAGGCTCGTTGATGGAAACTTCATACGTTCCGGGAGTTGTTTCGTCGCCAGTGCATTTTTGGTTGCCCGATTTTATAAGTACAAGATTAAGAGAAGGTTTCAAGGATTTTGACAAAAAAATGAAAGGCTTTGTGTCGGAAGAAGCAATGATTTTAGCAACCGAAAGCCGAACTTCATCACCTATTAGAATAGTAAGAGACGAAAACAAACTTAATTGTCCTATGTTAGAAAATCTTTTCCCGTGCGGTGAAGGCGCAGGATATGCTGGCGGAATAGTCTCGTCAGCAATGGACGGAGAAAAAGCAGCAGAAAGTGTTGCAACTTTTTTTTGATTTTTAAAGAAAAACGTTTTATATTCGTCAACAAAAAAAATAATTAATTAAGACCATGAGTTTGTTATCAAAAATATTCAACGGAATCCCGCCCAAATATAGCGGAACTGACGGTATAAAATTCGGAAGGTTTTCTGAACCTGCTGAAACAGAAGAACTTTACAATTTAAGAATATCTGCTGACGAACTTTTCGACCAAGGCAAATATCTTGATTCGTACATAATTTACTTTAATTATTTACAAGAATTAGGCGGACCGGCGGTTTTACTCGACATTGATTCTTCAACTGGCGATTTAACTTTCAAACTTTTGCAAGGCTCAAAAATAGTAAGCGGCGTAATCAGCGATTTAGAAGTAAGAGCGCAGTCGGTTGTAGCAAAATTTTCAAAAGTAGACATCACTCTTTTAAGATTTTTGCTCGGCAAAAACTGCGACCTTGCATATTCAAAATTCTCTATTTCAGGCGATTCGATTATCATCAATCAACTTTGTCCTATAAAAGATATGTCGCCTGAAGCCTTTTCGGATATGCTTTCAGAAATAGCCATTGCCTCTGACGGATTAGACGAAATGATTGAAGCCGAATTTCCAAATATCATTCCCGTTGACTACGAAAACACAATCGCTCTGCCAAAAAACGAAGTCAAAACAAAAATTGACTTTTTGAGATTGTGGATTTCTCAGATGATTTCAACAACCGAAAATTTGGAAAACGAAACGCTAAAAACATACGTAATTTTAAGTTGTATTTTCAAAATTTTGTATTTGATTTCACCAGAAGGTCTTTTGCTAAGTTATTTCAGACGAATACTCAGCATGTATTCTGGCAACGAAGAAAACGATTATCTTAGAGCCGAAATTAACTACAAAATGAACGAAAAACTAAACGAAATTGGAGAGAAATCTGATTCGGAACTCGAAAAATCACTTTTCAAAACCTATACAGTTTTTCCTGAAACCGAATATCAAAAATTTTCCGAAATGGCTGAAGACATCAACTCTTTGCTACAATTGCCAGTAAATTGTATAAAACAACGTCAGAAAAAACTAATTGTTCCAATTTGTGAATATATTGTTGGCATACACCTTTATCAACACGGAATGCCTGAAGCTGCAAAAGAATTGTTAATGTTGTTTTTCAGAAGTCTAAACTCCGATTTTTTTACGTCTTTAGGTTTTGACAACTCTCTCTACGACGATACAACTTCTCAATTTTTGAAAGGAAGAATAATTCAAGAAATAGAAAATATCAATAGAAAATATTCTGTGATATACCCACAGTTTTCGTTTGACTTTTCAGAATTGGATTTCTCTTCTAAAGAAGATTTTGCATACACATTTTTGTTTGAATTCAAAAACTTACAAATCACAGACTAATCATGACCCAAAACACAATATTATCCATAGAAGATGCAATCGTTAAGATTTTAACGCCATGGGGCAACGGAACAGGCTTCCTGCTCGGAGAATACGAACTTATTGTAACAAACCGACACGTTGTAGAAGGGTGCAGACAAGTTACGATTATGTCAGAAAATTTCAAAAAAAGAACCGTAAACGTTCTCTATGCTGACCCGTTACACGACCTTGCATTTTTGGAAACACCCGAAGATGTTGCAATCGGAAGCCTTCAACTCGCTTTTGACGACTATAAAATTACTCAAGGCGATCCTATTTTGGCTGTCGGACACCCGCTAAACCTCAACTATACAAATACTAAAGGTATAGTTTCAAAAGCCTCAAGAACGGTTTCGGGGCTAAATTATATCCAAACCGATGCAGCAATCAACCCCGGAAATTCTGGCGGTCCACTTTTAACAAATGACGGCTTAGTAATAGGTGTCAACACTTTTATTCTTGCCTCTGGACAAAATCTCGGCTTTGCGCTTCATTATTCTCACTTGAAAAAATGCTTGGATGATTTTAAAAAATCAGGTGCGCCGTATGCTGTAAGATGCTCCTCTTGCACAAACCTCGTAACAGAAGAGACTCTTAAAAACGGTTATTGTCCTTATTGTGGTGTCAAAATGAATGAAGATGATTTCAAAGGCAAACTCTATCTTCCGGGACACACCAGCAAAAAAATTGAAGAAATCATCAAGAAAATGGGTTACAACCTCAATACCGTTAGAGATAGCAAATACAATTGGACAATTGAGGATTCAAACCTGAATATTTCGATAACGCATCGTCCTGACATAAACTACGTTTCAGCAGAATGTACTCTCTGCAAAATTCCTGAAACAAAAATTGACAGAGTTTACGAGTTTCTACTTCGTCAAAACTTTAGACTGCCAAGAATTGCGTTTTCGGTTGAGGATTGTTATGTCAAGATAAGTACATCTTACATAAAAGATTCTGATTTTCACACGGATACTGGTTACGAACTTTTTAGTAAATACATCAACAACTGCCACAGATATTGCAACATACTTATAGAAAGATATTATTGTCTGCCAATCGAGTCAGACAACTAAACCTTACAAAATGAAAATATTTTTTTTAACGCTTTGTTTTAGCGTCATAATTTTTTCTTCGAGTTGCAACTTAAACTCCAACTTTGAAGATAGGCAAATTACGGATTCTTCTATAACAAACCAAAATCTTGTAAGACGTATTGACTATAAAAACAAAAAAGGCAGAATTATAAAATACGATACTTATTATCTTGACACTTTAACCCAATATTGGATTCTATCGTCAAGAAACGAGTTGTTTTATACCCCAAAAGGCAAAATTGCAAAAGAAAAACTTTATGTTCCAAATCAATATTTGGAACTAAATCCTTTGCAATTAGATTCTTTTGTTTTCAACGACAAGGATTTGAAAATAGAATCGGTTCATTTGGTATCGAGTGGAAATTCCAACAAATGGATGAAAGTTTCAAGACATGTTTTTCAATATCTTAAAGATGATACTTTGGCGTTTTCTGAAAAAATTTTTTCTTGGGATATGCAAAACAAAAATTGGTTTAGAACCAAAGAATATTATTACGAATACGATTCTTTAGGACGAGTATCTTCACGATTTACTTACTCCTTGAACAAATATGACACTTCAAAAGTTGAAAAAAATTTTGAGGAGTTTTTTTATCCGGACGAAAATTTATTACCTTTGCCCTAAAAATTAGAAAGATGAATTTTGAAGCAGTAATTTTCGATATGGACGGAGTCTTAATAGATTCCGAACCGATTTGGCACTCGGTTGAAAAAGATATTTTTTTGAGAGAAAACGTTGTTATAACCGAAGAAATGTGCGTAAAAGCGCAAGGCAGAAAGTCAGAACACGTGATTGACGAATGGAAAGAAATGTTCCCAACATTGAAACTATCCTCAAAAGAATACGCTTTGGAAATCGAAAACGAAGTAAAAAAAAGAATTAGTCAATCGGGCGAGCCAATTTCCGGAGTGTTGAAAGCACTTAATTTTTTCAAAAGCAAAAATTTAAAAATGGCTGTTGCCTCTTCAAGCAAATATCATTTGATAGACACCGTTGTTGACAAACTTAATATAAGAAGTTTTTTTGACAAAATACATTCGTCAGAGGACGAAAAGTTTGGCAAACCACAACCTGATGTTTTTTTAGGTGCGGCGAAAAAACTCGGTGTTGAACCTCAAAAATGTCTTGTCATAGAGGATTCTTCAAATGGGGTTTTGGCAGGCAAACGCGCTCAAATGACAGTAGTTGCTGTTCTTAGAGGTTCCAACTTTGAGGACAAAGAGTTTGATATTGCGAACTATAAAATCCGCTCGCTCAACGAAATAGATAAAATATTTTAAAACAATTTACAAAAATGGTTCTACTTGGAATAATCGGCACACAAGAAATAATTTTTATTTTAATAATTGTCTTGATACTTTTTGGCGCAAAAAAAATTCCTGAACTTATGCGCGGTCTCGGCAAAGGTGTAAAAGAGTTTAAAGACGGAATGAACGGACTTGAAGACAAAGACAACAAGCAAAACAACGACGAGGAGAAAAAAACACCCGAAAATTAATGGTTCAGGACAACGACAAAACAACCTTTTGGGAACATTTGGATGTGCTAAGACTTTCGATAATACGCTCTATAATTGTAACGAGCGTATTGTCGGTTATTATCTTCTGTTTCAAAGATTTCCTATTTGAAGGAATCGTTTTTGCTCCAACAAAAGAAGAGTTTTGTACATTTAGATTTCTGAACTATTTTTCTGAAAAATTTTCCATTGAAGATACTTTATTGGAAATTCAGCCAGTAAAAATTATCAACACCAAACTATCGGCACAATTGTTTATTCATTTGAGCATATCGTTTTATTTTGCTCTAATCATTTCGATTCCGTACATCTTGGGTGAAATTTGGTTTTTCCTAAAGCCTGCGCTTTACGAACACGAGAAAAAACTAACAATCAAAGCATTATGTTTTATGACATTGCTTTTTTATTTAGGAGTGTTAACATCATATTTCTTGATTTTTCCGCTTTCAGTAAATTTTCTTGCGGCATATCAGGTATCACCCGAAATAGAAAATCTTGTTGACCTTGATAGTTATATCGACACCCTAACAAGTCTTACCCTTTCGTTAGGGCTTGTTTTTGAACTTCCTGTTTTGGCGCATTTTTTATCTAAAATTGGAATCCTCTCCTACAACTTTATGAAAAATCACCGCAAACATGCTTTTATTGCAGTCTTGTTTTTAGCAGCAATTATAACACCGAGTACGGATATTTTCACGATGTTGTTAACGGCTTTGCCTTTGCAACTAATTTATGAATTGAGCGTCTCAATGGTAAAAAGAAACGAAAAACTCAGTTTGAAAAAAAACATAAACTAACCACTTTTATAATCTAAAATCAGACTGCGACTTGTCTAAAACGCCTTTTACATCAGAGATAACACAATTTGATTTCTTAAAGTGTTGCAAGTCAAGAGATAAAAAAACATCATGGGAAACCGCTAAAATAATTGCATCATACTTTTTTTTATCGTCAAGACAAGACAAAATATCGACATTATATTCCTTAAAAACCGCTTCTTTGTTCACAAGTGGGTCATAAATATCAACATTTATTCCATATTCCAAAAGGATATGATAAATATCAATTACCTTGGTGTTTCTAATGTCAGAAGAATTTTCCTTAAACGAAAAGCCTAAAATCAAAACAAAAGCCCCTTTTATTAAAATGCCTTTCAAAATCATCTGTTTGATTGTTTGCTCGGCAACATAACCGCCCATTGCATCGTTTAATTGACGTGCCGCCGTCATAACCCTTGGCAAAACGCCATAAATTTTCGCCTGTTGAATCAAATAATAAGGGTCAACCGAAATGCAATGTCCACCAACTAATCCGGGCGAAAAGTTCAAAAAATTCCATTTTGTTGAAGCCGCTTTTATAACCTCTTGAGTATCAAGACCAATAGCATTGAAAATTTTTGAAATCTCATTCATAAAAGCAATGTTGACATCTCTTTGACAATTTTCAACAATTTTAGAGGCTTCTGCAACATTTATAGACGAGACTTTATAAGTTCCGTTTTCCAAAACCGAATTATACAAAGAATCAACAACTTGCAAAGCATATTGACAAGAGGCAGAAGTTATTTTGACAATTTTTTCAATAGAATGAACTTTATCTCCCGGATTGATTCTTTCAGGAGAATAGCCTACATAAAAATCCGAATTTAAAGTTAAACCACTTGTTTTTTCAAGAATCGGGACACATTCTTCCATAGTAACTCCCGGATAGACAGTGCTTTCGTAGACAACAAAATCTTTAGGTTTCAAGATGTTAGCAATGATTTTTGTTGCATTTTTCAGAGGTTCAAGATTTGGGCAATGATTATTATCAACAGGTGTCGGAACAGCAACAATAAAAAAATTACAATCTTTTATCTCCTGAATGTCGCAAGTACACACAAAATTATATCCGAGGGCTTTCAACCCTCGGATTTTATCTTTGTCAATATCAAAACCTTTAACGGGATATTTTTTTGAAAACAACTCCGCAAGCGGCAGACCGACATACCCTAAACCAACAATACAAATGTTTATCACAACTTAAACTCTGAAGTACTTTCTTTAAATCTTCTTGCTTGATCATCAAGTTCTTGTGCTGACACCGCAAGTTCTTCGCTTGCAGCCGCATTAGCCTGAATAGAATTATTAAGTTGCTTTACATTTTCATCTATAAGTGCAATTGTCATTGCTTGATTTTGACCTGCCTCTGCAATTTGACGAATCATTTCAGCACTTTTATCAACCTCTGGCAAAATACCAGCAAGTTTTTCGTATGCTGTTTCAGTAGACAAAACAGTATTTTGCGCACTTTCTATAATGTCAGAAGCCGAAGTCTTACATTTTTCTGCAAGTTTACGAATCTCTGAAGCCACAACAGCAAAGCCTTTGCCGTGCTCTCCGGCTCTTGCTGCCTCAACTGCCGCATTAAGTGCCAAAATATTAGTTTGAAAAGCAATATCATTGATAATGTCAATCTTTTCTGAAATATTCTTAACTGCCGTTAAGTTATCGTTTTGAGTAATCTGAATGTTTTGAACTTCTTCTTTTATTCGTTTTGCAATGTCAGCAGCAACTCCACGTTTTTGAGCATTACCTTCAATTTCGGTTAAGATATAATTAATCGACTGAACAATCTGATCGGCAGTTGCGGCTTGTTCGTTGGAATTTTGCGACAAAGATTGAGTGGTACGGCTAATTTCAGCACTTGAGTTTTGAATATTTTCCGAACCCTCAAACACGTTTTCCAACATACTTCTTAAACTTTCAGACATTTTGTAGCAAGACGACAAAATACCTGTTGCCTTTCGGCTTTGAACTTCATCAACGCTAAGGTCTCCGTCAGCCATTTTATTTACCACATTTTCAACGTCTTCGGGTTCTCCACCAATAGATTTTAATATTCTGCTGATAAATACATTAAGAACTACCA
>CAJOGF010000092.1:10918-14645 GCA_905233995.1 uncultured Bacteroidales bacterium | reverse complement strand
GATTACAACTACTTCGTCGATTTCGGCAAGGTCTTCGGTCAGGACGATTGTCAGACCATTTTTAGCAGGGTGAATCTGCGTTTGATAACCAATGTACGAAAAAACAAGATTGGCTCCAACAGGACACTTAATAGAAAAATTGCCGTCAATGTCGGTAATTGTACCATTAGTAGTACCTTCTTGAACTACGGTAACTCCAATAATTGCTTCTCCTTGAGTGTCAACAATTCGTCCCTTTATCTGCTCTTGGGCAAAGGTGATGCCTGCCCAAAACAGACACGCAAACATCAGTAGAATGCGTTTTAGATTTAATGTTTTTTGTCTTCTCATTTTTTTTAATGCGTTTAAGTGATAAAAAAGTCTAAAGATTGTTTTTCCGCTGTGGGAAAAATTTTCAGCAATTTTATGCGGAAAAACTACCTTTTGCAAACGTATCAAAGCAAAATCAAAGTTTTTTAAAACATCAAAATATTTATATTCAGCAAATTAACAACTTTTTTATGGTCAAAAAATCAAAGTCAAATTAGCGATATTCTTTGGTGAAAAACGAAAAAGTGTTTATGGTTGTTAAAAATACAATTAAACTATTATTTGGTGAAAATTATGATAAAATAGACCAAAAATGTTTTGATTTTTTAGAGATTGAAAATTAATTATTATCTTGACAATCACTAATATAGCATTTTAAAACATTTTGATTTTAATTTGATGCTGTTGCAAATCGCATTAATTAGTTAGTAAATTGCGCAAAATTTTTTACTAACTTTTAAAAACATAAAAAATCATGAAAAAAATATTATCAGTAATCGCCGCAGCGTTGATGCTTTCGTCCTGCGGTTGCAACAAGGACAACGACACCGCGATTTCCGAGACCGACAACAGCGGCAACACAGTAGAATTTCCAGTGGCGACTGGTCGCAACAATGTAATTTACGAACTCAATGTAGGTTCGTTTACCGCTGAAGGCACTTTCAAGGCGGCAGAAGACCATCTGTCAGAACTAAAAGACCTCGGAATCGACATCGTTTGGTTAATGCCAATCTATCCCCGTGGTGGCGGTATTGACAGTCCGTATGCCGCGACAGATTTCAAGGCCACAAATCCCAAGTACGGAGAAATCTCCGATTTGAAAAACCTTGTATCAAAGGCACATACGCTCGGCATGGAAGTATGGCTCGATTGGGTTCCAAACCACACCGCCACCGATGCAAAATGGGTAACGTCAAATCCAGAATACTACACCAAGGAAAACGGCAAAATGGTTCACCCAAACAATTACGGCGATGTTTTCCAATTAGACTACACAAATCCCGACTTGGCGGTGGCAATGACCAATTGTCTGAAATTTTGGGTTGACGAGGCTGATGTAGATGGTTCCAGGTGCGACTCGCCGAAAATTCCCGCAAGTTATTGGGAAACAGCAATTCCCGAAGTCAAAAACCATAAGGCAGGCAAGACAATCACTTTCCTTGCCGAGGGCGACATCTCGCAGAGTAACAACAAGGCTTTGTCAACCACAGGTTTTGAATACGACTACGCATGGGATTTTCAGGAAGGTGGACTTCAAAACACTGTAGGCAAAGGAGTTAGCGGTACTGCACTTCAGAAAGTATGCGAAGAACTTCTCAACAAGACCAAAGCGATTGCCCCCGTTAAACGTATGCTCTACATCACCAATCACGACCAAAACTACAACGATGGCGGCAAACTCATCGAAAATGTTTACGGCGAAAACCGCTATCCACTCACCGCACTTGTCTTTACATTGACAGGAATGCCTCTCGTTTACAATGGTCAAGAAGTGGGCGGCAAGCAGATTCTCGACTATTTTCACGACACCAAAATCAATTGGAACAACAAAGATGAGAAAATGTATAACATTGTCAAGAACCTTTCTAAATTAAAACATTCCACCGACGCACTACGCGAGGACGCTCAAACGATTATCAACACCGCCGACAAGTCGCAAGTATTCGCTTTCACACGCGGCAGCGGACAGAACGCCGCACTTGTAATCATCAACCTTGGAACAGATAAAGTTTCGACAAAAATTTCTGGCATCGCTTCTGGAAATTACACCGTAAAATACGACGGCGGAGTTTCTGTCGAGAAAATTTCACAACAACTTTCCGATAGTCAAGAGTTTGAGATTCAAGGCAAAGGATTCTTGATTTTTGTTAAATAAATTTTTTACAGTCCATTAAATAAATCTTCTCTAATGGGACAAATTTTACTTTCTTCTTGAGTAGAATTGTCCCATTTATTTGTCATTTCAACAAATAAATTAAGGCTTGTAAGGCAACATTGTCGCCTTACAAGCCTTAATTTATTTATCTATACTATGAAGTTCAATGATTATTAATCTTCTTCGTCATCATCGCCGCCGTCGTCATAATCATCGTCGCCGCCGTCGTAATCATCTTCTTCATCGTCATCGTAATCGCCTTCATCGTCATCATCATCATCTTCTTCCTCATCGTATTCTTCTTCGTCGTCATCGTCTTCTTCCTCCTCCTCATCATCATCTTCTTCGTCATCTTCCTCTTCGTCGTCGAAATCGTCATCATCATCTTCTTCTTCGTCGTCGAAGTCGTCATCATCTTCGTCGTCATCTTCATCATCTTCATCATCTTCATCATCTTCATCATCTTCGTCATCTTCGTCGTCGAAGTCGTCGTCTTCATCATCGAAGTCATCATCTTCATCGTCAAGGTCGTCATCTTCATCATCGAAGTCGTCATCGTCGAGGTCTAAATCATCGTCGTCAAAATCTTCATCGTCGTCGTCCCAATCCTCATCATCGTCGATGTAGATTATATTTCCGTCTTCGTCGCGAACTTTTCTACCTTTCTTTCCACCTTTACCTGAAGATTTCTTGCCACCTTTGCCAGATGATTTCTTGCCGCCTTTGCCACCTTTATCTGAAGACTTTTTGCCACCTTTCTTACTGCCTTTATCTGAAGATTTTTTGCCACCTTTTTTGTCTACTTTGTCAGACTGACGATGTTCCTCAAAACTATTGTCATATTCTTCAGCAAGTTCCTCGTTGAACCAATCGCCAACCAATTCGTTGATGAATTGTTCTTCTTCAGGGTCAAGTCCGTCAACTCCTGCAATCTCGTACATATCTTTTGCGATTGTTGCCAATGCACCCGGCGAAAGGTAACGACCGAGGATTTCAACGGTTTCTTGCACAAAACCTTCAACAGTGGTGAGTTCGGCGCAATGTTCCATAACTTCCTCTGCATCAAAATTAAGACCAAACATTTCAAGAATGTTGGCAAGTTTGTCTGTTGCTGCTTGGTACTCCTCATCTGAAACGTTGTCATCACCAACTGTCGCCATACCGTACAATGCGCCAAGACGGTAGGTGATGTCGTAGTCGCCAAGTTCATCGCAGAGTGCACCCCAAGTTTCGTCGTCCATGTTGTCGAACTCGGTACCCATTTCGACAAATACAGATTCTCCGTCATCCGACCATGATTCTTCGGCTTGTGAAGGGTCAATAGGATTGACATCATAAATCACCCATGTGTCGTCGTATGTATATTCCGACATCATCAATTCGTATGGAACGTAGCAATATCCTCGGTCTCCATATTCCTGTCCCCATGAATTGCGGACGATGAACACTTGGTCAGGGTCAGAATAGCCTACACACAACATTGCGTGTCCCCCCACCTCTTCTTCACCTCTTTTTGGCATTGGCACACGGCCACGCCTTGGG
>CAJOGF010000092.1:0-10851 GCA_905233995.1 uncultured Bacteroidales bacterium | reverse complement strand
CAGTTGTTTTTTGCCTCCTCGTAACATTCCTTTGGAGGTTTCTTTGCGAATTTCTTTATGTTGTACGGCCATGACTGCTCGCTGCATATACCCTTTGTGGCAAGTGCCTTGAGTACGTCATACAAGAATCCACCGCCGTCCTCGTCCACAGTGTCCTCAAGTACACGAGTGTTGTAGTAGAGGAATAGACGGCTGACATCGTAATTGTCGATTCCTTGATTGCGGTTGATTAGATACTCGTATGCGCCAGCGGTTGCGTTAGCGGTGCAGGAGCCGAGCGTGCCTTGATTTTCGATTTGTGTCATGTAGGGACGCAAGTCAACTTTTGGAGGCAGATTGCTTGAATCGATGCTTGCCTCGAATTTTGCGGCTTTTGGAGCAGCCTTGGGCGGTTTGTAGCCGCTTATTTTCACCTGCGAGCCGTCGGCACGAGTGATGATTTCTTCTTTATGTTTTTTTGCCATTTTATATAATATTAGGTAAAATGTTTTTTACTTTTTATCTTCAAATGATTTTAATACTGACTGACGTTCTTCTTCCGTTTTACACGATGAGAGCATACGCTGTTTGATACGCTCGATTGCTTGTGCGTCAACTTTCTTTATAGTTTCCACTGCCGTTTCTAAAGAACTTTTTAGTTCCTCTGGCAGGGAATCATTCTTGGCGAGTTGAAGAGCGTATGCAAGTTTTGCAGCATCACGTTCCTCATTCATCTCGTTGGTTACCTTAGAGGAATCCTTAGATTGTTGAGCATCAATTTTTTCTTGAAGCACCTTATATTTAAGGTATGCTTCTTTGTCAGCAGAAGTAAGTTTATCTTCGTATGATGTCCATACATCTGCAAGTATGTCGTCAAGTTTGCTATCGGCTTTGTATGATTCAATGCCGCCTTTGATTATGTCGCCAACTGCTTTAAAAGTGTCTAATAATCCCATAATAATTTTTTTTGAATTATGTGTTTTAATGTTCAATTACACTCGCAATTTAACAACAATCAATCTAAAAAAACGTCCATTTGAGTTCAAATTAGTTTCATTTGAGTTCAAATTTGTACTATTTTAGTCTAAAATATACTTAAATGTAACATTTTTTCGCTCAAGGAAGGGCATTTTTTCTAAAAAAATACAAAATTGCAATTGGAAATTTCATAAAAACATTTTTACTTTGCAGTCGGAAAATTTAATACGAGGAATCATGTATCATTACGATATATTATCTGTTGCTTTTTTGGCGTTTGCGTGTCTGATTTTGGCAGCGGCAAGGTATTTTTTCAGACCAGCGAGTGCAGTGTCAGAAGAACAGATGGATTATATGTATCCAGCGCGGAAAATAGCGTCAGCATTGTATTTGCAAGGACTTTTTTTGGCAAGTTATATTTTTGCACCTGAGAGTCTTTCGTCGCAATTACTAAGGGACTTGTTTCTGCCATTGTTTGTCCCATACGACATTACGATGATGATTCGTACATATTTTGGAACATTAATGGGCTGGGAATCAAACAGTAAAATAAAAATTGCGGCGTTCTTCTCGGTGCCATTGGTGTTGATGTTGTTAGCGGTGTCGGGATTGTTTTTTCCGCAGTTACTTGGTGCTGAGGCTCTTAAAGTGATTGAGATTGTTGCAATCGTGATGTCGGCAATGTGGACGGTGTTGCTTGTGATGTTGGATAGAAAACTAAGGAGTTGTTTCAAGACTCTTAGCGATAGCAACAAGCAAAGTTTCCCTATGCAGTTTATGTACAGAGTAATTGCAATGACAATTTTGGCAGTTGTGGTTTCATGGATAGGTTATCTTGTTGACAGTCTGCGATGTGCAGCGTATGTGGTCATGGGGCTTGAAACTGTATTGTTGATGATAATGATACTTCCAACTCAACGTCATATACAGCAAGAGATTGTTGCGGTAGAAAAGTTGACGAAATCGACGTGTTGTTGCAAAAACTCCTCTCTGATTGCCGACAAAATCCGCATTTACGTTGAGGGCGAGAAGGCTTTTCTTAATCCGAAACTTACGGTTGCAGACATCGCCGAAGCAACCAACATTTCACGAACGTACATCTCGAAGGTGATTAAGGATGACTTTCGGTTTCTACAAGTATGTAAATTGTTTGAGGTATAGTTATCTTGAAAATTTCAAGACAGAAAATCCCAACATCTCACTTGATGCGGCTGTTGAACAATGCGGTTTTTCCTCGCGCAGTGCATATTACAACGCAAGGAAGTACACGGAGGTGGAATAAAAATCAATCATTAAAAATAATTTTATCAGTTCAAAAAAAAATCATTACTTTTGACACCCTAATAAATCATAATCTTTAAAATGAAAAAAATATCCGAATATGCAGTAATGTTGGGTGTCGCTGGCATGACAGCGTGTTCATCGCCAACACAACAAAACGAAAGTATCGATGCCCAAGTTGACGCTCTTTACAACAAAATGACAAAGGAGGAGCGCGTGGCTCAATTGTGTGGTATTTACATGACACAGTTTTTCGACGGGGACAACCGTCTAATGCCCGACAAATGCAAAGAATTGATTCCCAACGGCGTGGGACATTGTTCTCAATTTATGCTCAACACGCAGTTGCCGCCAGAAAAAGTTCGCAACATGGTAGCACAAATGCAAGATTGGCTTATCAACAACACACCAAGCGGAATCCCCGCACTCATGCACGAAGAAGTTTTGAGCGGAATCAACGCCATGGAAGCAACCGTCTATCCTCAACAAATTGGTTTGGCGTGCTCGTTCAATCCCGAACTTGCCGAAAAGAAAACCTATCAGACGGCAACCGATTTAAGAAAAGTAGGCGGATTTTTGTCGCTTTCGCCAATGATTGACGTTGTCCGCGATCCCTCGTTCAACCGTTTGGAAGAGTCTTACGGTGAAGATGCTTATCTATCGGCAGTTATGGCGTCGGCATTTGTGCGCGGACTTCAGCACGGCGACCTCAAAAAGGGCGTTGCGGCTTGCACTAAACATTTTCTCGGCTACGGTGGCGGCGGCAATGCTAACAAAAAGGAACTCATGGAAGAAATTCTTTTACCACACGAGGTTTGTATCAGAAAGGAAAGCAGCAAAGTCGTTATGACTGGTTATCATGCTGTTGACGGCACCAAATGCGTTGCCAATCGTCAGATTCAGCAAGAAATTCTCCGTGATTATCTTCATTATGACGGAATTATGGTCAGCGATTACGGCTCTATCGACCAAGTGGACGACAACATGACACCGCTTCAACGCACAGCGGCTGCCCTCAACGCCGGAAACGATGTTGACTTTCCTCAAGGCGACAATTACAAATTAATTCCCGAAGCCATTGAGAAAGGGCTTGTTAGCGAACAAACTTTTGAAACTGCTGTAAAACGTGTTTTGAAATTCAAATTCATGGTTGGAACACTCGGCAATAATGTCAAACTTTACGACCAAGGTTCTATCACATTTGATACTCCAGAAGAACGCAATACAGCGTATCTACTTGCAACACAATCTGTTGTAATGCTAAAAAACAACGGAATACTTCCTCTTAATAAACCACAAAAAATCGCTTTGACAGGGCCAAACGCCAATTCGATGTGGGCAATGCTTGGCGACTACACCTACCAATCAATGCGTTTCTTTTGGAAAGGCACAATCGAGGACGGTCAGCACCCAAAAATAGTTGGACTGAAAGACGGTATGACGAATCGTCTCCCCAAAGGCTACAGTATTGATTATCAACGCGGTTGCGACTGGACAGAAGAAGTAGAAACCGTTGTAGAACAAAGTGGCGACCCCAGAGTTGCATATCTCAAAGAGTTTCAAAACCGCATGATAGACAGCGGTGAAGAATCCGACGAAAAAGCCGCTCTTGAAATCGCGAAAAAAAGCGACGTAATAATTGCCGCTGTTGGTGAAAACGCAATTCTCTGTGGCGAAAATCGTGATCGCAAAACTTTGAAACTTCCCGGTCGTCAAGAAGAATTTGTAAAAAAACTCATTGCAACTGGCAAACCCGTTGTGCTTGTGATGTTTGGCGGACGTGCGCAAGTTATTTCCGAAATTGCTGACAAATGCGCCGCAATCATTCAAGCGTGGTATCCGGGCGAAGAAGGCGGCAACGCTTTGGCTGACATCATATACGGAAATGTAAGTCCGGCGGGAAAACTTTCTGTAAGTTATCCCGCCGAGGAACTTCACGAACCAATATGCTACAATTACGATGATTTTGACACAAAGAAAATAGCTTGGCCATTTGGTTTTGGACTTTCGTACACAACATTTGAATATTCAAATATCGCTGTTGATAAAGATGTTGCAACCAATTCCGAGCGTTTTGAGGTAAGTGTTGACGTTGAAAACACAGGCAAAGTAGCCGCCGAGGAGATTGTACAACTTTACCTCTCCCCTACTTCTAAAAATCAAAATATCAGAAATTTGCAGTTACAAGGTTTTTCACGTATTGCGCTGAAACCTCAAGAAAAGAAAACCGTAAAATTCTCTGTTGCAACCTCACAGTTAGGCTATTTTGCTGACAATCAATGGAATGTAGCACCGGGCAAATTCACGATAAAAATCGGAGCCTCCTCTGCCGACATTCGTCAGCAAGCCGAAGTTACGCTTTCTGGCGACAAGGTAACGATGCCATTAAGAGAGAATTATTTTGCAGAGGTGAAATAAAAAATTCACAATTATTATAAACGCACAATATTTTATGCGAAAATCGACATTATCTCGAATTGCAAATAAAATATTGTGCATTTTTTTTAAGACATCAACAAAATTAAATTTTTTATTCCATTAAAAACTCTTTCATTTTGCCGTCTGAATAGAAAAAAGTCGGAAAATCCGTTCTGCCTGGGATTGGCCAATCCAAACGCCAAGAGCCTTTATCGGTGATTCCCCAAACCGTAACTCGCTCAATATTTTGTGAATGAGAAAGAAAACTGTCAAAAATTTCTTTAAATCTTGAATTAATCTTCGCACGCGAATCATCGTCAAGACAATTTTTGTACGGGTCATATTTTTCTTGATAATCGGCACGCGCTGAAATTTCAGCAGTATTTCCCATAGGAAAAGGAATAGAAGTTAAATCAAATTCTGTAATTTGAAGTTTTATATTATTATCCTCAAATTTCTTTAAAGTAGTTTCTATTTCATTTTTTGACGGAAAATCCATTGTGCAATGCATTTGCATTCCAGCATAGTCAACTTGCAACCCCGAAGATCGCAACTCTTTGATTTTAGCAATGATTGCATCACATTTTTGAGGTTTACAAACATTGTAATCATTTAGAATAAGTTTTACCTCAGGGTCAGCCTCGTGAGCAAACTTGAATGCCAAATTGATAAAATCTTCACCGATAATCTCAAAATACGGACTTTTACGATAAGAACCGTCATCTTCAAAGGCTTCGTTGACAACGTCCCAAGCATCAACTTTACCTTTAAAATGCTTAACCACTGTTGTAATATGATTTTTCATACGTTCTATCAACGTATCACGACTTACCCTATTGCCTTGAGAATCAGTAAAAATCCACTTCGGCGGTTGTGAATGCCAAACAAGCACATGACCAACCATGTACATATTATTCTGACGCGCAAAATCTACAACCTTGTCGCCTAACGAAAAGTCAAAACGGCCCTGCTCCGGCTGAACAACTTCTCCTTTCATACAATTTTCGGCAGTCAAAGCGTTGAAATGTTTTTTGACAATATCAATCGACAATTTGTCAACTCCCTCAATCTGAGGTTGGGCGAATATTGTACCGATTTTAAAATTTTGCTCATACTTTTTTGCAAGCCCTTCTTCTTGCTGCACACTGTTTTTTTTAGGCTCCGAACATGAATATAATGCCATCATAAGAGCCGCACATAATACTATTCTTTTCATACTCTTTTATATAGCGTAACAAATAAAACTTTTCTTAACCGTTTTGCTTAATGCTGAAACATTTGAAATATCAGAGGCAGAAGCAATATCCTTTACCAAACCATCTTTCATAACAATTTTTATCGTCTCATCTTTGCCTCGAGAATAAGCCTTGTTATAAAGAGTTCCCCTAATAACAAAATAATCAATATACTGCTTAGGACAGATTTGTTTTTGAAGAACATTTTTCCTTATTTCCATAAATTTATCATCTGGACACTCGTTGGGGAAAATCTCAATTTTAAACAATTTTCTATTAATCAAACGATTACAAAGATTACTCAAAACAAAATCGTCTGAAAATTGCCAAACTTTAATCGACGAAATTATATCCGAATCGTCCAACTGTGCAAAAAAATCGAGCGGAGTTTTACCTTCAAAATCCTTATGCAAATCCTCTTTTGAAATACTATTCTTGAGGAAGAATTTTAAAGACGGCGGCGCAAAAATATCTTTGCCGTCCCTTATGATTTCTTTTGCTCGTTTAATAATAAGTTTTAGAATTTCTTCGGCAACAACAACCGTTTTATGAAGATAAACTTGCCAATACATCAGCCGCCTTGCAATCAAAAATTTTTCAACAGAATAAATTCCTTTTGCCTCTACAACTGGCTCATTATCAACAAAATTCAACATCTTTATAATTCTTTCGCTGCCGATAACACCTTCGCTTACACCAGTAAAAAAACTATCTCGATTAAGATAATCAAGTCTATCCATATCAAGTTGACTTGACACAAGTTTATGAAGTATTTTTTTGTGATGTTCGTTGGTAAAGACACTAATTCCGTGCTGAATTGCTCCATTAAAATCATTGTTGATTATTTTCATAAACTCAGCAGAAATTTCCTCGTGCGAAATATTATCAAAAAAACTATTTTCCAAAGTGTGAGAAAAAGGACCGTGCCCCAAATCATGCAACAAAATCGCCAAAAGAGCAGCCTCCTTGTCTTGAGAGGTAAGCGGACAACCTTTATCCGAAATTACTTTCAAAGCATTTTGCATCAAAAAGGCTGCTCCTAAGGAATGTTGAAACCTCGTATGCATTGCCCCCGGATAAACTAAATAACTAAAACCCAACTGTTTAATACGTCTTAACCGCTGAAACAATCTATGCTCTATAACATCAAAAACAAGTTCGTTTTCGATGTTGATAAGACCATAAACAGGATCGTTTATCACTTTTAATTTATTAGTAGACATCGGCTTTAAAGATTTTTGTTACAAATATAATCGTTTAAAACGAAAATTTTTACTTATAAATCAAATATTTTTTACGTTTTGTTTTAAAATCCGACAATTCTGGCTCCCAAGTTTTGCGAATTTCGTTTTCTGTCATACCTTTCGACAACTGAAGCGGAAGTTGGTCGTTTCCGTACAGCAAGGCTAACATTCTACTACGCGTTATCATTTTGCCAGAAGAAAGATTGTACATTTTTATAAAATATTCCAACGTAAAGTTAAGACTATCAGGATTTAAATCTCTGAAATCAATGCCATAACATTTTTTTAGTTTGTGCATCGGATTTGTCTGCATACCTTTTATATCTTGAGGCGTAAAAACATATTCACCATATTTATTATCAGGATAACCTATTGAAGTAAAAGGAGTTAAAGTTCCTCGTCCAATACTAATATTTGTACCTTCAAAAAGGCACAACGAAGGATAAAGTCGCACCGAAAGATAATTCGGCAAATTTGGAGATGGCTTTATTGGCAGATTATATTTTGTATCGCGTGTGTAATTTTTTACGGGAATTACTGTTAACTGACATTTTTTTTGACCCGCAAGCCAACCCTCTTCGTTAATCATTTGCGAAAGTTCACCAACTGTCATACCGTAAACAATCGGCAAAGGGTCAAGACTAACAAATGAAATACAATTCTTTTGCCTTATAGGTCCGTCAACATAATCAATATTAGGATTAGGACGGTCAAGAACGATTAATTCAACATTATTTTCTGCACAACTTTCCATTACATAATGTAAAGTGCTGATGTATGTAAAAAAACGACACCCAACATCTTGAATATCATAAACCACAACATCAAGCCCTTTCATTTGTACTGTTGACGGCTTTTTGTTGTTTCCAAAAAGCGAAATAATCTTAACACCAGTTTTTTTGTCAACACCATTTAAGATTGTTTCTCCCGGCTCGCCATCACCTCTAAATCCATGTTCGGGCGCAAAAACTTTGTCTACCATTACTTTGTTTTCAAGCAAAAAATCCAGCAAATGAGTATTAAATGCAACAGAAGTTTGATTGGCAACTAAAGCAACTTTTTTGCCTTTCAACTTTTTTAAGTACGAAGCAGTATCTTCTGCGGCAACAACTAATGATTTTTTTATTTCGGGTGTGATTATGGTATCAATCTTTGTTTCAACGGATTGCGCATTATTGGGATTGGAAATGCAAGCCGTCAAAAAAAATAATACAACAAAAATGTAAAGGGAAATTTTCATATAAAAAAAAACGTAGAGACGCAACTTTGTAAAGCACGTCTCTACAAACTAAAAAAGATTTATGCCTCTGGCAATTCGATGTCTTCGTCTGCCAAAGTTTTAAGAATATTGTTCAAATCACAATTTTTAGAAACCAAATCAGCAACCTTGTCAATTGCAATTCTTTCCTGACGCATATCATCCCGATAACGAACCGTAACAGTATTATCGTTCAATGTGTCGTAATCGACTGTTACACAGAAAGGTGTACCGATTGCATCTTGACGACGATAACGTTTTCCAATTGAATCTTTTTCCTCGTAACGACAATCAAAACGGTACATCAAATCTTTCATTAATTTCTCTGCAATTTCAGGAAGTCCGTCTTTCCTAACAAGTGGCAAAACAGCAACTTTTACAGGAGCCAAGGCTGCCGGAATTTTCAAAACAACTCTCTTATCAACTTTGCCATCTTCTGATTTGATTTCCTCTTCAGTATACGCTCCTGAAAGTATTGACAAGAACATTCTGTCAAGTCCGATTGAAGTTTCAATAACGTATGGAGTGTAAATTTCAACAAGTTCTGGGTCAAAATACTGAATTTTCTTGCCCGAATATTTTTGGTGTTGCGACAAGTCAAAATCTGTTCTTGAATGTATACCCTCAACCTCACGGAATCCCATCGGGAAATTATATTCAATATCAGTTGCTGCGTTAGCATAATGAGCCAATTTTTCGTGATCATGAAAACGATAGTTTTCACTACCAAAACCTAAGGCTTCATGCCATTTTCTACGCATTGTTTTCCAATATTTAAACCAACGAAGTTCCTGTCCGGGACGAATGAAAAACTGCATTTCCATCTGTTCAAACTCTCTCATACGGAAAATAAACTGACGGGCAACAATTTCGTTACGGAAAGCCTTACCTATTTGAGCAATACCAAACGGAATTTTCATTCTGCCAGTTTTCTGAACGTTAAGATAGTTTACAAAAATACCTTGAGCCGTTTCTGGTCGCAAGTAAATTGTTGATTGTTCGTCTGATACGCTTCCCATTTTGGTTTGAAACATAAGGTTGAACTGACGAACCTCTGTCCAATTTTTAGTTCCCGAAATAGGACAAACAATTTCACAATCAATAATAATTTGACGAAGTTCTTCCAAATTATTTTCGTTAAGAGCCTTATCGTAACGAGCAGTTAACTCGTCGATTTGTTTTTGAGTTGCCAAAACTCTTTCGTTTGTTGAAACAAACTGCTCTTTATTGAATTTGTCGCCAAAACGCTTTTGCGCCTTTTCAACCTCTTTTTCTATTTTTGCATAAAGTTTATCGCGATATTCTTCTATTAAGTTATCAGCGCGATAACGTTTTTTTGAATCTTTATTGTCAATCAACGGATCGTTGAAAGCAGAAACATGACCCGAAGCCTCCCAAGTTTTAGGATGCATAAAAATTGCCGCATCAATGCCGACAATGTTTTCGTGAAGTCTTGTCATAAACTTCCACCAATATTCCTTAATGTTGTTTTTTAGTTCAACACCGTTCTGACCATAGTCATAAACGGCTGCAAGACCGTCATAAATATCACTTGAAGGAAATATAAAACCGTATTCCTTACAATGTGAAATAATTTTCTTCAAAAGATCTTCTTGTTGTGCCATTATCGTATAAAAAATAATATATTAAAAAAAAAATCAATGTTTACTTTTGAGCGTTCAACAAACACTTTACGCCCTTTTCTATAGTCTTAATACTTCGAGCAAAACAAATTCTTACAATATTAGACTTTGTTTTGTCGTGATAGTATACTGACATCGGAAAAACTGCAACTCCGTATTTTTCACATAGTTCCAATGCGAAATCCTTATCAGAAAGTTTAGAAACTTCGCTACAATCAACTATCTGAAACCATGTACTTTGACAAGGAATAAACTTGTATTTACTACCTTTCAACATACTGCACAATAAATCACGCTTTTGCTTGTATTCTTTACAAAGGGTATCAAAATAATCAGTACCTAAGTTTAAAAATTCTGCTGCCGCATACTGAAAAACTGCATTACTACCATTACAAATATAATTATGTACTTTTCTGATTTCTTTGGTGTAATCATTAGGAGCAATACAATATCCTGTTTTCCAACCTGTTGCACTAAGTTCTTTACTCAACGAAGATACAATGATAGTTTGTTTTGTAAGTACAGGATACTTAGCAATACTTAAAAAATTATTGTCATAAACAAACGTCTTAAAACTATCATCACAAAGCAAAATTATTTTGCTACCCGAAATCACCTTTGAAAGACTTTTGAAATCTTCGTCAGTATACCCTACCCCAGTTTGGATATGCGGCGTACTAAGAATAATCATTCGTGTCCTTTGACTAACCATTCTTATAACCTCGTTCCAATCAATTTTGTAGAACGGGGGTTTCAGAGTAACAAACACAGGTATTCCGCCGTTGAGTCTAATGGCAGGGACATAATTTTCGTAA
>CAJOGF010000091.1 GCA_905233995.1 uncultured Bacteroidales bacterium | reverse complement strand
TCAACTTATTGTAACCATCAAACAGGACGCTTACAACATTCTCCCGCCCAAATTTATAGGCTGTTTTGACAACGAAAAAATTGTCTTCGTGGAATACAACGAAGTTTTGCCGATATACGCCCTTAACGATTTCAATTGGACAC
This sequence comes from uncultured Bacteroidales bacterium, assembly GCA_905233995.1. GTDB lineage: Bacteria > Bacteroidota > Bacteroidia > Bacteroidales > UBA3824 > UBA3824. The sequence goes on along the minus strand of CAJOGF010000091.1, from coordinate 15,721 downwards.
AGACACCATCGCAGGTGGACTACAAGAGCGTGGCGGCATTGCAAAAAGTCATCAATCCGGAAAAAGTTTTCACATTTTATTACGGCAAAGACGATGACGAAATTCATAATTTTGTAGAGCAGAATTTTATTGAAGGCGGCTCATTATTGTCAACGATGATAGATAAAAATAATTTTATTTTCGTCTATCAAAAGTGGCGAGAAATGGTAATGCCTTCAATTAATGCGGATTGGAAAAAATTGAGCAAAGATTTAGGTGTGTATGATCGCGATTTTTTCTTAGCCGAGTTAAATATTGACGATAATAATACAACTGACATTAACGATGATAAAAACGCTTATCCCGATTTTTATATAACTTTTTCGGCAGCAGCCCAAAAATCATATAGTCTTATACGTAAAGATAATTTTGGTTATGATGTAACGTATATTTTTGGCTTTAAAAAGGGAGGGTTGGAAAAATATGCCGAATTTTGGAAGCGGTACAAACGTCCACCGAAAAATGTTTATTGGAATTATATAATTTCACGATTAGATTTGCTTGTGCCGCAAGATGTTAGAGAAAGGAAAGGTGCTTTTTTTACCCCACAAATTTGGGTTGAAAAATCGCAAAAATATTTAGCGGATACTTTTGGAAAAGATTGGCAGGAGAATTACTATATTTGGGATTGCTGTGCTGGTACAGGAAACCTCTTAAACGGTCTTGTAAATAAATACAATGTATATGCCTCAACTCTTGACCAACAAGATGTTGACGTGATGAAAGAGCGTATCAAAAACGGTGCAAATCTTTTGGAGAGTCATGTTTTTCAATTTGATTTTTTGAATGATGACTTTTCTAAATGTCCCGAAAGCCTTCGCAAAATTCTTTACGATGCTGAAAAGCGCAAAAAACTAATCATCTACATTAATCCACCTTACAAAGAGGCGGCAAGTGCAAAAACTATTGCAGGAACTGGGCAAAATCAAGCAGAGGTATCTTCTTCAACGCAGACTTACCAAAAATTCGGTAATGAATTTGGCAGAACACCGCTAAGAGAACTTTTTGTGCAATTTTTTGCAAGAATTTATAAAGAAGTTCCTGATTGTATTTTAGCGCAGTTTTCAAAATTAAAAATATTACAATCTCCTAATTTTGAAGATTTTAGAAGAGTATTTAATGCAAAATTAGAAAAATTATTTCTGATGCCTGCGTACACTTTTGATAATGTTGCAGGAAAATTTCCGATAGGTTTTTTTATTTGGGATTTGAGCAAAAAACAACCGTTTACCAAAATTAAAGCCGATGTTTATGATGAAAAGGGTGATTTTATATTGAAAAAAAATATTGGAAAGCAAGATTCAAAAGTCATAAATAATTGGTTGAAAGCGTATACTGATGTACAAGGTGCAGAAATAGGTGGAATGTGTTGTATCGGAAACGATTTTCAGCACAACAATTACGTCAACATTGACTTTACAAATTGCATAAAGGGTGTCGGCAATGCCAAAGGTGTAGCAAGGTTTAAAATAACTGTTAATAATATAATTCCTGCATGTGTTTATTTTTCTGTGCGTCAGAGTTTTAAAGCAAATTGGTTTAATGACCGAGACCAATTTCTTTCTCCCAGTTTAAAATGGGAAAAGGATGTTAAATTTATTTCTGATTGTTTGGTTTTTAGTATTTTTCATAGTCAGAATAGAATTTCATCTGTTAACGGTACAAATCATTGGATTCCATTTTCTGAAAGCGAAGTTGATTCAAAAGAAAAATTTGACAGCCATTTTATGTCGGATTTTTTGAGGGGTAAAAAAATGCCAAAAAATCAACAAAATAATTTATTTGCTAACAATGAAAAACAAGAATTAGAATTTTCCAACGAGGCGCAAATTGTTTTGAATTCTGGACTTCAACTTTGGAAATATTACCACACAATGGAAGCCGCAAACGTAAACGCAAGCCTTTACGATATAAAGGAAGGGCGCGACAAAAACGGTAAAATGTATTCCTCGTCCGATGACAATTATTACACCGAATTAATAGAAAACTTAAAATCCGCCCTTTGGAATTTGGGAGAATGTATCAAACCAAAAGTCTACGAATACGGATTTTTGGAGTAGAGGCATTGGTAAAAAAATAGAACATTTGAAAAATAATTCATAACTTTACGGCGCAAAAATCGTTAAAAAGCAATGTTGGAAGAAGAACTTAAAAATAGGATTTGGCAGCGTTATTTTAAGAAATATGATTGTGCTGAAATTATCAAAAGAATAGATTTTTCTGTAAAATCGTATTCGGGAGTTAATTCAGAATACTTATTGTGGGCAGAGGCAAAACAATCTCCGACCGATATTTTCAGTATGTTGACTCAACTTATTGTTACAATAAAGCAAGATGCATATAATATTTTGCCTCCGAAATTTATAGGTTGTTTCGATAGCGAAAAAATTGCATTTGTAGAATACAATGAAATTCTTCCAATTTATTCATTAAACGATTTCAATTGGAGACAAACACCATCGCAAGTTAATGTCAAAAGTATTGAATCGCTAAAAAAAATTTTAAGTAGTCAGAAAATTTTTACGTTTTATTACGGTAAAGACGATGATGAAATCCGAAATTTTATAGAGCAAAATTTTACAGAAGGAGGTTCGTTACTTTCCACTATGATAGATAAAAATAATTTTATTTTTGTTTATCAAAAGTGGCGAGAAATGGTAATGCCTTCAATTAATGCGGATTGGAAAAGCCTAAAAGATAATTATAAGGTTTATGACAGAGATTTTTTTTTGGCGGAATTGAATATTGATGACAACAATACAATTGATATTAATGATGATAAAACTGCGTATGCAGATTTTTATATAAAATTTGATGCAAGCGTTCAAAAATGTTATCAACTTTCTCTTAAAGATAATCTTGGAATTGATGTAACATATAATTTTGGTTTCAAAAGAGGTGGTTTGGAAAAATATATAGAGTTTTGGAAAAGGTATAAACGTCCACCAAAGAATATTTATTGGAATTATATAATTTCAAGACTTGATTTGCTTGTTCCTCAAGATGTTAGAGAGCGTAAAGGGGCTTTCTTTACTCCGCAGATTTGGGTTGAAAAGTCTCAACATTATTTAGCAGAAGAATTAGGTGGAAATTGGCAAGAAGAATATTATATTTGGGATTGTTGTGCAGGAACGGGAAACCTTCTAAATGGTCTTACTAATAAATACAAAATTTTTGCCTCAACAATTGACCAACAGGACGTTGATGTGATGAAAGACCGCATAAATAATGGTGCTAATCTTTTAGAAAGTCATGTTTTTCAGTTTGATTTTTTGAATGATATTTTTTTGCCGCAAGGAGAAACAGCTGTTCTTGATACTGATTTTGGTCAAATTACACGTGTCGGAAAACTTCCAGAAGACCTTTACAAGATTATTATTGATCCTCAAAAGCGTAAAAAATTAGTAATTTATATTAATCCGCCATACAAGGAAGCAACAAGTGCACGTACTACAGTCGGTACAGGAGAAAATCAGTCAGGAGTTGCTATTTCAACTCTAATTTATAAAAAATACGGTAAAAAATATGGTAAAAAAGCCTTGATGGAGTTGTATATACAATTTTTTACTCGAATTTACGAGGAAATACCAGATTGTATTTTGGGAAATTTTTCAACACTAAAAATGTTGCAATCTCTAAGTTTTAGAGATTATAGAAATGTGTTTAAAGCCAAATTAAAAAAATTGTTTTTAATCCCTGCCGATACATTTGACAACGTAAGTGGAAAGTTTCCAATAGGATTTCATATTTGGGATACGTCAATCAATGATTCTTTCAAAGGAATAAATGCAAACGCATATTCTGCGGATGGTAGATTGTATTTAAAAAAGAAAATTCAAGTGGACGATGAAAATGCGATAAGTTTGTCAAAATGGATTAGACAGTTTTCGTTTCCTATCCCTAAAGAGAATGCAAAGGGTTTGCTGGATACTCGTGGAAATGATTTTCAAAACCAAAAATATGTTTATTTAACAAGTCAAAATTTTACAATCACTTCGCATAGTACAGGAATTTATATTTGTAGAGATAATTTACTGCAAATTGCAGTTTTTTTTGCAGTAAGACATTGTATAAAATCAACATGGCTTAATGATAGAGACCAATTTCTTGCGCCTATAACTAAATGGGCTTATGATATTGAGTTTCAGACTAACTGTTTGATTTATATGTTGTTTCATAGTCAGAATAAAATTTCCTCTAATCTTGGTACAAATCATTTTATACCGTTTAAGGAAAATGATGTAAATGCTAAAGGCTTGTTTGATAGTCATTTTATGTTGGATTTTATGTCAGGAAAAGTTGATGATAATGTCCAACAATATGCAAATTTGTTTGAAAATGATGGTTTACGATTGCATATTGACTCTCAGCCATTAAAATTTTCTGTTGAAGCCGAAAAAGTTTTAGAATCTGGACTTCAACTTTGGAAATATTACCACACAATGGAAGCCGCAAACGTAAACGCAAGCCTTTACGATATAAAGGGGCGCGACAAAAACGGTAAAATGTATTCCTCGTCCGATGACAATTATTACACCGAATTAATAGAAAACTTAAAATCCGCCCTTTGGAATTTGGGAGAACAAATCAAACCCAAAGTTTATGAATATGGTTTTTTAGTTTAATCGTAAGCCGTTGGTAAATGTTTTATTCGAGTTGGGTCGAAATCGTAATTCTCTATAAACCAAGTTTTTAATTTTTTATTGGATTTCAGATATTCAATAATTTCGGTTTCTTCGTGGTCTCTAAACCATGTTACCATGTTTTTTACTGCTGTTTGCCAACGTTGAGTGTCAAAAAAGCCGTATAGAATGGCACTTATGACAACCGAGAGAATCATTAGCGAAATGCCTACACTGTCGTAATAGTGATATTTATTGTATACATAAATTCCGCTTATCAGCAACAAAACTCCTATTGAAATGGCTATTATATGATTGCGTTTTTTAGGATAATTGTCGCATTGTTCGGCTATTTGTTCGATGTCGGATTTTATTTTTTCCGCTTTTGCTTGTTCTTGTTGGTCTGCGGCGGCTTTTATAACAGGGTCAATGTTGTCAAAAGTGTATTTTAACAAATAGTTAAGATTATCAAGCGTTTGTGGTATTGTTTTGCCCTCTTGAAGTTCAAACAAGACAAGACAGTTTGTTCCGCCGCTTATATAAAAAATCAAAAAATCACCATTGTTATAACATAATTTTAGTGTCAAGATAAATTGTCCGAATGTCAACACAATTGAACTATTTTCGTGTCTCCATGTGCCTGAGGCTAAATTGCCATTGTCAGAAATCAAAGCACTATAGTCAGACTTGAAATGGATTAGGATTTGTTTTCCTAAATCGTCAAAAATTTGCCATGTTTTGTCGCACAATGATTGTGGTATTTCAAAATCGCGACTATATTTACTTAATTTTGTTGCAATGTCTATTTTGTATGTTTTCATCGGATTGTAATAATTTGCGCCAAAATTAGAAAAAAGAATTTTAAATTAAAAAAAAATATTAATTTTGCACCCACAATATGCAAAAAAATTGAAATATTGAAAATGGAATTTTTGAACAATTTAGTTGAGGTTTTTACATACGATTCAAGTAAACCTTTGGTTTTCAGTAGTGGAGAGTTTCTTCTGCTTTTTATATTTTTCTTATTAATTTATAATCTTATTTTCAGACATAAAAGGGCGACTACGATTTATATCGTAGCCTTTAGTTTTTTCTTTTATTACAAAAGTAGTGGTGTATATCTTTGGATATTATTTTTAACTACGCTTTTGAGTTATTTTTTTGGGAAACTACTTTCAGAAGCGGATTCTTCAAAAAAGCAAACTACGCCAAATAAACGCAAGTTGTTTTTGGTGTTAGGCATTCTGCCGCCAATCCTGACGTTGGTATATTTTAAATATACTAATTTCTTTATGTTTAATTTTTCGCAAATTGTTGGTGGAAACTTTGCTTTTCATGATATTTTTTTACCGATTGGTATTTCGTTTTACACATTTCAGAGTTTAAGTTATATAATTGACGTTTATAGAAAAAATGTTGAGCCTGCTGACAATTTTCTTGATTTTGCTTTTTATTTGACATTTTTTCCGCAACTTGTGGCGGGTCCTATTGTGAAGGCGAATTTGTTTTTACCTCAATTGAAAAAAACACCTGAAGTATCTCAAAAAAATGCTTATGAAGGTCTGTGGATGATTGTTATTGGACTTTTTAAAAAAGCAGTCATTGCTGATTATATTGTTCAATACAACGATTTGGTTTTTGCAGCCCCAGCCAATTATAATGGTTTTGAAAATTTGATGGCAGTTTTTGGTTATGCTTTGCAGATTTTTTGTGATTTTTCGGGTTATTCTGACATGGCTATCGGAATTGGAAAAATTATGGGTTATGACTTGGGAATCAACTTTTTAAGTCCATATAAAAGTCGTAGTGTAAGTGAATTTTGGAAACGTTGGCATATTTCTCTATCAAGTTGGCTGAAAGAATACATTTACATTCCTCTTGGAGGAAATCGTGAAATTTCAGCATTTAGCATATATGCCGTGCCTACTTGTCTTGTTTTGACTTCAGCACTTACTTGTAGATGGCAATATACATTGTTTTTGTTTGGCGTGTGTATTTTGTCGCTTTTAGCGTATAAAACCAAGAAAAACGTTTTGACAATTCTATCGCTTGTTTCGGCGACGGTTTATGCGGTTGCAGTCTTTTTTGAGTCGCTGTTATGCTTTGCGATTATAGTTGTTTGTATTTTGGTTTGGATATTAGTAATTGCGAGACCTTCTGCTTCCAAAATGATTAAAACCGACATTAATCTTTTGCTTTTGATGTTGATAGGTTTGGGGAGGAGCGCATGGAGTTGCTTTGGGTGTTGACAAATTTTTCAAGACTATTTTGCCTCAAAACAATAAAATAGTTAATTTTTTCTCATGGCTTTTGACCTTCTGTTTTGTTGTTTTCTTGTGGATGTTTTTCCGTGCTGACAATATTGAAGTAGAGGGCGTAGTTATCAATGCTTTTGAAGTTCCTTTTGTAATGTTAAGACAGATTTTCAATGATTTTGACATTACGTTTTTTGTCCATTTTTGGGATGCGCGAGCATTGTGGATTGTGTTGACATTTTTTGGCTTTTTGTGTCATGCAATTCCTGAGAGCAAAGCGCAAAAATGTCGTGATTTATTTGTAAAATCCAATATCGTGATAAAAATACTTATTGTTTTGATTGTCATGCAGTTGGTGGTTCAATTCCAAGGCGAAAGTTTTCAACCGTTTATCTATTTTCAGTTTTAACAACGGCAATTTCATTTAAACACCGAATAAAACGAATTTGTCTTACATATTCGATTAATTTGTAAAATTAAAAATTAACTTGTTTATTTTTAATTTATTAGTTTAATTGCTTTTTTCGTTTTATTCGTTTAATTCGGTGTTAAAAAGTCAACATAGGATTGTCTAAAATGGCATTTAGATAATCTAAAATACAAATGATATTCCGATTTGGAAAAATGCGAAATCATTGGTTTCGAGTTCGCTGTAAAAGGCAAAATTACCCAAAATGTATCTTACTCCAGCAAAACCATGAATGTCAAAATCTATCTCGTTAGGTGCTTTATCCCATTCATTGTGTCCTTTCCATTTTGCTTTGTATTTACTGTTTCTGAACCCAATTCCTAATCCGGCGTATGTATCAAGGTTTCTAACCCAAGAGTAGTGAAGTGCGCCACGAGTTCCTGCTCTGAAACGAAACGCTTTTGTTTGGTGTCCGTCCCACTTGTCGCTGCCGCCGCCTATTCCGAAATAACCGCCGCCACTTATAGAACCGTTACTGTTGATAATATCGCCTAAAAAGGCATAATCAACTGCACCATTGAAAGTTGTAACAAGAAAATCTCCGTTGTTGTAATAACCAGTGGTGCCTAATCCTAAGCCTAAATTGATGCCTAACGTGCCAAGCGGAAATGCTGAACCTTGTGAAAAGGCTTTACTAAAACTAAATGTAGACAATACAAATAAGATTGTCAAAATGGATAAAAATTTTTTCATTTCTCTAAAATTTTTGTTGAAAATTTATTAAAAAAAAACTTCAGCAAAATTAAATATATATCCATTTAAAACCAAAAAAAGTTGTAAATTTGCAAAATAAAACCTCTTGAATAATATGAAGATTGGATATATAGACGTTTCAAACGATGGCAAAATTAGCATTTATGATTTTTCAGGCAAATTGATTGACTGTCTTGATAATGCCTATGGAGGTGTTTTGACTGGCTTTGGTGATGATTTTTTTGTTTTGGAAACTTCTGATTCATATCTTAGTTTTGATTGTAGTGGTCAGACTAATGGTTGTTACAATAAAGAATTTGGCAAATTTATCAATATAAAAAATGATACGATTTATTTTTTGGAGCCAGACAATCACATTGGAGGATATGATAGATATATGCAAAAGGTTGACCTTGTGCAACTTTCTTTAAAAAAAACAGAAAAACTTTCGTTGAAAGAAAGAATTCTTCGTTATGGCGAAAATTTTATCACTTTTCTTATAATTCTCAACGCAATTGCCGCTGGTGCAATGACTTATCTCGACGACAATTCGTTTTGGGAATATTTTCTAAGAAAGTTTTGTGATGTCAGCATTGTGATTTTCATTATTGAAATGTTAATACGAATTTTTTACCGAAAAAGAATCATTACTTTTTTTACTGACGAAAACAAAGGTTGGAATATTTTTGACTTGATTGTAACGGTTGTTTCTTCGCTGAGTTTTTTCTCTGGTATGGAAAGTTTGGTTGGCACAAGAAGTATTCGTATTTTGCGGGAATTGAGACTCTTACGGGTTGTGTCTGGTGTTAAAAATATGAAACGGCTATTTTACGCTTTGGTTAACGCTTTGCCACAGATTACATGGACAGGAATTTTTTTCTTGTTGCTTTATTATATTTACGGAATTATCGGCGTTGAATTGTTTTCGTCTTGCAGCGAAAATTTTTCATCGCTTCATCGTACTTGTCTTACTTTGATGCAAATCATGACTCTTGACGATTGGACTGCTATCACTCTTGAAGTTATGGAATATCACCCTTACGCATGGATATATTTTACTTCGTTTGTGATTTTTGCGGCTTATATTTTGGCAAATTTGGTAGTCGGAATTGTGGTTGATAGTCTTAACGATATAAGGGATAAAGAAGAATTGGATAAGAGCGATGAAATGTCAAGAGAACTTACTAAATTGGAAAAGCAAATTGAGATTTTAAAAAAACTATTAAAAAATAAGAACAATTAAGGCATAAAATTTGGTAAAGAAAAAAATGTAACTAAACATTTTTATTTTAACTATGAAACATATTTTTCTTTATTTTGCCGTTTTGTTGATATTTTTTTCTAACTGTGGAAATCCAGTTAAAAAAGGATATCAAAAAATTACCTCTAATGACGGAAATTTTTCTGTTGTTTTACCAGAGGGTATGAAAGAAATAAAAGGTTTGAATGCTTCTGCTTCGATGCAGTACGGTAATCTTAATAGTGGAATCTCGTTTATGGTGATTGTTGATGATTTGCAACAATACAAGAAAATTGTAGACCAAAATATTGATAATTTTCAGGTTATGGAGTGTTTTGACACCACAAAAAATGCTGATATTTATTCATTGAAAGGTTACGAATTTTTGATTCTTCAACTTTCCAAGTCTGAGGCTGATGATTTTCAAACCGACAATATTATGGACGATGACACTATAATCAATGGGCTTCAGGCGAGAGTTTGTGGGTATAAAGAAAAAATCAAAGGAGACAAATCTTTTATTGTTTTGTGTCTGTACAAGGGCAAGGATAGGTTATATCAGGTTTATGCTATGACAAGTCAGAAGAATATGGCAGACAACAAGCAAGCAATGCTCGAAATGGTAAAATCGTTGGAAGAGATATAATAAAAAATGCCGGTAAAGTTTTCTTATCTTTCCGGCATTTTCATCTGTTAAAAAAAAATCAAACAAACAATCAATCAAATCGTCTAAAAATATATAACTTTTAAAACATTTTTTACATTGCAAATTTACTTCTGTTTTTTTCATTGCGCAATACCTTCGATTAGGTATTTTAATAATAAAAATATCACTCGAAGTAGGTATTTAAGGCACAAAAATTGCTTAAATGTTATTGGGATTTGAAAAAAACATTGTACATTTGCAAAACAAATTTTACAAAATTCCCGTTATAACTTCTATAGAAATGAAGAAATTTTTGCCGCTTATATTTTTGCTGCTGTTTTTTATGCAGTCAAAAGCCCGTACTTTGGACGAAATTCGTCGAAGTGGGGTTGTTAGGGTTGCTTTTACCCAAAGCGGACTTAAAACCATTAACTATCAGTTTGCCAAAGAGTTCGCCAATTTTCTTAATTGTGAATTGCAAATTGTACCTATCTCTTGGAACGAACAATTTTCCAAAAACGGGGTGATTCCTGCCGATTATATAACCAACGATTCGGTTTCTTATACTCCTGATGCGTTGTTGAAGGCTGATTTTATTTGCGGTACAACGTATGTATATCCTTGGAGAGAGAAATTTTTTGATTTCGGCGGTTATATGGAAGTTTCTGATTTGTTGATTGTAAGAAATGTTCGTCAGCAAAAATCCATAATGGAGCATTTTTTTGTACCTGAAAACTTAAAAGAGACGAGTCAAAAGTTGAGAGTAAAAAATTATGATGACCTAAAAGGTCTTAGAATTGCACTTTTGGAAAATTCTTCGTATGAAAAAAATCTCGCTTTAATTGCAGAAAAAATTGGAGGAAATGTCGAAATTGTTAAAACCAAGAGTGAAGAAGAATCGCAATGGTTGGCAAAGGCTGGTAAAGTTGACGGCTTTGTGACAGTCTCTTACGTTGGTTTGCAGTTCGTGAAAGAAAATCCGGGGTTTAGACTTGCTTTCCCTATCGCAAAACCCGACCATGTGGCTTGGGCTACCGAAAAAGGCAATCATACTTTTAGAAAAGAAATTGACAATTTTTTCGATATGATGAAAGGTATCGGAATTTTGGACAAACTTTTCTCGGATAAATTCGGTGTTAACTATTCGTCTTATAATGAGATAATTAATTCGTATTCCAAATCTAATTCTGTTAAAAGCGATAATTATAGGGATTTGGACGAAATTATCGAATCTGGCAAACTTATAGTCTCGTTAAGAGACAGAGAAATGGTTTATCACCCATACGGACAAAAACAATTTAATCATTATCTTGCTGGTGAATTTGCAAAGTATCTTGGTCTTGACCTTGAAATCAGAATTGTACCGAGTCTTTCGAGTTATTTTGAGGACGACAATGGCGAAATAGTAAAAGATAGTGCTTATACTCCGGCTACTTTCAACAAAATTGACATTGCCTGCGACCTTCTTTCGCCTGTTGATTGGCGTTTGAACAAAATAGATATTGTTGACGTTTTGCCGACCGCTAACATCGTTGTAGCACGAAAAGATGTTGATATCAAAGGAATTAAAGATTTGAAACATTATCGCGGTGTTACTTCTAAGGGGTCAAGTTACGAGGAGGATTTAATCGAAAATAATATTACTAATTATTATTATAAGGAGGCTAACGAATTTTTCTCTGAAATCATAAAAGGTAAGGCTGATTATTCGATTGTCAACTTCGATATTTATAGTGTTCCTAAATATTCGGAATTGGAAGCCAAATTTGTAATGGGTGAGATTTATTCTGTTGGTTGGGGTATCAAGAAAAATCAACCGAAACTTCGTCAGAAAATTCTTGAATTTTTGGAGTCAAGCAGCAATCTTGGTATCTTGAACGATGCTTTTATGGAGCAGGCTTCAATTCCTTATAAAGCCGCTCAAAACCATCTTAACGCTTTGTATCAGACTTATCAATCAGGATATTTTCCGTTTGTGTTCTATGGTTCAGAACAAGGCTTGCCGCAAGAAGATATTATGTGTATTTATCAAGACGATGAAGGATATATTTGGTTTGGTACACATTCTGGGGCTATTAAGTTCAACGGTAGAACAATGGTAACTTACAACGAAGAACTCGGTTTGAAAAGTAACGTTGTTTTTGACATTGCCCAAGATTCAAAAAAACGTATTTATTTGGCTACATTAAACGGAGTTACGTGTATTGATGTGTCGGGTGGAATTTCAAATTTTTTCATCGGCGTACCTGTTAAGCATATTTATGTTGACGACAAGGATAATAAATATTTTTATGGCGACAAGGGACTTTATTTGCTTTCGGCTAACAATCAGCAGACTCGTCTGAACATGAAAATTCCCGCTTTGCCGACGCTTATAAATGCTATTGCTCAGAAAAAATCTGGTAGAAATACTTTTGTGGCATCGCCAGATGGATTGTTTGTGATTGATAGCGAGAGACAATTTTCGAAGATTTCTGACAAAAATTGTTATTGTGTTTTCATAGACGAAGACGGTTTGATTTGGTTGTCGGCCTCTGACGGTGTTTATACTGGCAATTCTTCGCAATTTTTGAGAGGAAATATAGATTCTTTGCGAATTAATTCTAAGGTCAGCATACCGCTAAGGTCAAGGATACATACAATCAAACAAAACAAAGATGGTTCTATTTTCTTTTTGTCTGATTTTGAGGCGTTTCAGATTTTTTCTTTGACTCAAACTGCTATCAAATACGATCAAGATATTGGTCTTAAAAATTTGAAACTTCTTTCGTTTTTGGAGGATAAAGAGGATAATTATTGGTTTGGTTTTTCGGGCGGAATTCAAAAACTGACAAACCGCTCTTTAAGAAATTTGTATCCTGAAGTTATTGATAGTTATCTCAACAATATTGAGGAAGATAATTCGGGAAGGGTTTGGATGGCTTTCAACAATAAGATTTTTTATTATCATCAGGATTTGGTTGATTTTTCCGACCGACTTGGTGGTAAAGGATTGCCGTATGTGATGGCGAATACGCCTGACGGTAATATTTTCATAGCAAATTCTGTTGGTTGTGCTGTTTTTGACTGCAAAACGCTTAATAAAATTAGTGAACTGAAGTTCAAAAATAAAATCTATAATCTTAAAGGCGTATTTATTTCTCATGACGGCGGAATTTTCTTGCTTTCAGGGGTTGAAGGAGTTGTTTATAGATTAGAAAATCCTGAAACTCAGCCTATTGCTATTGGAAATGCGTATACAAGTCTTGTAAGTCAGATTACAGAATTTCAAAATATGGTAATTGGAGGTAATAGTACGGGGCTTGTTAAGTTTAATGGTTTGACTTTTGAGGAGATTTTGCCGACACCGTCAGCGGTTTTGGGGCTTGCTGCAAAAGGTGATAGGCTTTGGCTCGGATTAGAAGATGGTCTTGCTTATTATACTGACAACGGTACTTGCAAAAAACTTGAAATTCCATCTTTGCCTGATAATGCGGTTAATTCAATACGGCTTTCGCGTGATAAGGAGCATTTGTGGCTTGGTACAAATAGAGGATTTTGTTATTACAATATAGAAGAAAACAAGGTTGAGTTTATTGTCAATACAAATGATGGCTTAACTGGTAATGAAATTGTAACTAACGGTTTACTTTTGAATAGTAAAGGCGTATTGTATGTGGCTACGTTTCATGGAGTTTCGGTTTTTGATTTAAGAAAAGAAAACTCCAACAAAACAGTGCCTCAGTGTCGTATGGAAAATATTTATCTTAATGGTAGTGTAATTTCCAAAAAAGAGAACAAGTTTGCTGCTGACGAAAACAATTTTGTGTTTGAGTTAGCGGGACTTTCTTTCAAAGATGAGGCGGCAATTACATACGAGTTTTATATGAAAGGTCTTGACAATGACTATGTTGCATCTTCTGGTAAAGAGCATAGAGCAAGTTATCAGAATTTGCCACCGGGAAAATACGATTTTATTTATCGCGCCAAAGGAAAAGACGGTATTTGGTGTTATTCCTCGTCGTACAAGTTTGAAATTTTTAAGCCGTTTTATCGTAAATGGTGGTTTATTGCCATTATGTTTTTGGGGACTTTGGCTGTAATTATTTCAACAATGAAAGTTCGCGAGGCAAGACTTAAACGTCAAAACGAAGAACTTGAAAGAATTGTCAGCGAAAGAACCTCTGAAATTCAGAAACAAAAAGAAGCAATCGAACTCAAAAACAGCGAGTTGGAAATTCAGCGAGAAGAAATCTTGACTCAAAGAGATGCAATCGAAGAAAAAAATGCAACTTTGGAAAAGCAAAAGTCAGAGATTTTGTCGCAAAAAGACGAACTTGAGGTTCAGAAAAATATTGCTACTCAGCAACGAGACGAAATTGCGCATCATCAAAAGGAAATAATGGACAGTATTTATTATGCAAAAAGGATTCAAACTGCTATTATGCCAAAAGATGACAGCATTGGAAAAATTTTGCCGGAGCATTTTGTATTGTTTAGACCTCGTGATATTGTCAGCGGTGATTTCTATTATTTCAAACATATAAATCATTATGCGGTGTTTGTTGCTGCCGATTGTACGGGTCATGGTGTTCCGGGTGCGTTTATGAGTATGTTGGGCAGTGCGTATTTGAACGAAATTGTGGTCAATAATCAAGATGAACTCAATTCGGGACGTATTTTGGATGCTTTGAGAGAATCTATTATAGAATCGCTTCAACAGACGGGTAGGGTAGACGAGGCTAAAGATGGCATGGATATTGCTATGTGTATCTTGGATTTGGATACTAAGATGATTCAGTATTCGGGTGCGTTTAATCCTATGTTTTTGATTCGGGACGGAGAACTCGAAGAGTATAGGGCTGACCGTATGCCTATCGGTATTCACGATTATATTGATATTGGTTTCACAACTTACGATATTGAAGTACAAAAAGGTGATGTAATTTATATATTTTCAGACGGTTATGCTTCGCAGTTTGGCGGAAAATCTGGAAAGAAATTTATGTCAAGCAGAATGAAAAAACTTTTGACGGAAATCTCTGTTCAGCCTCTTGATGAACAAAAAGAAATTTTGAACGATAAAATTGAGGCATGGATGGGAACTCAATACGACCAAGTCGATGATATATT
Source organism: uncultured Bacteroidales bacterium (assembly GCA_905233995.1). GTDB lineage: Bacteria > Bacteroidota > Bacteroidia > Bacteroidales > UBA3824 > UBA3824. The sequence goes on along the minus strand of CAJOGF010000091.1, from coordinate 645 downwards.
AGTAATAGGTTTTAAGATTTCTTAAAACAAGAAAGGTCTGTATTTACTGTTTCCTCATTAAATTAGTTTTTTCCTAAGGCAGGGTTTGTAAAAACAAAATGTTTTTCAGACCCTGCTTTTTGTTCTTAGTTGATGCTTTTTATTAATTCTTCCAATTGTGTGGTGTTTGAGGTTCCTACGATGATTGTTGTAAGTGTCTTATTTTTAAGAAGTTCTCTTAAAGCATATTGAGCCGGTGAAATATTTTCTTGTTGTGCTTTTTCTTTAAAAATTATTAGTTTGTCTATTGTTTCTTTTGTTAAGGCGTCTTTTTTCAAGAAAAAGTTTTTAGCCATTCTTGAATCTTCTGGTATGCCATTCAAATATTTTCCCGTTAGAAGACCTTGCGCCAAAGGCGAAAAAGCCGCAAAACCAACTCCATATTTTTCACATTCGGGTAAAATATCTTTTTCGGGTTCTCTGTTTAGAATATTGTATTTGCCTTGATAAAGAAGACAATGTACATCTCTGTCTGAAAGGTATTTATATGCAAATTCGGCCTTGTCTTCGGGGTATTTTGAAATGCCGACGTAAAGTGCTTTGCCTGCTCTTACTATGTCAACAAGGGTTTGTAAAGTTTCTTCCAAAGGCGTGTTTTCGTCGTAT
>CAJOGF010000090.1 GCA_905233995.1 uncultured Bacteroidales bacterium | reverse complement strand
ATTGTTCAACTTCTTGCTGAACAGCCGGAATACGTGATGAACCACCTACGAGAATAACTTCGTTAATATCAGAAGGTTGCATTCCTGCATCTGACAATGCCTGACGACAAGGAGCAATACAAGCCTTAATCAAGTGGTCGCAAAGTTGTTCAAATTTAGAACGAGTCAAAGTCAAAACCAAGTGCTTTGGAACACCGTCAACAGGCATAATGTAAGGCAAGTTGATTTCAGTTGACGAAGATGACGAAAGTTCGATTTTAGCCTTTTCAGCTGCCTCTTTCAAACGTTGAAGAGCCATTGCATCTTTTCTAAGGTCAACGCCGTTGTCTTTTTGGAACTCGTCAGCCATCCAATTGATAATTTCTTGGTCGAAATCGTCGCCACCTAAGTGAGTATCGCCGTTTGTTGATTTAACCTCGAAAATACCATCACCGAGTTCAAGAATTGAAATATCAAATGTACCGCCACCTAAGTCGAAAACGGCGATTTTCATATCTTTACCACCTTTGTCAAGACCGTAAGCCAATGCTGCTGCGGTAGGTTCGTTTACGATACGTCTTACTTTCAAACCTGCAATTTCGCCAGCCTCTTTTGTTGCTTGACGTTGAGAATCAGAGAAGTATGCAGGAACAGTGATAACCGCTTCTGTTACCTCTTGACCCAAATAATCTTCGGCTGTTTTTTTCATTTTCTGAAGCACCATTGCCGAGATTTCTTGCGGAGTGTACTGACGGTCGTTGATTTGAACCCTTGGCGTATTGTTGTCGCCGCGTACAACTTTGTAAGGAACTCTTTCAACCTCTTTTGTAACTTGGTCGAATGTCTCGCCCATGAAGCGTTTGATTGAATAAACTGTGTTGTGAGGGTTGGTGATTGCCTGACGTTTAGCAGGGTCGCCGACTTTTCTTTCACCGTTATCCAAAAATGCTACGATAGAAGGAGTTGTTCTTTTACCTTCAGAGTTGGCAATTACTACAGGTTCGTTGCCTTCCATAACCGATACACAAGAGTTTGTTGTGCCTAAGTCGATACCAATAATTTTTGACATATCTTTTAAAGTTTTAAATTGTTTTCTAAAATGTTTACGCCCTTACATTTACAATCATTATGCCGTAAAATTTTGTATTTTCTCCTGAAATGATAGTCAATTTTTTGATAATTAATAACTTATAAAACGTGGCATGATTTTTTTATTTAGCATACAACTGACAAAAAATAATTTTTTAATGGCAAAATGACATAATTTATATATGACATATTGTCAGTTATGACATAATGACATAAAAATAATATTTTTTTTGATTTAACTACATTGTTTTAAAAAAAATACTTGTTATCTTTGTGCATTGAAAAAAAGATATTATTATGGACCTAAAAAAAATTAATCATAGCGGCAAGGTTCTGAAAGTAAATGAAAATAAAGTCTGGGCTGAAATTTTGGTAAGTGAGGCTTGTGGTTCGTGTCAGGCAAAAAATATGTGTTTTTCAAAAGGAAAAGCGATGACGATTGAGGCTCAAAAAACAGAAAATCAAGAGTTTAAAATAGGGGAGGAGGTTAATGTGAACTTTGAACAGCATTTGGCAACAACAAGTGTTTTTCTTGCATACGTTTTCCCTCTGATAATATTTTTTGTTGTGATGTTTTCTGTCATTGCCATAACTGACAGTCAAGATATGGGCTGTTTAAGTGCTTTGGCTACGATACCACTTTATTATATTATGTTGTATACTTTTAGAAATAGGCTTAGAAATACTTTTAAGTTCAAAGTCGATAAAAAATAATTTTTAGGAAAATTCAAACATTTTTTTTAAATTTTATTTTGAAAAACATTAAATAATTCGTTATGAAACAGTTAGTTATGTTATTGTTGGCATATTTGTTGCAGGGGGGGGTAATTCTTGCTCAACAAAATAATATTGCCGACATATTTTCGCCTGATAGAAAACTTTCGTGCTATGTTCAATATATTGATGGAAATTTAACAGGTATTTTAAACTTGGACGGAATTAACACCGAAGTCGTCATGTTAGATTTGGGTCTTAAAACCAATTATGGAGTTCTTGGAACTTCTAATGATGTACTAATTTCTAAAAAATCAAGCGAATATAACGATGTGATTTACAGCGAAATTTCTGAGAAAAAAGAAGTAATGGATAGATATAGTGAAACTGTATTGAGTTTTTCATCGCCAAAAAATATTACTTTTAACGTATATTTAAGACTTTATAATGAGGGAGTTGCAATAAAATATTTTGTAAAATCAAATTCGTCTATAAAAATTTCGTCAGACAAAACGGCAATAGATTTAACTGCGTATTCTTTAAAATGTTACAGCGAATCGGCAACAGAATCGGGTTATACAGAAAAAGGTTCTCGTGCTAACGGAAATTCTATTGCGCCGCTTTTTATCACAACATCTAAATTTTGTGTCTTAATGAACGAAGCCGCAAATCTTGCCTTGGCTGACCCTGCTAAAATTAATTTCAAAAATTCAATATTTTCATTTTCACAAAGTTATGACAGTAATTCGGAAATAACAACTTCATGGCGATATATACTTTTTGCCGCAAATCCTGTGAAATTGATTGATGGAAAATACATTATCACATCGCTTAACGAAAAAAATTCTGACGATATAAGTTGGATAAAAGCCGGAAAAACTTTTAGGGCTTGTATTGATGGCAATACTTTTCATACCGATTCTGTAAAAAATCGCATTGATTTTGCTAAAAAAATGAATTTCAGTTATGTCCTTTTGGACGCAGGGTGGTATGGTTTGGGTTATAGTCAGGAACATAACAGAAAATCCAATCCTTTTACTCCGGTTAAGGAACTTGATATAAAGGAAGTTTGTCGGTATGCAGAAGAAAATGGTATTAAAATTATTGCATACATTAACAAAACGGCATGGGATAATTATGACAATACTAAAATGTTGGATTTGTACCAAAGTTGGGGTATAAAAGGTTTGAAATTGGGTTTTATGGACGGTCAAACACAGAAAGGACTTAGCAAAATTTATTCAATAATTCGTGGTGCATACAATCGAAAAATGATTATAAATGTGCATGATAATTTGCGCCCAACAGGACTTGAAAGACAATTTCCTAACATTATGACAATGGAGGGAATAAAGGGAAACGAACACAGAGAAAATAATGGCGCACATACTACGCTTTTGCCTTTTTCACGATTTATGACAGGTAGCGGTGATTATACGATTTGTTTCAAAGGGTATCCTGTAAATACAGCAGCGTATAAGAATATGCCAACAACAAAAGGTCATCAACTTGCGCTTAGTACTGCATTTTTTTGTCCGATACAACATATTTTTTGGTACGGAAAACCGTATGAATATCCAAATAAAACTGAAATTGAATATTTTAAGGAATTACCGACTGTTTGGGATGATTATGTTGTTTTGGAAGGATCACCAACGGAGTATTTTACGATTGCAAGAAAAAGTGGAGATCGTTGGTTTTTGTCTTCTCATACTTACGTTTCAAGAAATACGGAGTTAAAATTAGATTTTCTTGATGATGAAAAAAATTATAATGTAACTGTTTATGGAGATTATTCATCTAATACAATCAAGCAAGAAATTTACGAAAATATAACTAAAAAAAGTGTTTTAAGTTTTTCTCTTTCGACAAATGGTGGAGTAGTTGCTATAATTGCGCCCGATAATTATCCAGTTACAGTTGAGAAAGAACCTAACTTAGAACCTGAAAATTTTCAAAAAGAAGAGGATATAAAGGATGAGCAACAAGAACAAATTGACGCTGAAGAAGAAAAAGAAGTTTTTGTAGGCATTGTGTCAGAAAAAAAGAAGGGGTTCAAGATTTATCCTAATCCTGCGCAAAATATTATAAGAGTTGAAACAATGTCAAAGAGAGTTTTAATTTTTGACATTTTGGGAAATAAAGTTAAGGATATTAAGAATTTTGATTTTTCTCAAGATATTGACATCTCGAATTTTAAAAGTGGATTATACATTATTTCCGACGGAAAACAGAATGTCAAGTTTTTGAAATTGTAACAAAACCTTGTCAACTTTAAATTACTTATTATCCTCAATTGTTCAACATTGTTTTCAGAATTTTTATTTGCTTGACAAAAAAAGATGAATTGCAGTTCGTAGTTGAACTTAGGAAGTTATTTCCAAAAAGTCTGACTAAAAAGTGTAAACTGACATTTCTATTTCATTTTGTTTTAAGTTAGTTATAATTGAAGAGTAAAGCCATTATACGTAAAACACGTAAATTTCGTTAATTTTTAAAGTAAAACACTTACAACAACAACTATTTGACTATCTAATTGTTATAAAAAAAATACAAAAAAAATTTCAAAAAGCGTAACAATTTTTTTAAATACATTGTATCTTTGCGCAAAAATATAAAAAAACAATCAGATAAACAATGGATAACGTAATTGTGGTGTCCGTGTTAATATTAGGCGGTATTGCTATTTTGGCTGCCTTGATATTATATGTGATAGCCAAAAAATTCAAAGTGGAGGAAGACCCCCGAATTGATTTGGTTGCGGAATGTCTTCCGGGAGCAAACTGCGGTGGTTGCGGATTTGCGGGGTGCAGAAACTTCGCAGAGGCGTGTGTCAAAGATTTTTCGGGAAAAGTCTGCACTGCCGGTGGCAACGACGTAATGAAAAAAGTAGCCGATGTTCTCGGTTTAAAAGCCGAGGAGACAGCACCAAAAATTGCTGTTGTAAGATGTCAAGGGTCAAAAGAGTGTAGACCAAAAACTAATGCTTACGAAGGTGCTAAAACTTGCGCTATTGTGTCAGCAACCTACGGCGGCGAAACAGGTTGCGCATTTGGCTGTATAGGTCTCGGAGACTGCGAAAATGCCTGTCAGTTTGGTGCAATAAAAGTAAACCAAGAGACTGGTTTGCCAGAGGTAAACGACGAAAAATGTACAGGTTGCGGCTCTTGCGTGAAAGCCTGTCCGAAAATCGTTATCGAACTCAGAAAAAAGAATCCTAAGTTCAGAAAAGTTTACGTTTCTTGTATCAATAAGGATAAAGGCGCAACCGCTAAAAAAGCATGTTCAAAAGCGTGCATAGGCTGCGGAAAATGTGCCAAAACTTGTCAGTTTGGTGCAATCACTGTTGAAAACAATGTAGCGTACATAGATTTTGAAAAATGCAAAATGTGTCGCAAATGTGTTGTTGAGTGTCCGACAGGTGCAATCAGAGAAGAAAATTTCCCGCCAAGAAAGCCTAAAGAAGAGACTCCTAAGCAACTTAACACTTCAACCGGTGCTGACAAAGTGGAAATCACTAAAGAACCCGAAAAAATTAATTTGGATAAACCCTCAGACAATTTATTAAAGGAATAGAACATGGAATTTAAGACATTTAGTATTGGCGGTGTCCACCCCGCTGACAAAAAAATAACAGCCGGCGTTGCAATAAAACCGCTCGCAATTCCCGCTACGGTTACGATTCCATGCGCCCAGCATATCGGTGCGCCTGCCGAAATCATAGTTCAAAAAGGTGATAAAGTAAAAGTAGGTCAATTAATTGCGAAGGCAAATGGTTTTGTTTCTGCCAACATTCATTCGTCGGTAAGTGGAACGGTGAAAATGATAGGACCTGTTGCTGACGCTTCGGGATACACAAAACAAGCCGTTACGATTCAAGTAGAAGGCGACGAATGGGACGAGTCAATAGATAGAACGCCTGATATTAAGCGTAATATCGACGATTTAAGAGCCGAAGATATTGTTAACAAAGTTCACGAGGCAGGCATTGTTGGAATGGGTGGTGCAACTTTCCCGACAAAGGTTAAACTTTCGATTCCTTTGGAGAAAAAAGCAGACGCGGTAATTATCAATGCCGTTGAATGTGAACCTTATTTAACTGCTGACCATAGAGTTATGCTCGAAAAAGGCGAAGAGTTGATGATTGGTACTCAACTTATTATGAAAGCCGTCCGCTGCGAAAACGCTTACATCGGAATTGAGCAAAACAAACTTGACGCAATAAAGTATCTAACCGAACTTTCTTCAAAATATCCCGGAATAAAAGTTGTTCCATTGAAACTAAAATATCCGCAAGGTTCTGAAAAACACTTAATTGCAGCCATTACGGGCAGAGAAGTTCCTTCAGGGCGTTTGCCTATCGACGTAGGTGCAGTTGTGGACAATGCAGGTACAGCGGTCGCAATTTATGAAGCCGTTATGAAAAACAAGCCTCTTTTTGAAAGGGTTGTAACCGTAACTGGTGATTCAGTAAAAAATCCGGGTAATTTTCTTGTTAGAATTGGTACACCTATTAAAAACCTTGTTGACGAGGTAGGTGGAGTTCCAGAGGATACAGGAAAAATAATTTCAGGCGGTCCTATGATGGGAAAAGCGATTACAACGCTTGATATTCCCGTTGCAAAAGGCACTTCTGGCGTTTTGATTTTGCCTCAAACTCTTGCGCACAGAGGCGAAGTTGAGAATTGTATCCGTTGTGGTAAATGTGTTGATGCTTGTCCGATGGGGCTTGAACCTTACTTGTTGTCAGCATACGCTTCAAGAAAAAATTTTGAAGAACTTGAAAATAACCATGTTACGGATTGTATTGAGTGCGGTTGCTGTGTTTTCAGTTGTCCGTCCAACCGTCCGATTTTGGATTTCGTTAGATTTGGAAAACAATCGGTTATGAAAATAATCAGATCAAGAAAAAAATAATTTTTTAACTTTAGAAAAAAAGAAATGAGCAATTTATTAACAATATCGCCTTCACCTCACGCTAAGGGTAAAGATACGGTGAAATCGCTTATGGGTGGCGTTTTGATTGCACTTGCCCCTGCTTTTTTGGTTTCGCTGTATTTTTTCGGAATAGGTGCGCTGATAACTACTTTAGTTTCAGTGATTTCGTGCGTACTTTTTGAATGGCTGATAACTAAATTCATACTAAAACAGACACCTCATATTTGCGATTTAAGTGCCGTTTTGACTGGTGTCTTGTTAGCCTTTAACCTTCCGAGCAACATTTCGCCTTTTATTGTAATGTTTGGTGCATTGATTGCAATTGGAGTCGGCAAAATGTCATTTGGTGGTTTGGGACAAAATCCCTTTAATCCTGCTTTGGTTGGTAGAGTATTCCTTTTGATTTCGTTTCCCGTTCAGATGACGGGCGCATGGCCAAAACCGATTGAAGCACGTTGGCAATATTTAGATGCCGTTACGGGTGCAACTCCTATGTCGTACAGTGAGTTAGGAAAAGTTAACCTTATGGATATGTTTTTAGGTGGTGTTGGAGGCTCGCTTGGTGAGGTTGCTGCTTTGGCTCTTATTTTAGGCGGCGTTTATTTGATTGTAAAAAGAATAATCACTTGGCATATTCCTGTCAGCATTTTGTTGACTGTATTGATTATCACTTCAATAGCATATTTGACAGACCCAACAAAATTTGCAAGTCCATTGTATCATTTGCTTGGTGGTGGTTTGTTGTTAGGTGCAATTTTTATGGCAACTGACTATGTTACATCTCCGATGTCGTCTACAGGAAAGTTGATTTACGGTTTTGGAATCGGACTTTTAACTGTCATAATCCGTCTTTGGGGAAGTTATCCTGAAGGAATGTCGTTCGCAATTTTGATTATGAACGCTTTAACTCCAATTATTAACAAGTATGTTAAACCTACACGTTTCGGCGTGGTAAAAACCAAGTAATCATGATTGACAAAAAAAATCCAACAATTGCGCAAATGGTTATCGTACTGCTTGTTATAGCAGCAGTATGTTCGGCTGGGGTTGCCACTGTCTACGCCATAACAAAAGACACAATCGCCGAGACAAATGCAAAAAAACTTCAGAAATCATTGTCTGAGGTTTTGCCAGAGTATGACAAAACTGACACTTTGACAGTAAAAACTGCAAACGGTAATGCTTTCTGTTATATCGCACAAAAAGATGGCAAAACCGTTGGTTATGCTATAAAAGCTTCTAATACAAACGGTTACAACGGATTGGTAGAAATTTTAACTGGTTTTGACCAAATGGGCAAAATTATTAACACTTCAGCAACTGTTTTAAACGAGACTCCGGGTTTGGGACAAAAAGCGTTAGAGCCGAAATTCAAAGAGCAATTCCAAGGTTTTGAACCAAGCAAAAAAACACTGAAAGTAAAAAAAGACGGCGGTGATGTTGACGCAATTTCAGCGGCTACGATAACCTCAAGGGCTTATACTCTTGCAGTTCAGCAAGCCTTTGACGCTCTTCAAACGCTTCTTGGAAACAAAGTTGACACTCATTCGGGCGCAACTTCGTCAGCAAATCCAAATTCAGACGAACGAGAAATTAATAATTGACAATTGACAATTGACAATTGACAATTAATAATTGAAAATTGAAAATTGAAAATTGAAAATTGAAAATTGAAAATTAATTGTCAATTAAAAAAAATTAAAAAAATATGAGTAGTAAAATTTCAATATTAACAAAAGGTCTCATAAAGGAGAATCCAGCGTTGATTCTAATTCTTGGTATGTGTCCGACATTAGGCGTTACCTCGTCAGCAATCAACGGTCTTGGAATGGGACTTGCAACTACGTTTGTGATTTTGTTGTCAAACGTTATAATTTCGATAATAAAAAATCTTATTCCGGACAATGTTCATATTCCGGCGTATATCGTTGTAATTGCTTCGTTAGTAACTATTTTGCAACAGTTGATGGCCGCTTATCTGCCCGCTTTGAACGAAAGCCTTGGACTTTTTATTCCGCTTATCGTTGTCAATTGTATTGTTTTGGGACGTGCCGAAGCCTTCGCAAGCAAAAACAACGTTATGGATTCGGCTCTTGACGGTCTCGGCATGGGATTAGGTTTTACATTGGCATTGACCGTTTTGGGTGCAATTNGCAATTCGTGAAATTTTGGGTTCGGGGTCTATTTTCGACTTGAAATTTTATGAAGGCGATGGCATAATTGGTTTTGTTTTGGCTCCCGGAGCGTTTTTGGTTTTGGGGTATTTGGTTGCCGTTACAAAACGTTTGTCAAAAAAACTTGATAAAAAGGAGGAATAAACTATGGATTATGTAATAATTATAATTTCTTCGATTTTCGTTAATAACATTGTTTTAGCGAAATTTTTGGGAATTTGTCCGTTTATGGGCGTTTCCAACAAGGTTAATACTGCGCTTGGAATGTCGGGAGCGGTTGCATTTGTGATGGTAATTGCTACGCTTGTAACGTTTTACATTCAGAAACTTCTTGTTTCTTTGGGTATTGACTTTATGCAGACCATTGCATTTATTCTGGTAATTGCATCGCTTGTTCAGATGGTTGAACTTGTTTTGAAAAAAGTTTCTCCCTCGTTGTATCAAGCGTTAGGTATTTTTTTGCCACTGATAACAACAAACTGTACCGTTCTTGGTGTTGCAATTGAGGTGGCTGGCAAAGCGACTTACGGACCAGCAGAAGCGGCTGTTTATGCACTTTCAAATGCGATTGGTTACGGTTTGGCGTTAACAATTTTTGCAGGACTTCGCGAGCAGTTGGAACTATCAGAGATTCCTGAAGGTATGCGAGGTGTGCCTATTGCTTTCATAACGGCTGGCATTTTGGCTATGGCGTTTATGGGATTTGCAGGGTTAGCATAAGGGGATTTTATATTTTTTTTTAACTTAGGTATGAAATTTGAGAATAATTTTATACCTTTGTTTTTTTTAGATAGAGAGAAAAAATCAGGATTATGAAGTTAAGAACGAAATTACCTTTGTTTACAAGTATAACGGTGTTGACATCAATTTTGCTCATCGCCTTTACTTCTATTTATAACTTCAGAATGCAGACTGAAAGCGACATTGAGCATTTTAGAAACGATGAAACCGAAAGTATTACCAGTCAGTTGAAAGATATGGTTAACATAGCATACGCTATGATTGATAATTCGTTTAAGGATTCTAATGAGTTTGGTATTAGGGAGCGTTATGGTATGGACTATATGGATACGGTTGTAGACCCTGTCACAAAGCAGTTGCTTGCCAATAAATTAAAGTTTACGCTTGATAATCTTAGAGTTTTGCGTTTTGGAACTGACGGTTATTTGTGGATAAATCGTTATGATCCACCGCACGAGGTTGTGATGCACGCTACAATGCCTAATTTGGAAGGATCACCACACGTTTTCTACATTGAAGAGTCTGATGTCAATATGTATGATGCTTATTCTCAAGTTATTAAAGATAATAATGGAGAAGGTATTTTAAAATATTCGTTTTATAAGCCTGATGTTAAAGTTTGGTTGCCCAAAATTTCTTACCTGAAACTTTACGAACCTATGGGCTGGGTTATCGGAACTGGTGTTTATGAGGATTATATTGATAGGGAAGTTCAGAAAAAGCGTGAAGACCTTGATAATCGTGTCAATTTCCTTATTCGTATTACATTGATAATTGGTGCAGCCTTGATTTTTATTGCAACAGTTGTGTTGTATTACTTTGGAAATTCAGTAAGCCGTCCTATTCAAATGATTGAAAAGCAGTTGTTTCAGATGTCTCAAGGTTTGGTTGTCGAAAAATTACAAATAGAAAGAGATGACGAAATTGGTCAGATGAAACAATCTTTGGACGCTTTGATTGATGGTTTTGCGGCATACGCTGGTTTTGCGCGTCAGATTGGAGAGGGAAACTTGGATTCTGAATTTAAATTGTTGTCAAAAGAGGATAATTTGGGGAACTCACTACTTGAGATGCGCGATTCGTTGCGTAGAGCGCGTGAAGAAGAAGCAAAACGTCGTCAAGAGAATAGACGCCGTCAGTGGGCTGCTGAAGGTTTGGCAGTCTTGGGCGATATTATTCGTATGGGTTCGGGCAGAACTTCTGAAATGATGACTGAAGTCTTGAAAAAACTTACAGAATATGTCAATGCTGTTATGGGCGGAATTTTTGTCCTTAACGATTCCAATAGAGACGATGTTTATCTTGAACAAATGGCATCGGTTGCCTATCAAAAGAGTAAATATATAAAGCATAAAGTGTATCCGGGAGACGGTCTTGTTGGTACGTGTTTTTTGGAAAAAGAAAAAATTTTTATGACAAAACTTCCAGACAAGTACATAGAGGTTCATACTGGTTTAGGAGAGGCAAAGCCAAAGAATCTTTTGTTGGTGCCTTTGATTATGGATAATAATGTGTTAGGAGTTTTAGAAATTGCTTCAATGGAAATTTTTGAAGAATATCAAGTAGACTTCATTGAAAGGTTGTCTCAGTCGTTGGCAATTGCGGTGGCTTCTTATAGAATTACTGCAAACGTGTCAGGAGAGGCGTTGAGTGCGTAAGGGAAAATAACAATCTGTAAGACAAATTTGTTTTATTCGTTTTAAATGAAATTGCAGTGCTTTTCCCTAAGGGACAAATCGGCAAAATAACATTAACGAATTAGGCATTTTGTTACTTAAATAAAAATTCTTATCTTTGCACTGTTCACCAATACAATATATAATGGAAAAGCGATTTGATAGTCTACTATATTCGAGTTCGGTCAAAGATTCCCGACAGAAGAAGCCTGTCTGCAATATCTGAGCGAAAAGAAATGGGCAGATGGCTTTGTATGCCCAGTGTGCGGACACAAACATTTTTGTAGTCATAGCAAAAAACGTCAATACGACAGGCAATGCACAAAATGCCATCACATCTCATCCCCGACATCGGGAAACAACAGACACATTATGAAACGGGGTATATTCGAGAATCTTCTTGC
>CAJOGF010000089.1 GCA_905233995.1 uncultured Bacteroidales bacterium | reverse complement strand
GATTTTGTGAAGTTTACATTGATTTCTGCCAACTTCTGATTGAAAATGTCGCGGTCTTCGGTGTCGATAATTGCCTCTACGGGCGTGCCGATGACGCGGACGTTGTATTTTTCCAAAATGCCCTGACGGTGCAGCGCGACGCCGCAGTTGAGAGCCGTCTGTCCGCCAAATGCGAGAAGGATGCCGTCAGGACGCTCTTTGGCGATTACCTTTTCGACAAATTCGGGCGTTACGGGCAGAAAATAAATCTTGTCTGCCACGCCTTCCGAAGTCTGCACGGTGGCGATATTGGGGTTCACGAGGACAGTCTGGATGCCCTCTTCTTTGAGTGCTTTAAGAGCCTGCGAGCCCTGCGAGCCAGAGTAGTCAAACTCTCCTGCCTCGCCAATTTTCAACGCTCCCGACCCCAGGAGCAACACTTTGTGTATGTCGTTAAATTTCATGATCTTTACCGGTGTAAAATTCCGCGCCGCAAAGTTATGAAAATTTTTGGATTTTTTGGCATAAGTGGGATGCGTAAAAAAAAGATATTGATTACTTGAAGAAAAAAACAGTTGTCAATCCCAAAAAAAATGCGCAGACAACTGTCTAAAAAAATGTAAAAGTTTATTTTCAAATTGTATAAAAAGTATTGAAAATATTTTTTATGTTGAAATGGTCGTAAACCCCGCCTAACTCTCTGATAGAGTGCATTGCAAGAATCGGCGTTCCTACGTCAACACATTTAAAATCTATTTGTGATGTTGAAATACTTCCAAGTGTTGAGCCTCCTGCAAGGTCGCTTCTATTGGTGAATTTCTGCAATGGCGATGATGCTAAATTTGCAAGAGACTGAAATATTGCCGCAGAAACCGCATTTGTACAATACTTTTGGTCAGCATTGTATTTCAAAACTGGTCCTTTGTTGAGTATCGGGTGGTTGGTTGGACAAGATTTATCCGTATGATTGGGGTGCAGAGCGTGCGCACAGTCAGCCGAAATCATAAACGAATTGGCTATGGCTCTTTGATACTCTTCTTTGTCGCCACCAAGTTTGAGAATGATTCTTTCTAAAATATTCTTGAAAAACGGTGAGGCTGCCCCTTGACGCGTTCTGCTACCAACTTCTTCGTTGTCATAACATACCATAATTTGGGTGGCATTTATGTTCGGAGCGGTGAAAAGCCCTTCCATGCCAGCGTGAATCATTGATAAATTGTCAAGTTTGGGCGAGGAGATAAACTCGTTGTCAGCACCTAAAAGACAGCCTTTCTGAATGTCGTATAAGGATAGTTCAAAATCCAAAATGCTGTCAGGTGAAACGTTAAGTTCTTGGGCTATAATATTTACCAAATAGTTTTCGCCCTCAAGCGGGGATTTTATACATGCTAATAACGGCGTTAAATCTGTCTGCTCGTTGATTGCAACGCCTTCGTTGATTTTTCTATTAAAATGGATTGCAAGATTTGGAATTTGTAATAATGGGCGTTTGAGATTAAACTGTCGGACTTCGGGCAGAAAAACGTTTTTCGACTTCAAAACAACTCGTCCTGCAATGCTTAAAGGCCTATCAAACCAAGTGTTAAGAATTGCGCCGCCGTAAACTTCAACATTAAGTTTTATGTAAGCGTTTGAAACCGTTATTTCTGGTCTTGGTTTTATTTTTATTGACGGAGAATCTGTGTGTGCCGCAATCACTCTAAAACCGTCTTGTTCAGGCTGTCCCATTCCAACTATAAAAGCCGCCAAAGCGGTATCATTTTGTGCTACAAAATATTTACCCTCTTTTTCGATTTGCCATGCTTGATTTGGTAAAAGTTCTTTAAAACCTTTCCTTAAAAGGGCTGCTTTAATATTTCTTACAACATGGAATGTTGATGGACTGTAAGAAATAAAATCTATCAGGTCATTTGCAAATTCCTGAGCCTCGTCAAGTTTTTTTTTCATGATGTGTTAAAGTTTAAATCCCATTAAAATAATATCATCGGTTTGTTCTCCGTCAGGACCTATCCATTCTTCGATTGTCTTATTGAGAACTTCGCGTTGTTGTTCTGGTTCAAGTTCGTGAATCTGAAAGAGTAGTTCTCGTAATCTTTTGATTTTGAACTTCTTTTGGTCAGGACCACCAAACTGATCTTCATAACCGTCCGAAAACATATAAAACCAAGTTTGTCCGTCAGGCATAACTTCATGTTTGGTGAATTGATAATTCTCTTTCAATTGATCGCCGCCTATGCCTTGTTTGTCGGCTTTTATTGTGATTATTTCTCCGTTTTGAACATACAACAACGGATTTTTTGCTCCTGCATATTCCACAAGATGCGTCTCTTTGTCGATAGAACATAACGCCATATCCATACCATCTTGATTTTCAGTGGTATCCTGTTTTAAGGCTTTTCTAATTCTGAAATTTTGATTGGTTAGAATTTCGTCAGCCGAAGTAATACCGTCCGAAATAATTTCCGTTAAAATCTGAGAGCCAATCATGCTCATAAATGCACCCGGAACGCCGTGTCCTGTACAGTCAGCAGCGGTGATGATAATGCGTTTTTCTGTTTCAGCAAACCAATAATAATCTCCGCTGACAATATCTTTGGGGCGGTATAAGATAAAGTTGACTGGTAATGCGTTGTCAATTTTATCTTTGAGCGGAAGAATTGCTCTTTGGATATGAAGCGCATATTTTATGCTATCGGTTATACTTTTGTTTTTTTCGGTGATTTCCTCGTTTTTCTCCATAATCAATTTGCTTTGTTGCCGGATTTCCGAGGTTCTTTCTTCTACAATTTGTTCAAGTTTGTGTTTATCACGTATAAGTTTTTTTGTATACGCTTTTATAATTAGCCAAACTACAAGAGCTAAAAGAAGAATGTAAAATATTATAGCCCAAATCGTTAAATACCAAGGAGCAAGCACTCTGATTGTTATTTTGGCTTCCGTGCTTTCTTGAGAAAAACAATTAATAGCAACTACATGAAAAACGTATGTGCCAGGCAAAAGATTTGAATATTCTTTTTTGGTTTCCATTTTAAAATCCGACCAGTCATCGTCGTTGTTTTCTAAGAATGTCTTAAATCTTAAAAATTCGGGATATTCGTAACTTGGTGCTGAAAATTCAATTCTGATACTTCTGTTGGAATATGGAAGTTCAACCGAAGTTTTGTCGTAGCCGGCTCCAATTATTACTGAATCGTTGTAGATATTTTCGATTCCGCGAATAAGGGCTTTGTAAGGTTTATTAAAGTCTTTGTTGATTTTTTCGTCATAATGAATAAAACCGTCTTGATTTCCAATTATATAACAGCCATTTCCAATTGATGTTATACAATAAATTTTGTCCATATAAGGAACAAAAGGTCCTGAAAGACAATCTGCTACTGAATCATTTTTTAATGTGTAACGCTCTAATAACCAATGCTGAAGGTTTGGGTCTTTGCGACTCGACACTACTCTTTTTATCCAAATATTTTTGTTTTGATCAACATACATCATTTCATAGCCGGTGTTGTTGAAAAACGCCTTGTTCATTAATGTATGTATTTCAAACGTGTCTAAATCGCGGTTGTATTTGTAGAAACCATCTTTTGTTCCCATAACCAATTCTTTGCCAGTATTGAAAAGATAGTTTCCTAAATCAGACGGAAGTCCTTTTTCTTGATTATAGTTTTTAACTTGTCGTACATAATTTACATCTTCGTTGAATTTGATTTTGTAAACTCCGTTGCTTTTTTCTGACACCCAAAAATTGTTATCGTTGTCGGTTTCTATGCTTCTGACTTTTATATCAAAACCTTCTACGCCATTTCTGTAAGACCAAAGTCCGTCTTTGTTTTCATAAATAGAAAAACCGCTTCCACCAACGGCGACCAAAAGATTTGAATTATTTTTAGGCGTTGCGAAGTTGAAAATATTTCTATCTTTATCAACGTTATTTAATTTTTGATCTTTTATGCTGATAAGTCCAGTGTTAGTACCACCTATTATAAGACCGTTGATAGTATCCAAACGCCAAACTGCACTTTTGCCGTTAGAATTTTTAAGTTCCTTAAAATGAGGATTTTTTAACGAATCAATATCGCAGAGGTAAACCGCTTCGGTTCCGATGTAAAGTTTTCCGTTTTGTTCTATTGCTGAGCGTACTGTACCTGAAATGCCAATTGAAGAATTGTCAAATTTTGAAAATGGTGAATACAAATCAATAATCGCTATTCCGCTGTTGCCTGCTGCCCAGAGAAGATTGTTGCCATCTTCAAAAAGTGAATAAATTTGAAATTTTGGCATAAGTTGACTTCTCAAAATGTTCAGGTTTTTGTCCGTTATGATTATTCCTTTTGAAATCGTTCCGAATGCGAAACTTCCGTCATGAAGTTTTAAAACAGTATAAACGTCTTTTTGTATATATTTGTTGAGTTCGACGTCGAGTTTTTTGCAGTCGTTGTTTTTGCTGACGAAAATTCCTTCTTCGCGATTTACGATTAGAAGGCTATCTTTCACTTTTATAATAGAGTAAATGTCTTTGCCGGCTTTTTCGAGGGTTGAGTTTTTGGTTAAGACTCCGTTTTTGAGATTCAAAATACCAATTCCGGAGTGGACAACATAGATTTCTCCGTCAATTTCAAAAATACCTTTGAATTTAGTATCTCTTTTAACAGTTTCTTCCATGTTTTTGGGTAGGCGAACTTGTGTTACGCTGTCATTCTTAAAAATGTATAGAACTTCTTGCGATTCAAAGACTGCGCCTTCGTTTTCAGAAAAAACTACCGAGGTAATATTCGGATTGTGATTTCTGAAGGTGCTGTCAATTAGCGAAATAAAATTTACTGCACCGTTTGCATCGTGTTTTAAATATCCCAAATCGTTTACCGAACCAACATATACGGTGTTTGTTTTTTTGTCAATTGACAAGGCTCTGACGGCGGATTTTTTAGGTGTTTGAATTAAATTCCATTTTATTCCGTCAAACTCCAAAATGCCGCTTGTGTTTCCGAAAAACATAACAGAAGAAGTATCGTTGATGATGCTCCAATTCTGATTGTTGGCTGGAAAGTCTTTTGCAGAATATGTTTTGATATACGGACTGCCGACAAGTTTTATTTGGGCATGAAGTTTTTCATACCCAAATAAACAAATTGTCAGAAAAGTTATCAAAAATGTTATATAATACTTTTTCATTAAAAAAAACTATATTATTTCGATTGCTTTTGCAACTGCTTTTGCAATGCCGTCAGGATTCTTGCCGCCTGCTGTTGCATAAAACGGTTGACCGCCACCACCACCGAGAATTTCCTTACCCGCCTCGCGTACTATTTGTCCAGCGTTCAAGGAGCGTTCTTTTACGATGTTGTCGGAAATTATGACAGATAATATTGGTTTTGCGTCAATAACTGTGCCTAAAACAATATACGCATTTTCTAATTGACCTTTCAATTGGAACGAAAGGTCTTTCAAAAGGTCTTTGTTCGAGATTGAAATTACTTCTGCAATTACGTTTATGCCGTTTTTTTGTTGAACTTTTTTCAACAAATTATCTTTCAAAACAACGAGTTTCTCTTTCTGAAGACTATCAATTTGTTTTTTTAGAGTAGCGTTTTCTTCCAATAATGCTTTCACAGACTCTAATGCTGAAATTTCGTTTTTGGCTTTGAACATCAGTTTGATTTCAGAAGTGATTGCGCATTGTTGTCTTACAAAATCTTCTGCGGCTTTGCCTGTAATGGCTTCAATACGTCTTACACCAGAGGCAATAGCGGTTTCGGTAATGATTTTGAAAAGTCCAATTTTGCCAGTGTTTGAAGTATGACAACCTCCGCAAAGTTCCACAGAATCAGCAAATTTCACAACTCTGACTTTTTCTCCGTATTTTTCACCGAAAAGTGCGATTGCGCCTTTGGCTTTTGCTTCTTCAATTGGCATATCGCGGTATTCCTCCAATTGAATTGCTTGACGGATTAAAGTGTTGACAAGTTCTTCTGTTTTAGCAATTTCTTCGTTAGTAAGTTTTGAAAAATGCGAAAAGTCGAACCTCAAATAATCGCTGCAAACAAGTGAGCCTTTTTGTTCAACATGTTTTCCGAGAATTTCTCTTAAAGCAAAATCCAAAAGGTGAGTTGCTGAGTGATTACGTTCGGTATTCTGACGCTTTTCTTTGTTGACTTTTGCTTTGAAATTTACGGTCAAATCTTTTGGAAGAACATTTACAATATGGATTGATAATCCGTTTTCTTTTTGAGTGTCAGTGATTTCTATTTTTTCGTTTTGACTCTCCAATACTCCTTGGTCGCCTATTTGACCACCCATTTCTCCATAGAACGGAGTTTTGTTGAAAACCAATTGATAGTATTTTTTGCCTTTGGCTTCTACTTTTCTGTAACGCCAAATTTTGACATCTTCCTCCAATTTGTCGTAACCGGTAAAATCTTCTGTTGAGAAATTATTTACTTCTATCCAATCTGAAGAATCTATTTTTGCATCTTGACGAGAACGTTCTTTTTGTTTTCCTAATTCAGTTTCAAATTCTTTTTGATTAAGAGTTAGGTTCTTTTCTTTAAGAATCAGTTCTGTTAAATCGAGTGGGAAACCGTAAGTATCGTAAAGTTCAAAAACAGTTTTTCCGTTGATTTCTGTTTTGTTTTCTTGTTTTGCTTTTACGATTACTTTGTCAAGAAGTTTTATTCCTGTCTCGAGTGTTCTCAAAAATGAAGTTTCTTCTTCTATGATTACTTTTTCGATAATATCTTTTTGAGCGATAAGTTCAGGATAAGCCTCTCCCATAACAGAAAAGAAAACCGGCAAAAGTTTGTACATAAACGGTTCGCTCTGATTAAGGAATGTGTAGGCATATCTTACCGCGCGTCTTAAAATTCTTCGGATAACATATCCTGCTTTTGCGTTTGAAGGTAATTGTCCGTCAGCGATTGCAAATGCAATTGCTCTGATATGGTCGGCGATAACTCTTGAGGCTACGTCAGTATCTTTTGACGAACCGTATTTAATGCCTGTCAGACGAGCAATTTCTTGGATTACGGGTTGGAAAATATCAGTGTCGTAGTTCGATTGTTTGCCTTGAAGTGCCATACAAAGACGTTCAAACCCCATTCCTGTATCTACATGTTTTGCAGGAAGAGGTTCCAAAGAGCCGTCAGCCTTGCGGTTGAATTGCATAAACACTAAGTTCCAAATCTCGATTACTTGTGGATGTGATTGATTTACAAGTTCAACTCCGGGAATTTTTTCTCTTTCCTCTTGACTTCTCAAATCGATGTGTATTTCGCTACAAGGACCGCAAGGACCTGTTGCGCCCATTTCCCAAAAGTTGTCGTGTTTATTTCCTTTTATGACACGTTCTTTTGGTAAATGTTTCAACCAATAACCTTCTGCTTCGTCATCGGGAGAAAGGTTTTCTTGTTTGTCACCTTCAAAAACTGTGGCGTACAGACGGTCTTTGTCCAATTTTACTACTTCTGTCAAAAATTCCCATGCCCAGTCTATGATTTCTTTTTTGAAGTAATCTCCAAAAGACCAATTCCCTAACATCTCAAACATTGTATGATGATAGGTGTCATGTCCTACTTCTTCGAGGTCGTTGTGTTTTCCCGATACTCTAAGACATTTTTGAGAATCGGCTACACGGGGGTATTTTGCGGGTTCGTTACCCAAAAAAATGTCTTTAAATTGATTCATGCCCGCATTTGTAAACATCAAAGTCGGGTCGTTTTTTACCACCATAGGTGCGCTTGGTACTATTTTGTGTTTTTTTTGCGCAAAAAAATCTAAAAAAGATTTGCGTATTTCTTTTGAAGTCATCATTTTATAAAATTCCTTAAAAAAATTATTGCGCAAAATTAGTATTTTTATTTGAATTTTTTTATACCTTTACCCGAAATTTTTTCAAAGGATTTTATTAAGGTGGTTGCCTCAAAAAAAAATATTGACGGTATCTGGTATTATTTCGGTTGTTTGCTGAAAATACCGAGAGGTTCAGGTAAAGAAAAACAAGTATCGGATTTTGTTAAAAAGTTCGCTCAGGGACATTCTTTGCCATTAAAAGTTGATAACGCCGGGAATATTCTTGTTGTAAGACCTTCGAGTAAAGGGTGTGAATCTTATAAACCGATTTTACTTCAGGCACATCTTGATATGTCCTGCGAAAAAGAAGAAAGTATTAGTTTTGATTTTTCAAAACAAGAAATCACTTTGGCATCTTCTGATGAAATTATCAAGGCAAAAGGTACAACATTAGGTGCTGATAATGGCATTGGAGTAGCCTTAATGCTGACACTTCTTGGCGATAGTAGTCTTAGGATTGGAAAAGTTGGTTGCCTTTTTACTGTGGAAGAAGAAGTGGGGCTTGTTGGTGTGAAGAAAATGGATCGTTCTCTTTTGACAGGTTTTGAGGCTTTGATAAATTTGGATTCGCAAGAATTTGGTACAATTTTTACGGGTTGTGCAGGAAGTATTGGAACTAATGCTGATTTTATCTATCAAAAAACTAAAGTTCCTGAAAATTATGTTTTTAAGGAAATCTTCGTTGACGGTTTGTTAGGCGGACATTCGGGCAGCGATATACATTTGAAAAGAGCAAATGCTATTTTGATTCTCAACCGTTTGTTATGGTTGTTTCAGAAAAAAATAGATTTTTGTCTTTGTAGTTTCAATGGCGGGACGTTAAGAAATGCGATTCCAAGATTTGCAAAGGCGGTTGTGGCTTTTGACAAGAAATATGAAGAAAGTTTTGATAAAATTTTCAAGTTTTATTGTGTTGACGTTAAAGATAGATATGCTTTGACGGATAAAGATTTGAAAATCAGTTGCAAAGAAACTTCCAAGGTTACATTCGCTGTTGATTCTTTATCAAGACGAAATCTTATTTGTACTTTAAGGGGTTTGCCTAATGGCGTAATTCAGTGGAGTAGTATTTTGAGAGATGTTGTTGAAACTTCAACTACGGTATGTGTAGTTAAGTTTCTTCAAAATAGTAAGATTCAAGTTGTTACAACGCAAAGAAGTTTGTCAGAATTAGAAAAAAATATGATAGCCGAAAAGGTTGAAAATATTTTTACAATGGGACAAGCACAGGTTGTGCATAATAATTATTATCCGGGGTGAACGTCTTTTTGGTATTTCGCCTAAGGTTTCTTCCATTCATGCTGGTTTGGAATGTGGAGTGTTGAAAAACAAAAAAATGGATCTTGATATGATTTCATTAGGACCTACAATAAAAAACGCTCATTCACCTAACGAGGCTCTTGAGAGAGTAACTGTTGAAAAACTTTGGACTTTAGTTTTGGCTATTTTAAAAGAACTAAAATGAACAGAATACGAATTGTTATATCAGTTTTGGTTGTACCTTTGATATTGATTGTTTTTTTTGTAATTCATGTCAATATCATAAAAGAATATGCTTTTGAGACCGAAAGGTCAAATTTGGTTTACACAATTGACAGTCGAGAAAATGTTGTGATGGATATTGTTCGCGATTATTCTTCCTACGACGAGTTGATTGATAAAAGTTTGGAAAATGATACCGCATGGTTAAGGGAAAATGTGTTCAATATTCTTGAAGATTACAACCTTGTGGGTGTTGCAGTTTTGGATAGTGAAGGTAAGGTTTGCTGCTCTGCCGACAAGGGTGGAAATATAGACTTTGAGGCTACTATTCAATTGGATTCCAAAGAGTTTATGCCTCTTTTCTATTATTCTAATCTTGTTACTTACAATAAGGTGTTAGGTGATAGTGTTTATACGCTTTTTGTTTCAAGATTAAGACGTACAGACAAGTCTTTAACCGAAAAACCGATGTATTTTATGGTTGTAAACAGAGTTAATACTTCTGATATGCATCAGTCAACAATATATATCGGTAGTGATACTTTAAATGCTAAAATTGCTCCAAGTTTACTTTCTATTGTATTGAAAAATCCGGGAGGAAAAAAAATTGGATATTTAAACTTTGAATTTTCAGACAATTATAGTTATGTATTTCGTAAAGTAAACTATATTTTTGCGGTAGTTCTGTTGTTGGTGGTTCTGATAATAATGTTCTTAATTTTTGTTGCTCAGAAAAGTAAAGTTGTTGGAAAGGTGGAGAAAGATTTGCCCACACTTCATATTGTAGAACCAACTGATAATCACAAAGATGATAAGCCTGATTTTGAAAGCATCATTTCTCAAAACTATCTTGGTTTTATTTTGACAGACCCGATGGGAAAAATTACGTATGCAAATCGTAGTTTTGAAAATGCAACTCTTTATTCTTTGCAAGAATTAATCGACGAGCAACCCATATTGTTTTGGACAACAGAATCTTTGCCAGTTTTTAATTATGACTTTTGGCGCAGACTTTCGTCAGGAAAAGCATGGAAAGGTGAAATTTTTTGTCGTAGAAAAGATGCAACAGAATTAAGACTTTCTGCTACTTTCACGCCGATTAAGAAAGGTGGATACGTAACAGGCTATGCTGCTGCTTTTGAAGATGTCAGCAAAGATACTACCGTTGAGGACGAACTCAAAGAATTTAATCGTAAATATTCTGCAATTTTGGATAATTGCAGCGATGTAATTTTGATTTACGATTATAACAAGAAAAAAATTATGTTTGTAAGTCCTGCGGTTAAAGAATTGATGGGATATACTCAAAACGAATTTTTGGAAAAAGATGTTTCAGAATTGCTTGACGCTTCTTCGTTGCAGCGAATAAAACATATTTTCTCGAAAAATTTGGTTGAAAATCCTGAATTAGACCGTACTGCATACGGGAAAACTCGTCTGATTTGCAAGGCAAAAAGTTATATTGGCAATTATGTTGACGTTGAACTCTCGTTAAATCCACTTTTCAACACTCCAGATTCTCCTTATCCGAGCGAACTTGTGATTGTGGCTCACGATGTTACTGAGACTCAAAAGGTTTTGAAAAAACTTTCTGATTCGGAAGATAAATATCGTATGATTACCGAAAATACTGTTGATATGATTTGGAAAATAGATCCAAATACGTTCAATATCAATTATATAAACAATTCGGTTGAGAGAATGTTAGGATATTCAAAATCCGAGTTCTTGAAGATGAATCTTCGCGACATATTGCAAGGCGAAAGTCTTAACAGAATCACTATGAAAGCCTCCGAACTTATCCGTCAAGGGTCGTTTGCAGAGCCGTATCATCGTTTCAAGGCAACTGCTTTTTGTAAGAATGGCGATTTGAAAGAGTTAGAATCGGTGGTGTCGGTTATTACTGATTCTTTTGGCTTGAAAGAATTTTTGGGCGTAACAAGAGATGTTACAGAGTCTAATCGTTACGAACAACGTCTGAAAGAAACTCTTTGGCAAATGGAAAAACTTATTGAAACTCTTCCTGCTAAAATTTTTATGAAAGACCGTTTCAATCGTTATGTTTTGGTAAATTCGCTTTTCGCCGAAAGTATTGGTTTGCCTATCGAAAGAATCAAAGGTTATAAGTCAGAGCAAATTCCTATGCCAGAGGATTTTTCTATAATTATCAACCAAGATGAGGATATTTTAAAGACTGGTATAAGTTATCTAAATCAGGATATTCTTATAAAAAGTCGTGACGGGATTAATTCTTGGTATTCTGTCTCGCAGGTTCCATACGGCGATGAAGGTAAGATTATGGGAATCATAGGTTTTATGGTTGATATTAGCAAGCAAAAACACTATGAAAAAGTTTTGGAAGAAACCTTAAAGCGTACAAATCTTCAGAAGAACGAACTTATGGCATCAACTCGTAGCACTCAAGAATCTATGATGTATGCTAAAAGGATTCAAGATGCCCTTCTGAAATCCTCTAACGAGGTTCTAAGGAAATATGTTCCTAATAGTTTTGTCTTTTATCGTCCTAAAG
>CAJOGF010000088.1 GCA_905233995.1 uncultured Bacteroidales bacterium | reverse complement strand
CTTGTTCCAATAATTTTGCATTTCAACAATAAAGCCACGACCTTTATTGTCGGTGCAACGAACATCAACTATTGAATATTTTTTCGCCGGATTTTCGGGGACATTTTCGGCGGTAAGATATTCTACTTTTTCAATTGTCATGCCTTCTGGTAGCGGCAAAAGGGCATTCAAAAGGCTTTTGACGAGATTTTCATGCTCGCCAAAAACTTTTTTAAACGTTAAGTCTACTTTTGGATTTAAGTATTTCGACATAAGCAGTTGCGGTTTTTACGTACGTTTTTCTTGACAACAAAGATAAAGTTTTTTTTCGGCTTTTGCAAAAAATATTTGTTTTGAAAAAAACACAAAAACATTTACATTTGCAAAAAAATAAAACATCAAAAAAATGAACAAAACAATCATTACTGTCGTCGGCAAAGATGCCGTTGGAATTATCGCAAAAGTTTGCACATATTTAGCTGACAACCAGATAAATATACTCGACATTTCTCAAACAATCGTTCAAGGTTATTTTAACATGATGATGATTGTTGACATGCAAAAAGCCGTTAAAGTTCATACCGAAATATCAGAAGAACTCAAGACATTAGGCGAACAAATAGGCGTAATAATAAGGTGTCAAAAGGAAGAAATCTTTAACAAAATGCACAGAATCTAAAAAATGATAAACATAAACGAAGTTTTTCAAACCAACATGATGATAGAACACGAAAACTTAGACGTTAGAACTATCACCATGGGAATCAACCTTTCGGATACTGCTGACAGCAATATAGATAGGCTTTGTCAAAACATAAAAGATAAAATTCGCCGTTACGCCAAAGACCTTGTTGCAACCGGTGAAAAAATCTCCTGCGAATACGGAATTCCAATTGTCAACAAAAGAATTTCGATAACGCCAGCCTCCATAATAGGAGCCTCTGCTTGCAAAACACCTGACGATTATGTTAAAATCGCGCTTGCATTAGACCAAGCGGCTTTGGAAACGGGAGTTAACTTTTTAGGAGGTTTTTCGGCAATTGTGTCAAAAGGAATGACCAAAAGCGATGAACTTTTAATTAGGTCTATCCCTCAAGCATTAGCCCAAACCTCAAGAGTATGTTCTTCCATTAATCTTGCGTCAACAAAAACAGGAATCAACATGGATGCCGTTAGACTTCTTGGCGAGGTTATAAAACAAACCGCTGAAAAAACCGCAGAAAGTCAATCATTAGGTTGCGCAAAACTCGTGGCATTGTGCAACGCTCCTGACGATAATCCGTTTATGGCTGGTGCATATCCAGCGGACCGGGAGTTGTGAAACACGCTCTCGAAAATCTTGAAAACGCCGATTTTGAAACTTTATGCGAGACTATCAAAAGAACGGCTTTCAAAATCACTCGCGTTGGTCAACTTGTAGCACAAGAAGCCTCAAGACGACTAAACATACCTTTTGGAATAATTGACCTCTCACTTGCTCCGACCCCCGCAATAGGCGATTCTGTTGCTGACATTCTTCACGCAATCGGGCTTGAACAAACTGGAGCACCCGGCACAACAGCAGCGTTAGCACTTCTTAACGACCAAGTAAAAAAAGGCGGAGTGATGGCAAGTTCGTATGTAGGCGGTTTGAGCGGCGCATTTATCCCCGTCAGCGAAGACCAAGGAATGATTAACGCTGTTGAAGCAGGTGCACTTTCAATAGAAAAACTTGAAGCAATGACTTGTGTCTGCTCCGTAGGTCTTGACATGATTGCAATTCCGGGCGATACTCCTGCTTCAACAATTTCGGGCATTATAGCCGATGAAGCCGCAATCGGAATGGTTAATCAAAAAACAACCGCAGTAAGAATAATCCCCGCTTTCGGCAAAAAAGTTGGCGACGTAATAGATTTCGGAGGCTTGTTAGGACACGCCCCCGTTATGGAAGTAAACAAATTTGATTGTTCAATTTTTGTTAACCGAAAAGGCAGGATTCCTGCCCCGATACATAGTTTTAAAAATTAATTGTTAATTTTACAAAAAAACATTTCTAAAACCTTTGTTGGGACACAAAAAATGCTTATATTTGCAACGGTTATTGAAAAAAATTAACACTATTTAATTACAGAACTTTTTTCAAAAAAAAAGTTAAGATTAAACAAGATTTGTATTTAAATGGAAGAAAATGATTTTTAAGCATATTTAGTGTAATTGGTAAAAAGGATGCGGTCAATAGATACGTTGTGATAACGTCAAGACCGCTTTTTTTATTTACACAATTTTATATTTTTCTTTTACAACTTTTAGTGCTAACAGATTGAGTTGCTTTGTAAAGGCTTTTTGTTCGTTTTTTTCGATTGCATAAAAATCATTAGAATTTTCCTTAAGAAAATCCTCCAAAATATCCTTTGAAAACATTCCAGAAAGTTTGCCTAAATCTTTTGGCATACTTACCTCTCCAATATGACTTACAACATTATCTAATCGGTTTTCTGTAACATAATCTTCCACTTTTTCCAAAAGCAAAGTATAATCTTGAGAAAAAGTTACGGGCAGTTTTTCAACTTTCGGACGACGTTTCTCTTGTTTTTTTTCAGCAAATCTTTCGTTTTTGTTTTTAATCATAATTCTTGCTCCGTTTGGCAGATACTTGGGAGTCAACGGTCTTATGACAACACCTTCACAAATATTATCTTCGATTTTCGGATATCCTAACTCTTTATAAATTGTACTTTCAAAAGCGTTAGGATATTTCAAACACTCGTCCAAAGTGCCTTGAAACAATGTTTTAGCATATAAGAAACCACCTTTTTCAAAAAGAGCATTACATTTTTCAACACCAAGATATTGATGAATATCGTTTTTTTCGCTGACAATAAAAATGTCAAAACCGTAAAATTCGTGTATCGGAGAATAAAACACCCCCTTTTGAATTGCCATCATAGTCGTATTCTTTTTGACCTCTTTGTGCGGATAACACCCTCCGAAAAATTCACCAAAAATCACTGCATAATCTATCTCAGGAAATTCTTTTTTAATAAGCATAAAAAGATTTTTGACCTTGTCGGTATATCTTTCCAAAAGTTCCTCATAATTGAAAAAATTTTCGTTATCAGCAATAATCGCTGTTCTTTTGGCAAACTTTATTTGCTGTCCGTTAGTAATAAAACTTGTATTCGACCCGTGAACTTTTTCTTGAACCACAAAAACTTCATTAGGGTCAACAAATTTCCTAACATTCAACATAAACTCCTCATCAAACGAATTTTCAATAGAACTATATTTCTTAAAATCAAGCATAATGTTAAAAATTATTGTTTTTTATTATACATAAAAATTATAGGGTCAGGTTTGTCTAACGCAAAGCCACACTGCTGACTCGCTGCTCTACAACCTGCCTTACAATATTTAAATTTTTCACAATTTTCACAAAAAATAGGCACCACATTTTCCCATTCCTTCAGCAAAGGATTTGACAAAATTTCCTGAGGCAAATTTTTGAAAATATTACCTAAAACCACTGGCGAATGATTACAAAATCTAAGATTTCCAAGATAATCTATCGTTACCGGACGCTTTGTAATGTCGGTTGAACACGACGAAAAACCAATTCCGGGGTATTCAGTCGGCTTTAAAATACAAAACGGGGTGCAAACACTTGAAAATACTTTCAAGTTGTTTTTCAATGCAAACAACGAAATATCAGAAAATGCTTTTTTCAGTTGACTTTCCGTTGGTAAAACTTCAAGCGGATTTTTAACTCCTTCACCGCCAATATTATAGCGGTTTAGCATAACTTGCTTTATGCCAAGATTAGAGATAAATTTTACAGTTTCTAAAATACTATCAGCATTGAATTTTGTTAACACAATAACCGCAACCGGCGTTACAGCATTAACTATCAAGTTTTTAATTATTGAAACCGACTTTTCATGCGAACCTTTTCGCCCAGTCATTAAATCATGAATTTCAGGATTATGACTATGAATCGGAAGTTCAAAAAGTTTTACTCCAAGTTCCGTAAGTTGAAGATATTTATCTATTTGAGCAAAATTGCCGTTTGAAATTACCGTTACCGTTGCACCTTTTAGTCTTGCTAAAAGCACTAACTCCGAAAATCTTTCACTCATAAAAGGTTCTCCGCCTGTAAAGGTGAGTTGTCCTACGTCAAAAACCTTGACAATTTTTTTTAAAGTTTTTTTTGCAATAGTGTAAGACGAAATTTCAGGTTTTACCCCCGTATTTTTGTAATGATTATAACAAAAACGACATTTGAGATTACATGTCATTGTTACCTCAAAACTTAAAAGCGGCAACTTCGGTTTCATAGTCTATTTTATTCCTTAACTTCAACATTCACCGACAATGTATACTCGCTTTCTGTATCTGTAACAAACAAATTATAATCTCCTGCTTCGACTTTTTTGTTTATTTGAATTTTGAAACCACCAAGAGTATCTATTAATAATTTTCCACTCGAAATAGTGTCGCTTTCTTTTCTAAAAGAATAGGTAAAACTTCCGTCCGCGCCAGTTTTAACGCCAGAAATTTTAAGACTTTCTGTATTTTCAACTTCTTGAATTAAAATTTCAAACGGTTGTGGTGCGGGCATATCGTAACACATTTGCTCTGGCGGAATGGCTGGTTCATAACAAGTTGGCTGAAAAACGCCACAACCCGTAGAGCCGCTAACAATAGACGACAGAGTTAAAAGCGATGCTCCAATTTTAATTTTTTTATTTATCCAAAATGCTGATTTTCCTCGTGTTAAAAATACTACAAACGCTACACCCAAAAACGCCAAACCAACAAAAACTATGGCTATCGAGGCTAAAATTTTGTTGTTCATAGGTCAAATATTTTTTAGTTTAATAAAAATAAAATTCACTTTGGGCAAAAGTAAAATAATATTTTTTAAACAGCAAAATTTTTATCCAAAAAATCTTGAAATCTATCTTTATATTGTTCGCTGACAGGAATAAAAGTATCACCGTCAAAAACTATTCTAAACCTTTCGATTTCAGCAATTTTGTCAAGATTAACAATATACGAGCGATGAACTCGCATAAATTTTTCTCTTGGAAGATAATTTTCAACGGCTTTAATTGTAAGAAGGCTCATCACAGGACGGCGATTGTCAAAATGAAAACGAACATATTCCCTTACCGATTCTATATATTTTATTTCGTCAAAATTTATTCTAACAATTTTGTATTCGCTTTTAAGAAAAAAAAACTTACCGTTTGGAACAAACTTCGACGAGCGCGAAATCTGTAGTCTATCATCTTCTTTATGATTGAAAACTTCTTGTGCTTTCCTTACTGCACGCATAAAGTCCTCATAACTAATTGGTTTTAGAATATAATCAACGGCACCAACCTTGAAACCTTCAACCGCATATTCGGAATATGCGGTCGTAAAAATTACAATAGGAGGATTAATTAACGATTTTACAAGGTCAATTCCCTTTAAATCAGGCATATTGACATCTACAAACATAACATCTGTAGGATTTTCTTCCGAAGCTAAAAACTTTTGCGCCTGAACCGAAGATTCAAAACTTGCAATAAGTTCCAAGCCTTCGGTTTTGGAAATATAAGAACATACCTGCCTTAATGCTAAAGGTTCGTCGTCAATTGCTATACATCTCATAATAAAGGTATTATAATTTTAACTCTATAAATTTCATTCTCCAAATCCTTGTTTATATCAAGCGTATAATTTTTGCCATAAACAAGGTCAAGACGGTTGATGGTATTTTCTTGTCCAATTCCGCCTTCCTTTTTTTCTTTATTGTTATTAACTGAATCGTTTTCAACAAGACTATTTTCACAAATAAAAACAAGTTTTTCGTTGTTTTCTGCAAAAAGTTTTATATCAACAAACGATTGTTTTTTGTAACTAATACCATGCTTAAAAGCGTTTTCTATCATTGAAATAAAAATCAATGACGGAATTTTCTTACCCTCTGGTAAATCCTCAGCAACAGTAAAATTAATTTTTACTTTTTCGGAAAATCTAAGCCTCATCAGAGAAATATAACTTTGCATAAATTCTATTTCAGAGGCTAAATCCGAGGAGCCTTCTTTGGTTTGATACAATACGTAACGCATTAATTTTGACAATCTTATAACCGCTTCTTTTGCAAGTTCAGGGTCAATATCCACAAGAGCGTGAATATTATTGAGAGTATTCATAAAAAAATGCGGACTTATTTGATGTTTTAGTTGTGAAAGTCGATTTTCGCTATTTTGCTTTTGCTTTTCAAGGTCTTCGTGTCGCAACTGCAAATACCTGAAAGACAACTTAACACCACAATCACAACCAATAACAAGAACCGCAATTACAAGCGATAAAGATTTGAAAGGCGGACCTTTATGATCTCGATGCGGAAAATTCTTATCGTCAAACTTTGGCATTTCGTGTTTTAAGAAAGGCGGTTGCTCATGTTCGGGGTCAAAAGTCCAATATTTAGATGCAAAAAAAACTGATACCACCAACGCTAAATTCAGAATAATAAACTTCCAAGTTTTTCCGCTGAACAAAAATTTTTCAACCAACAAAAAATGGTTTACCAAAAACAAAATAAAAAATGGCAACGAACCCATAAGCGACATTTTCAACTCCATGTAAAAATTGCCATATTCAGAATCAATTACACTTACAGCAGGAGTAAAAATCGCTACAGCCCAAATTAAACCAACTACTAATAATTCAGTTTTTTTCAATACCGACTTACTTATGAAAAATTTCATCGTAAAGGTAAACCATTTTTTGTAAACTAAAAAATTTTTATTCTTGACTTTTTTGTTTGTAAGGCAAAGTAAACTTATAAGAAAAAGCGAAAACATTATTATGTATATCGTCCTTTACTTTTCCTTTTTTGCTATAACGGTTAAACTTCTGCTCCAACATATATTCAAAACCAATAGTATGCTGTTTTGACAGTTTTTTCTTCAAGCCAAATGTATAACGCAATTTATCAACCTTACCCATTGTAAGATTGTCGAAAATTTCGTAAGAAAAATACGGTGTAAGTTTAATCGGTTTTATTTTGTAACCCGCTTGAATTTTAAATCTTAAATACCTTTCGGTTTCATCTTCAATATACGTTTTGGAGTCGGTATCCCAATAAGAATAATCACCACTATAATTGCAAAATTTAACTCTTGCTTCAAGTTTAAAACCGTAAAACGCATATTTTCCCTTGGCATAAATACCCAATCTTTGTTGCCAATCAGTAGTTGCAGGGTCTTCGCCATTATCGTGTGTCATATTCCAACGATATTCCGCTCCAAGCGAAAAATATTTTATCGGCGAAAATTCCACAAACGGCTTTATCAATAATTTTTGTGTTGAAGTTGCATTACAAAAGCGACCTTCCAAGTCAAGTCCTGCTGACAAATACGGCAAAAATTCTTTTTCAAAACCGGCATTAAGATAAATAGGGTAACGTTTTTCTTGAGCATTTGCGGCAATGCAAAAAGCGCACGCCGCAAGTGTCAAAATGATTTTATCAATTTTCATAAATTGTCTTTTTTATTAATTTTCAGTTATAACAGCATTGCTGATAACATAATGTTTGCCACCACCTCTTTGACCTTTCTCAGGAGGCATTTTTTTACCTAAAGTATCAGAAGCAACCTTGTTTTTTGGAGGATTAGGACGCGACAAAGTATCTTTGTTGTTACCATTGTCGGGTTTTTCGGGCATTTTTTCCTCTGACACAACACCAGTAACGGTTACTGATTTACCTTTAAGAGAGGTGTTGATTGCAGTCTCTGACGAAATATGAACCATACCAGCAGGTTTTCCTGAAGGTTTTGCAGAAGAATTTTCTTGACCTTTAGATGGCTTTTGAATTTCAGCATTTTCACTTATAATGGCTGATTTCCCGTCCTTTCCAATTTCAACAAGATAACCGCTAACTTGAACCGATTGACCTGCATAAGTTGAGGCTTTTGGCTGAAAATCTTTGAGTTCAACCTTTGTTTGAGCCATGGCAGAAAACATTGCACATACTGCCAATAATGTCAAAAATGTTTTTTTCATCTTGCTTTTTTTTATTAAAAGTTTAACAATTATATTATTATTCTGTTTTAGGTAACGCAGTTTTGTCATAATAAACCCTCATAAGGGCAATATCTTTTAAGAAATCAATTTTAACGAAATCGAATCTTTTGACTTTCAAACCGGTGCGTTTTTCCAAATCTTCCAAAAGAATTGATTTGTTTTCAACTTTGATATTTTCGATTTTTTCGTAAATAATATCAATATGACCTTCGCTTTTGATAAGGAATTTTTCCAACAAGAAAACGCAAAACAAAATGGCTAAATTTGTCAATACGAGTTCTGCTACGCTTACCTTCTTGTTAGCCAAAGCGTTGAGGACAGCAATTCCGATAACAACAAAAAGATAAGTCATTTCGCGAATCGGAATAGGATCGGTTCTATATTTCAGAATACCAAAAACGGCAAACAGACCAAGAGCAAAACCGAGTTCAAGTTTTACGTCTTCCAAAAGAAAACACATCAAGAAAATAGCCGTTCCAAGCGCGTAGTACGTAAAAGTAAATTCTCGACGACCGCTTTTGCCGTAAATCAAATTTATCAAGACATACAATATGCCCGAATTAAAAAGAAGTCTGAAAAAAAGTTTTCCGAAATCTCTATAATCAATAAGACTCAAGTTGTAGAATTTAACATTTTCTAAACTAAAATCTTGAATTTCTTGTAAAATATCCAACAACATTTTTTTATAATTTTTATTTAATTAGTAATTCTCGTTTCTCAACTTTCAATTTTCAACTTTCAATTGTGAATTGTCAATTGTGAATTGTCAATTGCCTAAAGTGCATTTTTAAGGCGTTTTTGCAACATACGGATTTTCACGTTAAAAAGATTTTTCTTAATACCTTGTTGATTATTCAGCACCCGACCAATACAATATTTACTAAAGCCAGACTCTTTAACGCCATATTTTGCAAGCACAAGTTGTAGCGGTGATTTTTCTGCACCAGCCTCGTGTTTTAGTTCAACCATTGCGAAATGATTTGTTTCGTGTCCGCAAGACGAATCCTTAAAACCAAGTTCACAATCGATTGTACAACGCTCCGTCATATCTTTTCTTACCAAAGTTATGCGGTGAAAATGATTTTCGATTGTAGGTCTCAATGTTTTTGGGTCAACGGGAACATGTTTTTCCAAAAAAGAATATTCTTCAGGAAAAATTTCAAACAAATCAGTTTTAATTTCAATTCGTTTCTTTTTGGTTTTGCCTTTGTTGTTTTTGTGCTTAACCTCCAAAAACGAAGTTTGAGTATCAACATACATACGTTTTCTGACCTTATAACGATCTTTTTTGCCGTTATGATGCGTTGTATAAAACCAATTGTCTGGAGTATCGAAATACACTGTTTTGTATTCCATATATCTTAACCCTTGAATTTCAACAATATAGTAATCATCAATAATTTCTGGCAGAATTTTTTTCAACAAGACCTCAGAGCGAAGCGGAAATTTAGTATCAATTCTGTTCATGAAATTTGCTTTTCCTATATCGTCAAGACCAATCGAAGTAAAATTGTTTAGTATCTGCATATTTTTTTTGTCATAATAAAAAAAATCATAATTCAAAACCAATACACACTTCTTATATTAATTCCCAACTTTTTAAAATTTTGTAATTAACTTTATTTTTTTTATCTTAACACTATAATTTTTACACAACAAACAGAATAAAAAATGTTTTGGATTATGATTTTTTTTAATTTGTTATGATTAGAATCTTCCACCGGGACCGAAATTTCCACCTGAATTTCCACCGTTAGAAGTACATTTTCCTTCATTCAAAGTAACCGATGTTGACGAATTGCTTGTGGCAGAAGTTGCAGGATAATAGAAATTGAAACCTTCAACATATTCTTGACCACTGACAGTAGCATTTGTCAAAATTTTATAAGTTCCGCTCTTGAGCTCTGGTGCTGAAATTGTCGCAATTTGAAAAGCCTGAGGAACTGTCCATGCCATGATATTGTTTCCAGACTCATCGTTAACAGCGACAACCGTATTTGCCGAACCTGAAAGCGAAGTAAACACAGCAGTTTGAGTTACACTCGGAGCCGAAGCCATACCCTGACTGCCAACAGCAATTACAACACCGCCCGTTATTTGAGGTTCATAACCATCGCCTGCGTCTAAAGGTTCGTTTGCATTAGAATTTTGAGAAACGAGCCGTTAGAATCAAGACCGTCGCCTTTGGAAGTTACATAAATATTTCCACCATTGATAATAAGCGCAATACTTGAAGACGAAGAAGTAGAACTTGAGCCTCCGCCACGAGGATTGAAACCGCCGCCCATTCCGCCCATCTGACTTCCACCGTCAGAAGCGTTGAAAGCGTCATCTGAAGAAACAACCTTGATTGTACCGCCATTTACAGTAATTACAACACCTTGTATACCTTCGTATGATTGCGTAATATTGATATTTCCGCCATTGATTGTAACATTTCCTGTTCTAAGTCCAGTGTCATCATTTTTCTTTGTTGTGATACCATGACCACTTCCAGATTCGCTACTCGACACGGTAACGTATGGAGTCAACGTAAAACTACCACCGTCAATTGTGATATTTCCGTCAGCGGCTATACATTTGTCGGCTTTAATGATTTCATACTCACCATCTTTGATTGTAATATTACCAGCAGCATTAAAACCGTGATCTGCAACAGAAATGGTCTTGAAAGTTCCATTACCAATTATAATATGCGAATCCGACGAAATACCATCGTCAGAGGCTGCAATTCCAAACGACCCGCCGTCAATCTGAACATTTCCCGTAGCGTGAATGCCGTCTTTTTTTCCTGTCAACTTGAAACTTCCTCCTGTAATATACACATAACCTTTGCCTTCTTTCTCAGAAGTGGTTTTGATTGCATGATTGCCACCCGCTGCTGTTATGCTACCGTCTCTAACAAGAAGATATGTTTTAGCCTGAATACCTTCATTATCCTCGGAAGTTACATTGAAAATACCGCCGTTAATAATAATTCCGTCAGTTGATTTAATACCTTCAAAAGCGGCTGAATTTACTGTCAACTGTCCTGTTGCCAACTCTCCCGCTGAAAAAAACAAATCTTCTTTAGAATGAATACAAGCCAAAGAGTCAGAACCAGTATAAGTGGAAGTAAATTTATTATCAGTTCCGTCTGAAATCAAAACTGAAACTTTTTCAGCATTTTTTATATACATAGCCGGTCCTGAAGCACAAGAAAAGTCAACATCAGAAAGAATTATCTTGACCGTTCCATCATCGCCGTCTGCAACATCAACAATCAATTGACCATCATTTAAAGTTCCTGAAACATAATAATCTCCGCTTGCCGAAATAGTTGCAACGCTACCTTCTGAAGTTACGCCAGTTCCCTCTACGGCAACCGAAGTTGTTTTACCGATAATTTTGTTTAAAGTTGACACATTAAACTCGTAGTCAGAATCATTTTCCGACACGTTTGAGGTGTCGACAGTTTCCTCTTTCGTTACAACGCCTGACTGTTGTTCTGTGTCAGAATCATTTTGCTCGACATTATCGTCCTCAAAACTCTTTTTGCAAGATTGTCCTATTAAAAGAACAGAAGCAGCAAACAAATACAGAAAATATTTACCATTCATAATTTATGATGTTTTTTAGTAATTAATTATTTCGTTTTATCTATTATAACTGTGATTTCTATTATCATTTTATAGACACAAAATTACAGTTTATAGAAACTATAAAATATTATTTTCTACTAAAAGGTAGTTTTCAATAACAGAATACGTAAATTTTAATTTATTAAATCAACTAACAATTAATAGATAATTTTACGAATTTTATAGAAATATTGTAAAAAGTACAATTATATAATTTTAGCCAATTTTTCGGCGAATCAAAAGATTTTATCTGCAAAATCACCAAAAATAAAAACTTTAACATTTTTGTAAAATGCAAAGAATAATGTATTTTTGCAGCCTAAAATTCTTAAAAAAAATATGTCAACAGCATTAATTATGACAATAATTGCTATATATTTTGCAATTATTCTATCAATCAGTTATTTAACAACCAAAAAGAAAACTTTAAACAACGATTTTTTTTCTGGTTCAAAACAATCGCCATGGTATGTTGTAGCAATTGCAATGATTGGCACATCAATTTCGGGCGTAACATTTATTTCAGTACCGGGCATGGTTGCAACCTCGCAATTTGGCTACCTTCAGATGGCACTCGGCTTTGTAGCAGGATATTTTGTGATTGCATACGTCTTGTTACCACTATATTACAAATTGAATCTCAACTCTATATACACTTATCTTGACAAAAGATTTTCAACAGCAAGTTACAAAACTGGTGCAGGATTCTTTTTGATTTCAAAATTCTTGGGTTGCGGAGTTAGAATGTACTTAACGGCATTGGTGCTTCAACTGATAATTTTTAATTCGTTAGGCATACCGTTTTGGCTGAATGTAGCCGTTACAATGCTGATTGTATTTCTTTATACTTTCAAAGGAGGGGTCAAGACTCTTGTTTGGACAGATATGATTCAAACGTTATCGCTAATTGCGGCGGTTGTATTATGTATTTTGTACGTTTCCAAAGCGTTAGGAGCAGATTTTTCAACTATGATTTCGTCTATTTACAATTCTGAAATGTCAAGAATGTGGTTTTTTGACGACATTAACGATAGACAGTTTTTTTTCAAACAATTTTTTGCTGGTATGTTCACAACAATAGCCATGACAGGTCTCGACCAAGACATGATGCAAAAAAACCTAAGTTGCAAAAATCTTAAAGAGGCTCAAAAAAACGTTGTAAGTTACGGCTTTAGTTTTTTACCAGTCAATTTATTGTTTTTGGCGTTAGGAGTTTTGCTTTATATGTATGCGACACGATTAGGATTATTTGCTGACGGTGTTTTGAAAGACATTTCAGGAAATAATCTAAAACCTGATGAGCTTTTCCCATATCTTGCAACATCAAGCAATCAAAACGGTGAATTATTTTTACCGCAAATTGTCGGTGTATTGTTTATAATTGGATTAATAGCGGCGGCTTTTTCGTCAGCGGGAAGTGCAGTAACTGCTCTTACAACTTCTGTAACCTTAGACATTCTGCAGGCTGACAAAAAAAGCGACGAAAATAGTCTTAAGAAAACACGATTAATCGTTCATATTATCAACACAATTGTAATGGGCTGTCTGATATGTCTTTTTAGCGTTATTGGAAATAGTAGTGTTATTGACGCAGTGTATGTTGTAGCAAGTTATACATACGGACCGCTATTGGGCTTATACTTTTTCGGACTATACACAAAACGCACAGTAACAGACAAATACGTTCCTATTATATGTATCCTTTCGCCAATTTTGTGCTTGATTTTCAGTTTAAATTCTCAGCAATGGCTCAATGGTTACAAAACAGGATACGAACTTTTGCTTTACAACGCAGGGCTTACAATTGCAGGATTGTTTTTAATTTCACAAAAACCAAAAGACAACTAAAAACAATCCCAACAATTCCATTAAAACCTATATCCCGCTTCCAACATTAACCATGCGCCTTTTTGTTGAACAGGGCGAATACACTTGCCGCCGAGCGAGTACTTGTGGTTGAAGGCGTTATGAACTGATATATCAAACGTAAAGTGCTTAAAATCAAAATTCAACGAAGGACTTACCAAAAACACTTGAGGAATTTTTTCTATTGTAATATCGCCTTCATAATAAATTTCTTTTTTAAAATACTGCCGCCCCGTGTAATAGAGATTGACGTTAAACCGCATTTTGTCAAAAAATTTGTAGCCCACTACAATATTAGAGGTAAAGTTAGGAACGTTGAAAATTGTGTTACTATATGTCATTATCTCTTCGTCATCGTCAAAATCTTCATATTCCCATACATAAGGCACGTAATCTTGAACTTTCAAAAACGAAAGATTGGCGTTGAGGTTGAATTTACCAATGGCATATTTGGCAACAAGTTCCGCTCCGATTATTGTAACGTCCCAATTGTAAGACAATTCAGTTTCGGAGTTCAACAATCTTTGTCCTTTGTTGTAATAAAAATTTAATTCTGTTTCGAGACCTTTGACAAACTTTTTTGCTGAAGCAGTCAGTTGGAACGAGTGCATTTTTTCGGGTTCAACATTTCCAAGAACCACAACGTTAAAATCATTGGTTCGATAGAGGTACGGTGCATCCACAAACGACTTTGAATAATTGAACTTAAAATTAAACCTATTCAACATATAAATCAGCGAAATACGCGGCGAAAATTCTTTCATTTTGCTTCTATTATCGATAATACTGTCTTCTTCCTCACCCCAAAAATTAGGTATAAATGCCAGACGACAGTGTTTTTTATAGTCGAACCTTAACCCCGAATTAATAATCAACTTTCCCAATCGCTGTTTAATCTGCAAGTAAAAATCGTTTTTTGGTTCTTCGGTACTTACTTCAATAATTTTACTTTCATTACCAAAAGATATGTGGGTAAAATGATCAATTTTATACGATTCAATGCCTACTACTTTGAAAAAACTATAATCGATGCCCAAAATCACCGAGCCACCAATACGTGAGTTTCCATATTCGTAATTGGCATTAAAGGTACAAGTATAATTTGCGTCTTCCCACTTCACAATGCTCGCTAAACCATTTCCATAATACTCTATTGTATAATAATATTCAGATATGTTAAAATTAGGTTCATGAAATTTATATCCATAATAACTATATGACCCGACGGTAGAATCAATTTCCACAAAATACCGCGCCATTTTTTCCTTGTTGTAACTTGCCGATGCCGATATACCGAGGTGTCCGAAATCCTTTTCATACATCACTTTTATGTTATGCTCTTGATATGAGGGACCTGGTTTGTTACCCAAATAGTCGGTATATTTGTAATAAGAATATGGTGCAAAATAATATTCACTTTTAGTGTATGGAGTTACAGTTTTTGACGAATTGCACGAATATAGAACCGACAAACCCTTGTATTTAAGGTTGATACCATAATCGAAAGACGGCTTATTATTGTAGCCGCCAATTATAATGTTCTCTGGAAAAATATCAATAGGACATTTTTCTTCTAATACCAACGTATCGATAATACCTTTTGTTGTGGCGGTTAT
>CAJOGF010000087.1 GCA_905233995.1 uncultured Bacteroidales bacterium | reverse complement strand
TAAAACGAAAGGCTAAAATATTGAAGAAGGTTGTTGAATAATTTGAAAAAAGAAAGAGACTGTCAAAAGGTGGTTTGTGGACTTTTTGGACAGTCTCATTCCACCTTTTTAGACAATCCCTTTTCTTTATTTTATAATTTAAATTTTTGCAATGTATTTTGCGCTTGCCCAGCCTTCAACAACGGCTTGAATCCTAAACATATTTTCTTGTTGTTCAAGTATATTGAATTTTGTGCCTGCTTTCAAATCGCTAACCAAACGGCGGGTTTTCTTTTGGTCGTTGTACAACATTGCTGAATTTGTTGTAAGTTCACCATCGTAATCGTTGTCGGTGTTGTCTTGTTCAATAAAATCTTTATCCATCCAGCCTGTCATTTCATAAAGAATGTTGTACCATTCGCCAGTGGTATCAGTGCCGATGATATAAACGTATGTGTCGGCTGCCATTGGTGAAGATTTCAGTGGAGCATTGGAACTTGGTGATTGTCTGAAATTTAGTTTCACCTTTACTCTACCTATTGTTAGCGATGTTGATGCAGAATCTTTGATTGCATCTTTAAACAATTCGCTGACATTGAGGTTTTTCTTTGTATTTGTAACAATGTCAGCACGAAGAGCGTCAAGATCCGGGGGCGATTTCTTCGTGTCCCAAAATTTCGATAATATCGTAAGCCTTACAAATCGCCTGACACAACTCTTTTACTGCCTGAATTTGAGCATCAGTATATTTGTACCAATAAGTCATTGTTGTAACGGCATTTCTGTGTTTGCCAATAAACACTTTGTCGGCAGAGGTTGCTGTTTTTTTGTCTTTTTTAGCCTCCCACCAAGTGTAATATTTGCCGTCGATTTTCTGAAGATAGCCCGGATTGGAAATCTCTATACCTATTGAAAAGTTGTTGTATGACGACCTACCGTTGTAACTACTTGTTCCTGCATGGTATGCTTTTCTGTTAAGGTCTACCATTTGTGTTATTGTACCGTCTTCGGAAACCACAAAGTGAGCCGAAGTTGTTGAGGTTTTAGCAGAAAACAATTTTACAGTCGCGCTACCGCTTGCACCTGCGGTGTAATGTATTATGATTGCATCAGGTTTTATTACGGCAGTTTTGTTATAGGAGTGTGCTTCTACAAATGTTGCTCCTACAAGTCGGTTATTTTTTATTTCCATCTTTTTCGACTTTTTTACTTGATTTAAAAAAACGCTGCAATATACGGATAATTTTTTTATAAGAAAAATTTTTTTTTATGTTTTTCTTTTGTGTATTTTTATATTATCGCCTCAAAAATTCTCTTTCCCTCGTGTTCAATCCATTCGGGGTCTTCTTGTATGACCTTGTTTTTTAGAAACGAGAACCGTAAGTTCTTTTTTCGTAAATAAAAAGTATGTATATTAAAAAAAAGTATTAACTTTGCTGCAATATTAAAAAATGTAACAATGACAAATTTTACGAAAGAGGACGTTGTTAACGCTTTGAAACTGATTACAAATCCTCAAAATCAGAAAGATATTGTATCTTCTTCAATGGTAGAGAGCGTTGACATTACAGCAGATGGAATTTCGGTTCGTCTTAAAATAACACATTCAACAAAGCCACTTTTGAGTTCTTTGAAAAAAGCGGTTCATCAGGTGATTGCGTCAGAAATTAGTGCTGAAATTCATGTCGAAATTTATATTGATGAGCAAGAAACCTCCCACGCTAAAGAAGAAAAAAACATTCCGCTCGAAAAAGTAAAAAATATTATTGCTGTTGCTTCAGGCAAAGGCGGCGTTGGAAAGTCTACCGTTACGGCTAATCTTGCAATCGGCCTCGCAAAACTTGGGTATTCGGTTGGATTAATTGACGCTGATGTTTTTGGCCCGTCAATGCCCAAAATGTTTGGATTGGAGGATTTTCGTCCATTGTCAAGACGAGAAGGCGAAAAAGATTACATTCAACCCGCTGAAAAATACGGAGTTAAACTTCTTTCAATGGGATTTTTTATCGACCCTGAAAACCCTGCAATTTGGCGTGGTCCAATGGCTTCAAATTTCTTGAATCAGATTATCAACGATGGCGATTGGGGCGAACTCGATTACTTGCTTTTTGATTTGCCTCCCGGTACAAGCGATATTCATCTAACTGTGGTTCAGACTCTTAAACTGAAGGGTGCGATAATCGTTTCAACACCGCAACAAGTCGCAATTGCAGACGTTATCAAGGGTATCAATATGTTTAGAAACGATAAAATTGATGTTCCTATTTTGGGAATCGTTGAAAATATGGCTTGGTTTACGCCGACGGAACTTCCTGAAAATAAGTATTTTATTTTCGGAAAAGATGGAAACAAAAAAATCGCTGAAAAATACGATATTGATTTGTTGGAACAAATTCCGCTTGTGGCATCAATTTGCGAAAATGGCGACAACGGAACGCCAAGCGTTTTGAACGAAAATTCCTTAACGGCTGAATATTTTATGGATTTGGCTAAAAAAGTTGACGCTAAAATTAACTCGTAATTCAAAAAAAATATATGAAATATCGTTTACCTGCTGAATTTGAGAAACATAACGCAATCTTGATTATGTTTCCTTACAGCGATAAAGAGGACTTTGCTCCGAAACTTGTTGCTGTCCAATACGAGTTCGTGGAATTTATAAAACGAATTTCGTTTTCAGAAACTTGTGTGGTTATTGTCAAGGATGCAAAACAGAAAAGTTTTGTTTATCATCTTTTGTTGGATTCTAACGCAAAGATGGATAATATCAAATATCTTGAATATCCTGCACATAGAGTTTGGATGAGGGATTCTGGACCTATTCCTATTGTTGATAATGATACGCAAAAAGTTGTGTATTTGGACTTTAACTTCAATGCTTGGGCAAACTATAAAGCGTACAAAGCCGATGACAAAGTTCCGCAAGTTGTTGCCGAATTTATGGAAAGAGAATTTGTTCAGCCCGTGTATAACGGAAAGCGTATAACTTTGGAAGGTGGTGCAATTGATGTTAATGGTCAAGGAACTTTGCTTTGTACGGAAGAATGTTTGATGGATAATAATGTTCAGGTCAGAAATTCTGGGTTTTCAAAGAAGGATTATGAAACTGTTTTTGAAGAATATTTCGGGGTAACAAATGTTATTTGGCTCGGTTGTGGAATTGCTGGTGATGACACTCATGGTCATGTGGACGATTTTTGTCGTTTTGTCAACAAAAATACTGTGGTAGTTTGCAACGAGTACGATAAGCATGATATTAATTATTTTGCCATGCAAGATAATATTAGCAGACTTAAAGCCGCAAAACTCGAAGACGGTAGTTCTCTTAATATTGTTGAAATTCCTCTTCCAACACCTGTATATTATAAAGGAAATCGTTTACCAGCAAGTTATGCTAACTTTTTGATAACAGAAACGTCTGTTTTAGTGCCTATTTATCAGGATGTTAACGATGCTAAAGCGTTGAATTTAATTCAGAATGTTTTTTCTGACAGACAAGTTATTGGCGTTAGTGCCTCTAATATAATTTGGGGACGAGGCAGTCTTCATTGTTTAAGTCATGAACTTTTATAAAAAAAATGAATTGACATAAAAAAACGTCGTTAGTTTTTTTGGTTCTAACGACGTTTTTTATGTTATTTGTGATTCTAATTATTTGTTTCTTGCTTCGATTTCTTGATTGATTTTGTCGATGACATCATCTTCAAGTTCGTATTTTGAAATTATCCACATTGCAAGTAAAAGCAATACAGCGGGGATAACACAAACAAGCCAAAGGATACCTTCTTCAGCAAATGGTGTTTGGTCGATTACATCGCTTTTGTAGCCTACAAAACCAAGAACTGCTGGACCAACGATACTTCCAAATGTCATTCCTGCTTTGAAAAATAAACCTGTTAAAGCGTTTACAATACCTGATATTCGTTTGCCGCTTGTGTATTCTCCGTATGAAATAACTTCAGGAACTAATGCCCACATATAACCTGTTGCTACAATTACGCCCGTACTTTTTATAAATTGAGCAATATAAACCATATACATGCTTGGATTTTCCATTTTGGAAATAATATACAAAAGTATCATACCTAAAATAGCCATTCCAAGGAATATGTAAAACATATTTTTCTTACCAACTTTTCGTTTTATAGCCGGAACTAATGGCATAAAAATAAAAGCAGGAAGCGAACCAAGTGCCATAAAAAGCGAAAGTTGTTCAGCCGTGCCGTGGAGATTGCTGTTGACAAAATAAGCACCTGCTGCGTTTCCTACCGACATCATTGCAAAGGCTGTGATAAAGAAAAATGCAATTATTCTAAGTGGACGATTGCGCAAAAATTCCATCCAAAGGTCGCTTACTTTTACGTTTTCGGTGTCTTTTTGATCCATTACAACACGCTCTTTACATTGTGTAAAGCAGAATACAAGAAGACAAAAACCAACTATTGCATAAATTGTCATTGTTACAAACCATGCTGACGAATCTTTTGGAAGACTATCCGAGGGCGCACCTGCTATTAATGCAATAAATAACGGTAAGCCCGAATTTACTGCAAGTCCACCAAGATTTGCCATAAACATACGAACAGAAGTTAAAATTGTGATTTCGTTGGTATCTCGTGTTAACGAGGAGTTCAACGCTCCGTATGGCACATTTATAAAGGTATATAACAATTGCATTGCAATATATGTAACGTATGCGTATATCAGCGAAGGTGCAAAACCGTTATAAAAACATAAAATTGCAAAACCTGATAAAGGTATGCCCACATATAGTAGATATGAGCGGTATTTACCGTAAC
The DNA here is from genome assembly GCA_905233995.1 of uncultured Bacteroidales bacterium. Classification (GTDB taxonomy): domain Bacteria; phylum Bacteroidota; class Bacteroidia; order Bacteroidales; family UBA3824; genus UBA3824. Next base: position 4,795 of record CAJOGF010000087.1, on the reverse strand, counting down.
GAGGATTGTTTTTGTCGATAAGTGCGCCAACTATTGGATCCCAAATTACGTTTGCAACATTTCCAACCAAAAACATAATCGCTACTGCTGAAGGTGTTAGTCCGTAGATGTCAGTATAAAAAAACAGTAGATAGGTACAAATAACCTGAAAAATAAGATTTTGCGCCATGTCGCCAGAGCCAAAACCTATTCTTTGAAGCCAAGAAAGTTTATAAAAACCTTTCTGCTCAATGGGTGATAAATCGTTTGTCATTTCGTTTTTATTAAAAATTTAAGTTAAAATTATATCCTTTTTAAGTTTTTTAAGAAAAATCAGTGCAAAGTTAAAAAAAAATATACAAATTACGAATTTGTGTCTTAAAAAAAACGTTTTCAGAACGAAAAAAATAAATAAAAATGGCTTTATTCCGCGAAAAATTCTTTGCTACAAGAATGATTTTCACACGAAATAAAGCCCTTTCTAATAAACAAACAAGTTAGGTGAGGTTTATATTATTGTACAACCAGAACAAGGTTTTAGTTGTTTAAAAAAGTCGTTACCTTTGTCATCAACCAAAATAAACGCAGGGAAATCTTGAACTTTGATTTTCCAAATTGCTTCCATTCCAAGTTCGGGATATTCAACACATTCTATTGATTTTATGTTGTTTTGAGCCAAAATAGCAGCCGGTCCGCCGATAGAGCCGAGATAGAATCCGCCATGCTTTTTGCAAGCGTTTGTAACGGCTTCGGTTCTGTTTCCTTTTGCGAGCATAATCATTGAGCCGCCATGGTCTTGAAACTCGTCAACATACGGATCCATTCTGTTTGCTGTTGTAGGACCCATTGAGCCACAAGGCATTCCTTCGGGAGTTTTTGCAGGTCCTGCGTAGTAAATCGGATGGTCTTTCATGTATTGCGGAAGGTCTTCTCCTGCATCAAGTCTTGCTTTGAGTTTTGCATGTGCAATATCGCGTCCAACGATGATTGTGCCGTTGAGTGATAGCCGTGTTGCAACGGGATATTTTGTAAGTATTTTACAAACTTCGCTCATTGGTTGGTCGAGGTCGATTTTTACTGCGTTGCCTTCGCCAGCGTTGCGAAGTTCTTCGGGGATAAGTTCGGTTGGATTGTCGTCCATTTTTTCAATCCAAATACCGTCTTTGTTGATTTTGGCTTTGATATTTCTGTCAGCAGAACAACTTACTCCAAGACCAATCGGACAACTTGCGCCATGACGAGGCAGACGTATTACTCTAACATCGTGAGCCATATATTTTCCACTGAACTGTGCGCCAAGACCAATTTTGTATGCCTCTTGAAGAAGTTCTTTTTCGAGTTCAACATCGCGGAAAGCACGTCCTGTTTCGTCGCCTGTTGTAGGCAGCGAATCGTAGTAGTGTGTTGAAGCGAGTTTTACGGTAAGAAGGTTCTTTTCGGCTGACGTTCCGCCAATTACAAATGCAATATGGTAAGGAGGACAAGCCGCTGTACCAAGCGATTTCATTTTTTCTACTAAGAAAGGTACAAGAGTGCCGGGGTTTTGGATTCTTGCTTTGGTTTCTTGATAAAGGTATGTTTTGTTTGCTGAACCGCCGCCTTTTGTTACCATAAGAAATTTGTATTCCATACCTTCTGTGGCTTCGATGTCGATTTGTGCGGGGAGGTTGCAACGTGTGTTTTTCTCTTCATACATCGAGAGAGGGGCGTTTTGAGAGTAGCGGAGATTGTCTTGTGTGTATGTGTTGTAAACACCTTTAGCAAGATATTCTTCGTCGCAGAATCCTGTCCACACTTGCTGACCTTTTTCGCCATGTATAATGGCTGTACCAGTATCTTGACAAAGAGGAAGTTGACCTTTTACCGATACTTCGGCGTTGCGCAAAAATGTTAAAGCAACGTATTTGTCGTTTTCAGAGGCTTCTGGGTCGCGAAGAATTTTTGCAACTTGCTGGTTATGAGAACGTCGTAACATAAATGATACATCGTGAAAAGCCTGTTGCGAAAGTTTTTCTAATGCTTCGGGTGATACTTTTAGGATTGGTTTGCCTTCAAATTCGCTTACCGAAACGCCTTCTTTTGAAAGAAGATAATATTCAGTTTCGTCTTTGCCCAACTGAAACATTGGGGCGTACTTAAAATCTGGAATGTTTGCCATATTTTTTGATATTGTTTGTTTGTAAAAACTTTTCGCAAATATATAAATTTTTTCTTTTGTGCAAGTTTCAATGTTGACAAAATTTCATTCCTCGTCTTAAAATTATTTTTTTGCATTATTGCCAAAGACAATTATAACTATCATTGCCCATTACGAAAAAAATTTGAAAGTCAAAAAAAAAACACCTCGCTGAAAAATATTTAATCGGCGAGGTGTTGGTTGTATAAAAAGTTTTGAATTTTATTTTTTTGTTAAAGTAAATTCAAAGACAACCTTTTGTTTGGCATCTTCTTTTGCATCTTCTTCAGTGTATCCGCTGGCGATAAGAAGTTCTACCAAATCGTCTGCTGTTTCTTCATCAAGGGATGCGTCCAATACTTCTTCTAATGTAGAGTAGATGTAAAATTCTAATTTCTTGTTTGTTGCAATATAACCTCCACCGTATGTCTTGGTCTCGCCTTCAAGTTGGTAGCCTGAATAATTGGTAAATTGTACATCGTCAATAGTTGTTGCGTCAACATCGAAAACAAAGCCGTTAGAAGCCTCTTTAATGTTGTTCAAAATCCATTGATCACCGTCAGCACCGTCTTCTTTTATAAGAATTTTGCTGTCTCCACTTTTTGAAACTGTTGCTGTACCAGTAAATTGAAAATCGCTTTCCTTAAATTCTATACCCAAAGCCTCCCCAAGGTCAGAAAGTTCTGATGCAAACGAAACCAATTTTCCTTCGTCCTCAATGTAAATACTTGTAGTAAAAGAATAATTACCAATCGCTTGTTCTCTTACGTCAACATCATCTTCGTCATCACTGCAAGACGAAAATCCAGCCATTGTTGCCAAAAGCAACATGGTAAATAAAAATTTAAATTTCTTCATTTGTAACTAAATTTTTGTTGTTAAAAAAAATCGTTACAAAAATATAGGACTTTTCTTGAGTTTTCAAAGGTTTTGTGTCGGAAAAACCTTGCAACTTTGTATTATTTTTCGGACAGTTTTTGAACTATTTCGTCTGAAAGGTCTTTGAAAAAATCGTAATTGAGAATTTCACAAATTTTTCTTAATAATATAGTATCAATATTGTCGCTTTTAAAAATATCATAACAAGTAGAACGTGAACGATTTATTTTCTTTGCAAACCATGTAACACTTTGTCCGTTGCTTTCTAAGTGTTCTTTTATTAAATTTCCGATATGTATTGACATTTGTTTTTACTTCGTTATTATCCGATGTAAGTTCCTGCCATAAGATAATAATACAAAAAAAGCGTGGAACTCTTATTCCGCCCGTTCCACTTCTTGAGGTCTTCGCATTACCCGGTTCGTCGAAACGAGCAGCGAATCCCCACGCAATATATCATAAGGGCATACAAATTTATTCTGCATACCGATACAACATACCCACGGGCATCTATCGCTGCCACGTCTTTGACGAACCTTTGAAAGTTGCGAAGTTTCAAGAAGTCAAAAACATAGCGTAAATAAACGCCTTGAATTAATAATATATTTGCCCCATTCTGCCACTTTTGCGCGGAGGAAAGGACGATGCAAAGGTAAGAAAATTATTAAAAATAGAATTGGAAATAAGAGTTTTTTTGCGTGGATGTGTTAAAAAAATATGGCGGACACATATCCGCCCGAACCGTACCCGTCCACCAATCAAATCACACCATAAATTTATCATCGCCCCAACGTGCAGGATTGTTGTTGATATATTCGACAATATTAAAGTGCATGTTGGAATCTCTAACGATAATGTCGTAAAAATCTCGCTGCCAAAGTTTTTGGTCGAAACGCCGCCAATTGTTTTCTTTAACACCTTTAATATAATCGTTGGTCGTCATTGTCTTAAACCATCGGACAACATCGCCGATTGCAGTTTCGGTCTGCGTTGTTATGTGCAACAAACAATGAAAGTGATTGGGCATAACAATATGTTCCAAGCATTTGACATTCGGGTATTTGTTTTCAATTTCAACATACCATCTTCCAATCATTTTACCCGCATCATTCAAAAACATTGTTTTGTTGTCAATATATCCAAACAAACACTTCTTGTTTTGACAACATATTGTTATAAAATATAATCCTCGCTGGCTGTAATCATAATTTTTAAGCCGATGGCTTTGACGGTTAGGATAATTGTTGCATTGTATTTTCATAATAATGGTTGTGATTTTGATTGTGATATTACCGGCATAACCAAACATCGCCTCTCCTAACCCACTAAAAACCACTTCAATCCCTAAATTCCAAAGTTGGATTTGGTTGGATTTTGGTTGGATAAAACCCCGTTAAAACGGTTTAAAAAGCCATTTTAATGGGGTATTTGTTTGATGTTGCTTGGATTATGCCCATCGAAATGGCGAAAAATACGCCGTTACTCCAAAAATACATATTAAATCGTTGATTTTTCGTGCATTGCGGCGGTTTGTGCCTTGCAACTTGCCGACATTTCGTTTCCACTTCTCATTCCACCCAAAAGTCGGCTGTTTTTCCACCATCAAACAGGGTGGAAAAAAAACGACATTTCGTTTTGTAAAAATCCACTTTTTGCCACTTAACCCCCGATTTTGACCCCTAAAAAATAACCGTTTTTGGCGGTTTATAGCCTAAAAAAGCACTTTTTCACGCTGTTAACACCGTTTTAACGTGTTTTTTT
>CAJOGF010000086.1:4570-18197 GCA_905233995.1 uncultured Bacteroidales bacterium | reverse complement strand
TCAGACATCATTACTATATCCTGAATTTCCGTACATTTTTGTACGAAATTTCTGACTGTTAAATTTTGTAAAAAAAAAAAAAATGGTATATTTTTGAGCCGTAACTTTAAATGTTTCAGCCTATGAAAAAAATTGTTTTGCTGCTGGCGGCGTTTATATTGGCACCTTATATAAATGCGCAGAATGTCAGGCTACCTGAGAAACCTAAGCCTCAAAGATTCAAAGATTTTTCACTTGAACAGAGCGGTGTATGGTACGCGGCTGAAATTTCTGCCGCAAGTTCTATAATTCTCAATCATGACAATCTCCAGCGTTCCTTTTTGACTTTTACTGTCGGATACCGTCTGAACGAGTTTTTGCGCGGTGGGGTCGGTCTTGGAGTCAACTGCTATTTCAATGGCAACGAAAAAGTACGCGGTACGGTCAACAAATGGACGATGCCGGTGTTTCTCAACCTGCGCGGAAATATTGTTTCACAGGACGCACGCGGGGTAGTACCTTACTGGTCTCTTGACGGCGGTGCGCTTTTGGGCGACGGATATTTCATTTCGCCGACTATTGGTATACGTATCGGACAACACAGAAACTCGTTTTTAATCGGTTTGAACTATGCCGTCGGCGATATTGACACCTCGAAAGAAGAAATTTATTCAAATCCGGTCAACTTTCTCGGTTTAAAATTAGGTTATGAATTTTAATTACGACAAATAATGAAGAAACACATTTTTTTATTGGCGTTTGTGCTGACGGCATTTTTCGGGACAGCCGCGGCGCAGTCGAACGCATCTTTGCGCAATCTTGACGTTGAATGTCTCGGCGTGGAGCATGACGGCTCCCAGACGCTTCGTGCCACTGGTTTGGGTCGTAACAAGAGCGATGCGGTGGAGCAGGCAAAAAAGAACGCCGTTATGGTTGTTTTGTTTGCCGGAGTACGTGGCGGCAAAGGCGGCTGCGATGTTCGTCCGATAGTTTGTGAACCCAACGCCCGTGAAAAATATGCGAGGTATTTCGATATTTTTTTCGCTGACAACGGCGAATATTTGAAATATACCTCGATGATAGACAAAAGGTTAGGCTCAAACCAGAAACAGAAGGGCAAGATAGAGGTCTCGTACCGTGTTACGGTCAGGGTTTTGAACAGTTCTCTCAGAGAGCGTTTAATCTCTGACGGCATAATCCCGAAAGAGACACTTTACGATGTAAAATATTAATGTAGTATTAACCAAATAAAAAAAAGAAATAATGAAAAAACTTTTGTTAAGCATTCTTACTCTCTGGTGTCTGAATGTTTTTGCACAAGAAGAAACAGGGCTTTTGACAAACCGCAACAATGTACTTGATAGGGAGTATATGCGTCCGACAATATCAAGAATTGTTATTCATGACGGTTCGGAACTTGCCATGAGAGCGGCTGATATGTTTTATAAGGCTCATGTTGCAGAAAAGTACAATTTTAATGATATTAAGATTAGTCCGCTTGTTCAGAGAAACATCACCAAGGAAACAGACTTCAAGAACTTTACGGAATCCGTTATCAAAGACAATCGGGTAGGTAACAGAATTATGAAAAATTGGTTTCCGAATTTTACGGAAGGAAACGGTTATGATATTGACGTAATTTTGGAAAGAGGCGAGTATGCCGCTACTGATAATGACATTCTGAAACAGAACGCAAGTCAAAGGAAAACACTTCTCTACGAATTGGGCGAAAAACTTATTGACCGTTCTTACTGTACAGTAGCGTTTTTGTCTGACTCTACATATACAAAGAAAAGAGACAACGGAGATGTTGTTACGCATAAGAGAGTGTATGTTCGGCATTGTTTGTATAAACTTGATTTTAACTCTGAGGTTAGAACAGATTTTTATACCAATCATTATATGACCGCAGGCGGTATTGATGCAATGAATTTTCCGATGAAGTTCGTCAAGAGTGATGATTTTTACACAGACATCGAAATAATTACAGAGTATACCGATGACAAAGGAAACAGGAAGAAAAAGACGAAATTGGACGATAATTCAGGTGGCTATTATGGTGTTCAAGCCGATTATAGCGTAACAGTTGCAGATTTTCAAGTAAAAATTCCCATTGTTTCCGTCAATCCTATCGCGGCAAAGATGGGTTACAAAGAAAGTCTATATTTTGAAAAACGCTGCGACGTTGTGGAATACGTACAAAAAAAAGACGGTACTCAGAGTGTTAAGCGTGTGGCAACTGTCCGTTGTAAAAAAGCCGTAGACAACAGAACTGCTGCAACCGGACATACAGATGAATTGTCGGAATTCTATTACATAAACGGTCGTGCGATAAAACCAGGTATGACTATTATGTATGATTCCGACTGGGGAGTGTATGGCACTTTAAAATACGGAATATCAGGTTTTGATGCGCAAGTGGGATACCGATTTAGTGAGTTTTTTTCCGGCGGTATAACGGGATTGTTCGTTTATGCGGATTTTGGAATGGTAAATTCCGAGGACGGCGGTCTGCTTAAACTTACCGGTTTTGTAAGGGATAAGGATAAGGAAGGGAAAGAACTTGCAACCGGAGAATGGCAGGATGTCAATTCCTTTAAAGTGTCCATCGGATTTGCTAAAGATTTCAATTTCGCAAGGAATTTTGTAGCGACTCCGGCTCTCGAATTCGGACTTTGGATGCCTATGCACAGCGGTATTATTCTAAGCGAGGACGGCAAAACAGCAACCCCTGCGCCAAAAGATTCAAAAGATGCGACTTGGGGTGCCGGATTTTATATGGCAGGTATAGTTCAACTTGGGTATATGGTAACAAAATTTATGGAAGTTTACGGAGAAACAGGTTTCAACGTATTCACTAAAAACGATACATACAAATGGATGCGTGACGATTACGCAAGACAAAACAATACAGACCCTGCTGACCCGCAGTCAATGCGACTTGGTATGGGTGTAAAAGTTTATTTCTAACAATTAATACTTTTTGGCTATGAAAAAGATATTGTTATTAACAGTAATCGCCTTGATTTTTGGCGTGATTAATTGTTCTGCACAGAAGAAAAAAACAGTGCGCGAGTTCCGTTATGAAGTCGTTTCAATGGGTGTTGGCTCGCAAGGAACGGATTTAATTAAGGTTTACAGTTACTTGAAAAACGAAAAAGAACTTTCTGACATTACCAAAATGAATGCTGTTCATGCGGTTCTTTTCAAGGGCATTGCGGCAACCTCCGGAACAGAGACTCAGCCCGCAATGGTAAAACCCAAAGAAAAGGAAAACAATGCGGAATTTTTTGAGAAGTTTTTTGATAACGGCACTTATAATCAGTACGTTACGCTGTCATCTGACGGAGTTGTAAATCCAAAAGACCGTATGAAAGTCGGCAAGGAATACAAAATCGGCATCATTGTTTCGGTCAACAAACAGGATTTGCGCAAGTATTTGGAGAGTGAGGGTATTATAAAAGGCTTAGGCTCAATGTTTTAACCACTAAAATTTAAAAGAAAAATGAAAAATAAAGTTTTGACTTTCTTGATTCTTCTGCTGTCTGTTTCTGCGGTTTTAGGACAGACAAAAAAGCCGCGTTTGGTGGTTATCCCTTCCGATGGTCTGTTGAAGCAAATGAATCTTTTGAATAAAACGGACGATATGGGTGAAATCAATTATGTTCAAAATTACAAATCTGCATTGTTGGATCCTGACTTAAATGGTTGTATCTCGAAAATATCGGAATTGTTTAAAGATAGAGGATTTCCTCTTACTATGCTTGAAACGGAATTAACCAGAGTTCAAGGCAAAAATTTGACTATTCCTATTGACATACGTTTGGATCTTAGCTACAACATAACCAAGCAGGGTCCCAGAGATGTTCTTTATTTTCAACTTAAGGGCATTGATGTTTATAGTTCCAAACAGATTGCAGGTGCAATGGGTGAGAGCAATCCGGCTCTCGGTGAATCCAAGGTAAATCTCTTGCAAGAGGCGGTTATGGATAAAATTGATAAGTTTGCCGCCGACATTCAGAGCTATTTTGAAAGTCTGGCAGAGGTAGGCAGAGAATCAAGATTGACAATTGAAGCAGAAGAAGGTGTTGAAATGCCGTTTGAGGTTGAGGACATTGTGATACTTGGTTGCAACAGAATTGTATTAACGGCAATTTCAGTATTGATGAGGTTGACGAAACTGCAATACGTGTTTCACAGGCTATGATGCCGCTTTATAACGCTAACGGACGTGGAATGGACGCTCGAAATTTTTATCGTCCTTTGGTGCAGATTCTTAAAACAAAACTCGAAGGTTATAACGTTTCGCAGAAAGCGAGTTCCCGTACAAGCGGTTCTGCTGGAGGCGGTACTTTGGGCGATTCGTATCTTTTGATTTCTGAAAAACAAGAATAACGTAAAAAACTATGAGAAATAGGTTTAGTTTAATTTTAACAATGGCTTTCGGTCTTTCTTGTGCTGTGTGTCAGTCGTTTGCACAGGAACTGACCGTTGCTCCTGCGCATTTGGTCTGTGATTATAATGTCCCCGAAAAACTTGACAATCAGGTTAAGTCGAAACTTCAAAGGAATTTGAGGCTCTCAATGCGGCAATGTCGCGTTTTGCGATGGTTCCCGAAGTCGCAATAAATGACGAGCAGACCCTTGCAACCGTTCCCGTAAAATGCAACGTCGATTTTGACTTCGTGGTAACGTTGCAGGACGCTTTCAGCGGAAAAGTTTTTTCTACGTTTACGCTCTCTGCCACGGGTACGGGCAACAACAAAGCCAACGCGCTTTCGCTCGGTATTTCAAAACTGAAACTTTCGGGCAAGGATTTTTCGGAGTTTTGCGAGGATTCCAAAAAGAAGGTTGTTGCATATTACGAGTCGCAGGTTTCGACTATAATAGCGAAATCGCAGTCGGCGGCAAGTGCGCGGCATTTTGACGAGGCGTTGTACATTTTAAGTGAAATCCCAGAAGAATGTCCGTCGTTTGCAACAAGGGTTGCGCCTTTGATTCAGGAGTATTATGCAAAGGAGCGCGACTTGTTCGGCGAGAAGATTTTGGCTGACGCACGTGCGGCATGGGCTGCAAGTCCTAACGCCGAAGGCGCGGCGCGTGTTGCTGAAATATTGTCATATATGCCGCCCTCATGTTCTTCTTCGGCTGCAGCGCGGGATTTTGTTAGCAAAATCGGGACGAAAGTCGAAGCATTGCAAAACTGGGAACTGCGTTATATGGAGCGCGAACAGGCTTACAAGCACGACGAGCGCAAAGCGGTTATTGAAGCCGCCAAAGCAATCGGCGAGGCGTATGCCAAAAACCAACCGGTGCCTATTTATAAAGTAAACGTTTGGTAGATAATTTTTTCATAAAAAGGATGCTGCTTGAACAAAAAACAAGCAGCATTTGTTTTATACAAACGAATCCGCCATCAAATCTTTCCGACCTATGAGGCTGAAAATTGTGATTTTGTTGTCTTCGTTAAGTATTCTGAGCGTTCTTAAAATCTCGTTGAGCGTTGAGCCGCTTGTTGTAACGTCGTCAATTATAAGTATGTTTTGTTTACGGATTTCGGCGCAGAGTTCTTCGTCTGCCTTGGTCTTGAACGTCAAAAAACGGACGATATACGGACGGAAACGGCTCTTTTTCACATCTTTGGCTATCGTGAAATAATCCTTTTTGTGAATGTCGTCAAGCATATCTTGAATCGATTTTTTTACTACCTCTTTTTGCTTTTCAGTATAACGCGGGCGGCCGTTTTCAAGATACTTGTTTAGATATTGCTTTTCGTATGCGGCAATGTCAAAACCGATATTAGACGGCAACGCTTTTACAAGTTGCATTTCTTGAAGGTTCGGCTGTGCGAAACGGTAAATGTAGCGCATTGTATAATCGTTTACCTCGCTTGACGATTCGGGCATAACAACAAGGTCGTAATCATAGAGATTGACTTTTTTGTGCAGATTGTCAACAGCACGTTTTATAAAATCGGTCAAATCGGGACTGTTTTTCAATCCGCCCGTAAATTTCAGATATTTTATAAATTCTGTTCTGAGGTTCCCCGGAACGTTTTCCGAAAATTCATAACCGTAATAAAAACATTTTCCGAATGCCTGAATCATATATCCGTTGCCGGTAAGCGTTATAATATCGCTTTGATTATCGTGCAGAAAATCAAACACAAACTCTTTTGTATTGTCAAAAAATGTAATGCCCATAATTTTGCGGAATATTTTTTTGCAAAAGTAAAAGTGCAGTTCCTTATTTTTCGGGGCTGCACTTTTTGTTTCATAAAATTTTTACAATGCTTTTTTAACGTTGTCTTCTATTCTTTTTGCTAAATCTTCAGAAGAAGCCTTAACGAATTTTTCACCAGTAATATGTTCGTACAATTCAATATAACGGTCGGTAATGCCGCTTACGATTTCATCTGTCATTTCAGGAACTTTTTGTCCATCTTTGCCTTGGAAACCGTTTGCCATAAGCCATTCACGAACAAATTCTTTTGAAAGTTGTCTTTGAGCCTCACCTTTTTCAAATCTTTCTTGATAGCCTTCTTTATAAAAATATCTTGAAGAATCGGGTGTATGGATTTCGTCAATAAGAATAATTTTGCCGTCTTTCTTGCCGAACTCGTATTTAGTATCAACAAGGATAAGTCCGCGACTATCAGCAATTTGAGAACCTCTTTCAAAAAGTTTGTAAGTAATTTGTTCAATTTGCTTGTAATCTTCTTTGGAAATAAGACCACGTTTTATGATTTCCTCTTTTGAAATATCCTCATCGTGTCCTTCAGCGGCTTTTGTTGTAGGAGTGATGATAGGTTGAGGGAATTTTTGATGCTCTTTCATTCCATCAGGGATTTTGACACCACAAATTTCTCTTGCTCCCGACTTGTAGGTACGCCAAGAACTACCTGTAAGATAGCCTCTAATAATCATTTCAACGGGGAAAGGTTCGCATTTAACACCAATTGTTACCATAGGGTCGGGTGTTGAAAGTTTCCAGTTAGGAACAATATCAGAAGTCAAATCCAAAAATTTGGCTGCAATCTGATTGAGAATCTGACCTTTGAAAGGAATACCTTTTGGCAAAACAACATCAAATGCCGAAATTCTGTCGGTTGCAACCATAACCAACTTTTCATCATTGATATTATAAACATCGCGGACTTTGCCGTGATAAACTTGTTTTTGACCTTCAAAATGAAAGTCTGTGTTAACCAATGCTTTTGACATAACTAAAGTATTTGTTTTAAATATTTTTTTTAATGTTTTCTTTTACGGCAAAATCCTTGTCGTAAGCCGAAATTATATCTTTTACCAATTTATGACGCACTACATCAGCATTTGTAAACTCAACAAACGAAATATTTTTTATTCCTTTGAGGATTTTCAAAGCGTGAGTCAATCCCGAAGAGCGTTTATCAGGAATATCAATTTGCGTTTCATCACCAGTGATTATGAATTTTGAATTTTCGCCCATACGTGTTAAAAACATTTTCAATTGCGAAATAGTAGCATTTTGAGCCTCATCCAAAATCACAACTGCATTCGACAAAGTTCTGCCCCTCATAAACGCCAAAGGCGCAATCTGAACAATTCTTTCTTCAATCAAGGCTTCAAGTCTTTTTTGAGGAATCATATCGTTAAGAGCGTCATAAAGAGCCTGCATATAGGGGTCGAGTTTTTCTTTCATATCGCCGGGCAAGAAACCGATTTTTTCGCCAGCCTCCACCGCAGGACGACATAAAATCAATCTTTTAACAGAGCCAGACTTCAAGGTTTTTACCGCTAACGCAACGGCTAAATATGTTTTTCCCGTTCCCGCAGGACCGGTAGCGAAAATAAGGTCGTTTTTTTCAAACTCTTGAGCCATTTTCTGTTGCGAGGAATTTCTCGGCTTTACTGCCTGTCCCTGAATAGAATATAGAATAGGCAACCCAGAGCCCGCAGCCAAAGAGGCTTCTGCAATATTATTATCTAAAAGGCTATCAAATTCGCTGTCCGACAAAGTATTATATTTAAGAACGTGTTTTTTTATTCTGGCGACAAGTTGAGAAAACTTTTCTACCTCCGCCTCTTCGCCCAAAATTTTAAGAGAGTTGCCACGAGCAACAATTTTAATTTTTGGAAACATAATGCGGATTTTTTCCAACCGTATTTCGTTGGAACCGTAAAAAACTACGGGGTCAATACTTTCCAAATCTATTTTTGATTCCATAAAATACTTTTTTCTTTAATACATTTTGTCATCGTCGAAAAGCCCAATATCACGTTTTTTCTTTAATTTGAAAAAATATGACAAGTCTATCATCGGCAAAATCTGAAACTTAGGGTATGAATACACATGCCCGGCAACAAATTTCAAACCGCCTTCCAACATTATATTGCGTTTCATTCCAAAATATCCGTAGACAAAAATTTTACTTTCAACAGAAAAATCCTTGACATTCCAATCAACCGAATAAAAATCTGCATCCACCAACATATTAAGTCTGTCGGTCAAGAAAAAATCTACATCTGCACCCACAAACCAAACAATTGTGTCAAGACAAACCACCGTTTCACGATACCAAAGCGGGTTTCTGTCAACAGGCGGCATTGTAGCGTCTTTTTTTATCTTGAACGAATTTTTTACACCAGCTCTTAATGTAAAAAGAAAATTAGCCGGATCGCATGATGTCTTTTTTTTCAGGAAGAAAGTCATTCTCAACTCGTTACGCATTGTAATAACATTTGGTACAATACACGTATCGGAGATATAATCATCATTTCTTTTCTGAATAGTCTTAAAAAACATATTCGGATAATCAAAATTATGAACCGTGCCGAAATAAATATCCCTCGACTTGAAAAATCCTTTCTCTTTTTTTGCTGATTTCTTAAACCACAAATGCTTAACGCCTAAGTTAGGAAGTTTCCAATCCCAAAAAACAGTAGAAAAGAGTTCTGTCTTTTTTCCAATACCATATCTTGTGGGTGAAAAAAGAGAGACTTCAAAGGCTTTGTGGCTGATAGGCAAGGCAGTAGGTCTTGTTTGAAAAGGAGTTTGAGATTTCAAAACCACAGCAAAAAAGAAGAAAAATATAAAAACAACAAATTTTTTCATAAGAAACTATGACAAGAATATTTGTTAATAGGTCTTGAAACTTGAACGCCCAAAGTTGCTATCACACCGTAACTTAAACTTACAGGCGCAAGAAATTCTTTGTACACATGAAAAACATTTACCATTGCAGAAACATCAAGCACAATATGCTTGTAATAAACTCCACAACCTGTCATCACGTAACCCTGAAGTTTTTGAGCATGATAGTTAAAAACATTCATGTATCTTAATCTACCTTCACTTTTTAGAATATTGAGTCGCTCGTCGAAATATGCATAATCAACTTTTCTGTCCTCATCGAACATCCAAGCCGGAGCAACTCCCGCAAAACAATAAAATCTCGGATGTTTAATATGCTCGGTTTGATACTTAAACTTTATCGGAAAAATCAAATTGCTGAATCTTGTATGAACAGTATATTCGATTTCTAATCCTGCATTTTGACCATAAATCGTACCACCTGAACCCAAATATCCGAAACCTATTGTCCAATATTTTCGTTTTCCGAATCGTTGAGAATAATTGGCCTCGTAATAATAATTATTCAAACCAGACACATGTCCAGCGCGATTTTCGTTTTTAGGAATTGCTAAACGGGAATAAATAACACCTCCTTTCATCGTAAACTGCTGCGCATTAAGAGCGTCAAATACGACAAAAACAAGAAAAAATGTTATATAAAACCTTAGTTTCATTTACCTACGATGACCTCTATAAGTTTTTGAAGACCTATTTTTAACAAAAAACACTCCCGCCGTTACAGAAAAAACCTGATTTCTTAAAACTTTGTTTCTAATCTGTGTTTTGTTTCTATCTTCCACAGAGAAAAAACCCATTCTGTAATTAACACCGATAAAAAGGTCAAGTCCCCTTGCAATAGCATTCTGATAACCAACGCCAAACATTGCACCAACATCATATTGTCGCAAAACGTTAACAAAACTTGCCTTTGTACCTTTTGTTCTTACCGAAGTATCTCTTGCAATAGAATCCTTTTTCCATGTAAGACTTGCGTCCATTGCAAGACCGACATACGGACCTGCTTGAGTATAAAAATCACCGAATCTTTGTTTCCAAGTTATCGGAATCACCAAAAAGTCAATATTTCTATTTTCAGTATACTTAACAAGTACGCCTCTGATATTCTCTTCGGTTTTTATAGAAACACCTTGTTGCGAATACATAGCCCCGATTTCAAGAAAAGATTCGTACACAAGCGGAAAGTCAACAAAAACACCCGGACACATACCTATACGACGTTTTGAATCTTCAATTCTGTCTTTACCAATAAGATATGAAAAATTTGCACCCATACCCACCCCAAAATTGATTTGGGAAAACACAGGAAAGAAGGCAAATATCAACAATACTAATATAAAAAATTTCTTGCACATAACGAATTCGTTTTTATAATAATAAACGTTTTTTTTTTATTAAAATTATAAAAAATCCGCAAAAATAATACCTTTTTTCATTCTGACTCACCAATTGTACGACCTGCCAACGAATAAGCACGCCATTTTTCAACAACTTCTTGCATATCAGATGGTAATGCAGAATCAAAACTTAGTATTTCGCCCGTTTTTGGGTGTTTGAATTCCAAAGTTTTAGCATGAAGTGCTTGACGAGGCAGTTTTTCAAAACAATTTTCAACAAAACGTTTGTATTTGGCAAAAGTAGTACCTCTCAACAGACGGTCGCCACCGTAAACATCATCGTTGAAAAGAGGATGATTAATACTTTTGAGATGGACACGAATTTGATGAGTTCTGCCCGTTTCAAGTTTACACTCCACAAGGCTGACATAGCCAAAACGTTCCAAAACAGTATAATGCGTGATTGCAGGTTTCCCAATTCCGCTCTCTTTTGGAAACAGCGACATACTTTTTCTATCTCTTGGATTTCTACCGATATTTCCTTCTACCGTACCAAAATCTTCTTTAAAATCGCCCCAAACCAATGCCTGATAACGACGATTAACGGTGTGATAGAAAAACTGTTTTGCAAGATTAACCTTTGCGGCTTCATTTTTTGCGATAACAAGCAGACCAGAAGTATTTTTGTCGATTCTATGCACAAGCCCCGGACGAATATCCGAAGGATCAAAATTGTTTTGACCTTTAAGATGATAAGCCAAAGCATTAACCAATGTTCCGCTGAAATTACCGTGCGCAGGATGAACCACCATTCCGGCTTTTTTGTTAACAACAATTACATCATCGTCTTCATAAACGATGTCAATAGGAATATCTTCAGGAATAAGTTCAAATTCGTAATGCTCACCGGGAAGCATAATCGAAATCTCATCCGAAGGATGAACTTTATAATTACTTTTAACCGTTTTTCCATTGACAAAAATGCATCCACTATCGGCAGCCTTTTGTATTTTGTTGCGCGATACGCCCTCAAGTCTATTGTCAAGAAATTTATCAATTCTCTCCAATGACTGACCTTTATCAACAGTGATATGGTAACGCTCGGTTTTTTCCTCTGACTTAGACTCCAAGTCGTCGTCTTCAAAAAAATCCTCTGTATTTTCTGTCATAATTATTATCGTGTTATTAAAATTTTCTTTTTTTGTTCAATTCCTTCTATTTCAAGAATATACATTCCGCTTTTAAGATCCATTGCTGAAATTTTAATCTTACTATCTTCAGCAAAAACAGATTTAACTTTTTGCCCAAAAACATTATAAATATTGATTCGGCGAGAAAAAACTAAATCGGATTCCACCACAAAGTATTCTTTTGCCGGATTAGGATAAACTTTTATCTGAAGTTTGTCCCTAAGATTTCCTTTCGACAAATCCTCAATTGCAGTCGTCAAATACCCAAATGCAGGACGAATCATAATTTGACCATTTTCTTTTGACTGTTTCCAAACGCCGTCAAGATTGTAAAATTTGTTGTCAAGACCAGAAATATTTTTATCAAAACCAACAGCAATAATTTCTTTTGACAATTTTTGCCAACCTATATAAAAGGTGTCAGTAATCTGAACAAGATTGTCAAAAGGGAAAAAAACAAACTTTTCGGGATTTTCTTTCGGAACCAAAACATTATTCTTGGAATAAATCTCAACAAAAGGTTTTCCGTTAAGAGAATTGAAAACTTTTATATTAAAATAATCTGCCTGCGCATTTTGAAACACAGGACAAAAATACATATACACACCTTTTAGTTTGTCAGGTTTGAGACTCACAAATCTCACCGCCACAAGTCCATCTTGCGAGCCTTCGCCATAAAGCCCGTAGGCTGCTTCAGCAGTGCCGTCATCGTAAGCATACGAATCATAAAAAGTTTTTTTTGACAGCACATAATTGTTGTCAGGAAAATCCTTGGAAGTTACGTCACTAACAAGTTTTACTTCGATGTCAATATTTGCAACAGTATCGCTTAAAGACGTAAAACGATAATTTAAATCCGAATTATCGTTCTCAAAATCCATATAAGACGGCATATTATAAGAACCTAAAGCATATTTTTCACCGTTAAGATACAAATTGATAGAATCCAACAGTCTCGGTTTGGAATCATTGTTACGATAAAAAATTTGATACGAAAGTTTTTCTTGATTAGTGGCTTCAAGATAATGTTTCCAAGGTACAAGCGTATAATCGCCGTATTTCACAATAGGCTCCTTTGTTAAAGCAACATCACTAAAAAGAGTATCACCTTCATAACGATTTTTATCAAGCCTTACATAGTCAACATACCAAAAATCACAATTACTTACCAAATCTTTTTGAGAACTTGACCCTAAAGAGAAATAGTTTCTAAACCGAAATTTAAAACCCTTCTGAAGAAATTTTTCTTCACTAATATTAATTATCTGCGAGGAAAATTCAGTTTTTGAACTAAAAGAATATTGTTTGATATTAACCCAACAATCCTCTTTCGGAGCATAAAAGTCAAGACACAAAGAATCTTGTTTTTCAGGCATATCACCATTACCGCCTGCCTGCAAAGCAAAACTCAAAAAAATAGTCTTGTTTTGCTGATAATCCAAATTAATAGGCAATGTCTCGATTGTATCACCGCTACAAACACTGCCATAATACGCCTGTTTATAAAACTGATTCAACGAATCCAAGCAATCAAAAACCAAAACGCCTATACTCGGAGGATTTTTTGCCATATAACGTGAAATTGTTGTTCCTGAATTTTTCCACAATTTATCGCTCGGAGAATCAGAAAGATACGAGAAATCGTCAAAAAAAGGCAATTCAATTGTATCCTTAAAAGAGTTTTCGTCTTGAGCGAAAACCTCAAGAGAAAACAACATTAAGGCAAACAACAAAAAAACCGTTTTTTCCAAAAACATAGGTTTTATAATTGTTATAATTTTAAAATTCATCAATTTCGGTATCAATACCACCGTCATCTTCAGAAGGCAACGAATTTGTATTAGACGAACTATTATCGTCTTTTTCCCACATCACAAGGTCTATAACATCACCTTTTAGAAGTTTTTTACCTTTTGAAATTTTAGCACCGTTAATTCTCGCCTCTTTAAACAAGTCGTTATGTGCACCTTTTTCTTTCTTAACATTT
>CAJOGF010000086.1:0-4530 GCA_905233995.1 uncultured Bacteroidales bacterium | reverse complement strand
CCCTTGTCCAAGTTTTATAAGTCAAGAAAACCTTTCTGCCTTCTTTAACAGAATACCCCGCCCTTGGCAACTGACCTCCCGGAATCACTGTCCCCGGATTTGCAGAACTATTATATACCGAATCTGAAACCACAGGTTCAAGTCTCCTGTCAAGAATTGCTTTCTGTGCCTGCTCAATTGTCATGCCCTCAACCGAAGGAACACTAACCTTTTGAGAATGTCGCGTATAAATTCTCAGCCCCACAAAAACAAGTATAAAAAACAAAATAACGGAAGCGAGCCAAATACAAAAATTTTTGATAAAATATGCCGAGATAAAAAACTTACCCCATGCTTGTAATTTGTCCTTGAAAGAATTAGATTTTTCTTGAGCCATTTTTTCCTTACATTTTTATGCGCAAAGTTAAACTAATTTAAGCAAGTGGAAAAAAAAAATAATAAAAAACATAAAAAAAAGTTTGTAAAACAAGAAAAAATCACAATATTTGTAAGCCGAAAATTATGTAACGGCAATTACAGCGCAAAGTAAGAATATTATGCCAGAGAATGATTCTAAAGAAAAAATACTGATAGTAGACGACACACCTTCGATTGCAGATTTTATAAAGTCGGTGCTTCAGGACAACGGTTTTATAGGGCTTTTGGCCTTTGATGGAAACGAAGCCGTTATTTCAGCAAATACAAACCGTCCAGATTTGATTTTGCTTGATATTATTATGCCCGATATTGACGGATATTCTATATGCTCGCTTTTAAAGACAAACACAAAGACAAAAGATATTCCAGTGATTTTTATGTCAGCACTTACCTCGTCTTTCGACAAAATCAAAGCATTTAAATCAGGTGCAGTTGACTATATCACAAAACCAATACAAAGCGAAGAACTTCTTGCAAGAGTAAAGGCACACCTTAATATATGCCGACTAAACAGAGAATTAGTCAACACCAATCGCAGTCTTGAGGAAAAAATCAAAGAAAGAATCAAAAGTCTTGAAGAGTCCAACAAAAGAATGACGGAACTCAACCGTCAACTTGAGCAGACTGTTTTGAAATACAAAGAGGCAAAAGACAAAGCCGAATTAGCAGAAAAAATCAAAACTGAATTTATGGCTAATATTTCGCACGAAATTTATACGCCAATGAATGCAATTGTCGGTTTTTCGGACATCGTAAAAGATGCCACAGATGATACTCAACGCAATGAATATTTGGCTTATATAAAAAGTAATGCGATAAAACTACTTTCGATTTTCAATAATATTTTGGATTTTTCCAAAACACTTACAGGCAAAACAACGCCTGAATATCAAAAGGTAAAAATTTCGGAAGTGTTGGATAAAGTTGTCAAAGAAAACGAACCAGAGGCTCAATCCAAAGGCTTGGAAATTGTGGTAAATAATATCTGTAGCGAAGATTTTGAAATCACAACCGACAGAACAATGTTAACAAGAATTTTGGAAAATCTTGTTAACAATTCTTTGAAATTTTCCACAAAAGGGAACATCGAAATTGGTGTTTCGGACTCTGGCGATACTGCAATTTTCTACGTAAAAGATTCTGGCAAGGGAATAAATCCAGAACTATACGACAAAATTTTCCAACCATTTGAATCAGCAGAAAACGCATACAGACGTAACGGACAAGGAGCAGGAATTGGTCTTGCTCTGGTAAATAGTTATGTTTCAATACTAAAAGGTGATATTTGGTTTGACTCTTCACCCGGAGCAGGCACTATTTTTTACATTTCTATCCCGTCAAAAAACATCTCGGAATTAGATAAAATAAATCAAGGATACGCAGGTGTAAAAATTCTTGTTGGCGAAAACGAAGATGTATCTTTTATACTTTTGAACGAAATACTTCAAGGTATGGATTGCAATGTTATAAGAGCAAAAACAGGAAAAGAATTATTGGAAAATTTCCGCAATAATATTAATATAAAACTAATAATCACCGACTTAAACTTACCGCAAATAAACGGTATAGAAGCAATAAAAATCATTAGGAAAATCAATTCAAAAATTCCAATAATAGCACAAGTAGCGTATTTTTCAGACCAAGACAAAAAAGATATACCACTTGAAATTTGCAATGGATATATCAACAAACCGGCTAATATTCAGCAGGTTAAAGAAGTAATAAAGAAATATGTCAACATTATAAAATAACTTTTTATTAGAAATGGAACAAAAGACAATTGACTTGAAAGCAGCCGATAATGTAAGGTTGCTTGCCGCCGCAATGGTGGAAAAAGCAAAATCAGGACACCCCGGTGGTGCAATGGGCGGTGCGGACTTCGTGCACGTTCTCTTTTCAGAGTTCTTAAAATTCGACCCGTCAGACCCTGAATGGGACAACCGCGATAGGTTTTTCCTTGACCCTGGACACATGTCGCCAATGCTTTATTCAATTTTAACACTCATCAACAAATTCTCTCTCGAAGACATTAAAAACTTCCGTCAATGGGGTAGCGTAACACCCGGACACCCTGAAAGAGACATCAAACGTGGTATCGAAAACACCTCCGGTCCGCTCGGTGTTGGACACGCTCTCGGTATCGGTGCGGCTATCGCTCAGGAATTTTTGGCTGCAAGATTCGGCAAAAGAGTTCAGCACAAGACCTACGTTTACATTTCGGACGGTGGTATTCAGGAAGAGATTTCACAAGGCGCAGGTCGTATCGCAGGTTTCTTGGGACTCAAAAACCTTATCATGTTTTATGACTCCAACAAAATCCAACTTTCAACAAAATGCAACGAAGTTTCTGACGAAGACACTTACGCAAAATACAAAACTTGGGGTTGGAACGTTGTAAAAATCAACGGTAACGATGCTGCTGCTATCCGTCAGGCTTTGAAAAACGCTCAGGACGAAAAAACAAGACCTACCCTTATTATCGGCGAGACCGCTATGGGTAAAGGTATCGTTACCGAAAACAACGAAAACTTTGAAGGCAAATGTTCAACACACGGTCAGCCGGTTTCTAAATCGGGCGGATCTTTTGAGATGACAGTTAAACACTTAGGCGGCAATCCTGAAAATCCGTTTGAGATTTTCCCCGAAGTTAAAGAATATTACGCTCAAAAACTTTCTGAAAAATCTGCTGCTGCAAAAGCAGAAAAAGAGGAAGAAGCAAAATGGGCTGCTGCAAATCCCGAACTCGCTAAAAAATATCAGCAATATTTGACCAACGATTTTGAAATACCGTCTCTCGAAGATCTTAAATTCGACAAAGCAACAGCAACACGTGGTTCACTTGGAAAAACACTTGCTGCAATGTACGGCAAAGTAGAAAACTTGGTTGTTGCTTCGGCAGACCTTTCTAACTCAGACAAGACCGACGAGTTCTTGAAAAAGACCAAAGCATTTGTTCCGGGCGACTTTTCAGGTTCGTTCTTGCAGGCAGGTGTTTCGGAACTCACGATGGCTGCACTCTGTGTAGGTATGATGCTTCACGGCGGTGTTAAGACTGTTTGCGGAACGTTCTTCGTATTCTCTGACTACGAAAAACCTGTTCTCCGTGTTGCTGCCTTGATGAAAACTCCGGCAATATTCCTTTACACTCATGACTCATTCCGCGTAGGCGAAGACGGTCCTACACACGAACCAATTGAGCAGGAGGCTCAAATCCGTTTGATGGAACAAGTTGATAACCACGCCGGCAAAATGTCAACTCTCGTACTCCGTCCTGCTGACGCTTACGAGTCTGTTGAGGCATACAAGATGGCAATCGCTAACACTGAATGTCCGACCGTAATGATTGGTTCAAGACAGAATATCGACATTCTTCCGCAAGGCAAAGCCGCTTCTCAGTTGGAGCGTGCCGCACAAATTAAGAAAGGCGGTTATGTTGTTTGTCAGACCGCAGAAGGCACACCTGACGTAGTTTTGGTTGCAAACGGTTCTGAGGTTGCTACTTTGGTTGGCGCAGCAGGCACTATCGCTGAAAAGACCGGCAAGAAAGTACGCGTAGTTTCAGTAATTTCTCCGAGATTGTTTGAAAATCAAGGTGAAGCGTATGTTGAAAGCGTAATTCCTTCGTCAGCAAGAGTTCTTGGTATGACGGCAGGTCTTCCGAGCGTTTTCGCAACGATAATCCCCGGCTTCAAGAAAGACGTATTCGGTTTGACACACTTCGGCGAGTCAGCACCGGCAGGCGTTTTGGACGAAAAATTCGGTTTCAAACCGGAACTCTTCGCTCAATGGGCTGTTGAAAAATTGAAATAATTTTTTATCATTTCTTATTTGTAGAGACGTTGCACAACACAACGTCTCTATTTTATTTTTTATGACTATCCGCATTTAACATAAAATAACTTTTTTATGTTAGTAATAATAATTACTTTTGTATTAAACATCTTGATTATTATGAAACTGATAGAATTTACCGAACACTTTTCGAATGAAGAATCTTGTGAACAGTACTTAAAAGAAGTTCGCGAAAAACAAGGAGTTGTATGTACCAAATGCGGCGGCACAGCGCATTATTGGAATAAAGCCAGCAAAAGTTGGATATGCAAGCATTGTCAT
>CAJOGF010000085.1 GCA_905233995.1 uncultured Bacteroidales bacterium | reverse complement strand
AAGTTTCAATTCCACTATGGTTCGATTAAAATCCAGCAGTGCTGCTGTCAACAGCAGCTCGCAATCGAAAGACAGACAAACATGCTCCAACAGACTGCAAACAACGGTTTCAACGGCGTAACGATGGGAATTGGCGGTTTGTCAAGACAGATTGAAGCCAAGAGCGCAGCCGACCAACTCGCCACTTGCCAACTGAAATATGACCTCACCGACGGAGCGAACAGAAATACACAGGCTATTCTCGCCAAGATGGACGCAATCGAGGACGCAAGGAAAGACCGTGAAATCGTCGCAAAAGATGCCGAAATTGCAACGCTCAAATCACAAAACTTTATCGCTGCCGCTATCGGTCAAGCAACCGCACCGATTAACGCTCAACTTGCACAATTGAACAAGGAAGTGGACGATATAAAATGCAAACAGCCAAATACCGTATCAGTTACATATCCAAACTTGGTTGCAATGAACGCAACACCTTACGCTGGATATTATGGAAATGGTTTTGGTTTTAATGGTGGTGGCTTTAACTTCTAAAAAGGGGGTACGCAATGGCTTGTAATAGTATCATCAACACAAACACTCGCGGTATTCCATACCTTGCAAGCACAAATGTAACCGTTTCAGATACAACCGTGGATATTGCGCTTGGCTGGCGTGAATTACCACCATTAGGATTGTTTTTTGTAAGGCTTGCAACCGTTATTCCAACAGGGACGACAACAACGCTACCAGTAACACTGACCTTAAACGGAACAACACGTGCTTTAACTCTTTTAGGTGGAGCGGCCGCAACCGTGGCAAGCATAGGAGTAGGAACAAGCGGCGTGATTGGTGTATTTAATGACAAATTCAACGGAATATTGCAAATGGTTACACCAACAGCAGCATAATGTACATTGAATAAACATGATAAAGTTGTCGTGTACAAAAAAAAGCAAAAAATGTACATGACAACAAAAATGCGTACAAAAAAAAGTAAATTTTGAACAAATGGATTTTAACTCACTTGGACAAGGCAGCGCATTTTATGTGCTAAATAAGGCTGGGAAACCGACATTGCTTGTTGGTACTATTAAAAGCAGGACACAACCTCAAGCGAAATACCAAGCAACAGCAGTGCCGAATGCTTTTAATGGTGCTAATATTCAACAAGTTATCAACATAACTGCAACGATAGACGGCAAAGATGAAACTTTTACAGAAATTCCCGTCAATGTTGAAGTTGCACAAAGCGGAGATAAGATTTTCACAGGCAGCAGGGACGCTATGATTTCAGTCGTTGACGGTTTGATTAATCAGTCAAAAAAAATCCTTTCTGACGTAGAATATCACAAAACTATGATAGAGGAGGGAGATAAAATTTTGGAAGTATTAAATCCAAAATACGCTGAGGAAAAGAAACAAGCAAAAACAATTGCTGACCTTGAAAAAGGATATTCTGATATAAGTAAAAGATTTGCTAAGGTGGAAAGCGACCAAGCGCAGATACTTGCAATGCTTAAACAAATGAGTCAAAAACCAACTAAAAACAGCGAAAAATTATGAGTATATTAATTATAGACGACGGCGGCGAAATGAGGTCGCAAATGCGCTCAAATATGCGTAGAATGATGCGCTCGCAGAGATACGGAAACCGTTATTACAGCGGCGACCGAAATTACAATCATGGAGGCGGTTCTTACGAGGACGGCTACCGAGACGGTTACAAACACGGCTACAAAGACAGCGACGAAGACAAGGAAGATGATGAAGAAAATTATCGCCGCAGCCGAGACAGCCGTGGACGTTATATGTAAACTTATTATCTCTTCATAACATTGTTTTTTTGATTATTTTCTTTGCGGACGGGAACACAGATAAAAGCGTCGCCCCGTCCGTTTTTAATTTAAACGATTATGAAAAACTATATTTCAGATGGTAGGGCATTGTACGAAGACTATAATCACGGTCATTTTTCAAAAAAATTGGCGGAATGGGCGATTAATAAAATGCGCACAGAAGATGCCGCTACTGGCAAGTTAAAACCGATTAAGGTGGTTGATTTAGACACGGTGAAAGATTTATTAAAAGAACACGGCGTAAAAATCCCAGACGGCTCAATTTACACAGCGTGGTATCTTTACAACATGACTATTGCCGACTACCCAAAATCACTAAAAACAGACGAACAAAGAGCCGCATTTGTAGAGGAAACAATATGCGACCCCGACAGCTGCCCCGAAGCGGTGTTGGAGTGTTTCACTGCAAAAATGGCAACTATGGGAGTGCCGATTTTTTGGGAAAATTATTTGTAGTTGCAACTTTTTTTAACAATATTTTAATCACTAAATATTTGTTAATCTGAAAGTTATTTGCTATATTTGTAACGCTTTCGGATAAGGAAAGTAATTGTCGAATACGCTGACACAAGTACAACGTACAGCCTGAGATGTGTCGGCGTTTTTAACAAGGTTGCAAATATGATTTATATATACAGTCTGTGAGATTCCGTCCACCATAGCGGCACAGACTTTTTTAAAATGGAATTAAAATGGACATCAAGACGGCAATAAAAATAGTTAAGGAACACCAGAAGTGGCGCAGGGGGCAACCTCCTTATGACGGAGAAACACCTGAAACACACAGACCTATGCCGTACTCAGCAAAAGAGTACGGAATTGCGCTTGATTGTTTAATCAAGTTCGCAGAAGAAACAGTCAAGGCACATGATTTCTTTGCATTATTAAATACGACAGGCAAGTTACCTGTCAAACCTGAGATTTTGAATTAAGGGATTTTTATATAGATTAAATAGCAAAGAAATAAAGCAAGCAAGGCGGCAATAGCAGCGATAACACTTGCTATAATGCTGATTAATTCCATATTCATAGGGTTACGTAGTTTTGGGTTTTCGGCGATGTATTCCTTACCTTTTGCTGTCAGATACGCATCGATGGCAATGCCACCCTCGACAAAAAAAGCACGCACAAGACCTTTATTTTGCAAGGTTAGTAAGGGGACATTGCAATCAGGACTTAACCCCTCAAATCCTTTGTTATAGAGGATTTTGAATATTTGTTTTTCTCGCTTGGTGAGTTTAATTCTTTCCATGCGACAAATGTAGAAAAAAATAATGATACAGCAAGGATTTTATATAAATAAGAACGTTCCCAGACCATGGTGGTTTATGGTTTACTACGATGTAGCCACCAATGCAGATAGGGACAAAGTGTACGGTGCATTGCTCGCAAACGGTTCGGGTTGGAATAAGGCAACAGAGGCAATCTCTGTATTGCGAGAACCAAACACAGCGCATATATCATCAGATGTGTATAATCATTCAACTATCATTGCGCTATCTAAGGTAACGAGTTATATGGAGTTCTTCAACTCGATAACCCACGAACTGCAACACGCTACCGCCCACGTATGCAAGGCTTTTTCGATATCGTATGACGGAGAACAAGCGGCTTACATTCAGGGCGAGATTGGCGAGGAACTGTACAAGGGCGTGGCGTTGTCTATTTGTCCGAAATGTAATTGCGGAAAAGAATTTACACGAATTAACATTTAGCGGTGTTATTTCTGTTTCTTGTCCTCTCAGGGATAAAGATGTGCCGAAATGTACGTTAAATTACGGGAGTACATCGCAGGAAACCTAACACCACTTTTGTTTATTCGCAATTTTTAGAAATATATAATAATATGGGGGATTAAATTATGGCAGAAACTATTGAAGATTTGGTCAGAGCAGACCATGAAAGGTGTAATGAAAAATTCAACACCTTAGAACAGATGGCAGTAACATTTGAAAGAGGGGATAAAATCTTTGCTGCAAGAGTAGAAAAAACACAAATTACTGTCCGTTACGGCACAATTAACCGTGTTTTCTACAAAAACAACGAGATGATTTTCTCTGTTGCACCGTCAGAATCCGAAAATGCGGATTTCACGATTTCAAGCAAGAATTGGAATATCT
The DNA here is from genome assembly GCA_905233995.1 of uncultured Bacteroidales bacterium. Classification (GTDB taxonomy): domain Bacteria; phylum Bacteroidota; class Bacteroidia; order Bacteroidales; family UBA3824; genus UBA3824. The sequence continues at coordinate 8,615 of CAJOGF010000085.1, read as the reverse complement.
TTGAACTCGAACAAGATATGTACGACTATTTGCACACCGTTTTAGGCGCAGAGCCAGAAACTACGATAACAGACGAGAATACGCAAAATGAGGGATAATATGTTCGACTACATTCTTGAAGTTGTAAAACCGCAATTAATTGTATTTACAGGGCTTTATTTTGCGGTTTTACTTGCTATGATAGCGGATTTATTTGCTGGTTACAGAAAAGCCAAAAAAGACGGTTTTTTGCGCAGTTCTAAGGGATTAAGACGGACAGTAAAAAAAATAGCAGAATACTATAATTTAATGTTCGTAGTATCTATTATCGACTGTGTATACATGACGGCAGTTTTTCAAGGTGATTTTTCTTTGCCGCAAATGCCAATTTGCACGTTCCTTGCTACGATATTTCTCTGTATAATAGAGTTAAAATCTATCTACGAAAAGAAATCAGAAAAGGAACGTGCTGACATGGAAACAGTTGCAAAGTTTATCGCAAAAATTGCAAAAGACAAAGATACTAAGCAAGTGATTGAACTGATAAGTGAAATTATTGATGGAAAGTAATTTTAGTGTTTCGGTTTTTTAATAAATTTTAAAAATATTTGTTAAAATTATTATTAAGTATTTTGTAAAATAATTAAAAGTCCATATCTTTGCAGTCGTAACTTAATATGCAAAGATATGGCTAAGACTTCGATTGATGTAAACAAACAGACAGTATTAGAATTTCTTGCGACAGGCAAAAGAAATCCTTTCGTCATTCCCGACTACCAACGTCCGTATGCTTGGGGCAAGGAACAGATAGAAACGTTGTTTTCTGACATTTGGGATTTTGCTCTAAATTTGAGCGACGAAGAACGAGAGACATCAACGTATTTCTTAGGAAGTGCTGTTTTGTTTGAAAACGATAATGGCGAGCAAGAGATAATAGACGGTCAGCAAAGAATGACATCGTTGTTCTTGTTGCTACGCGCTATCTATACTAAGATAAAAGATGATACAAGCAAAGAGGCTCAAAACTTCAAAAGTCAGATAGAGGGCGCGTTATGGAAATCAAGTTTCTTGACCAAGGAAGTTGATTACTCGTCTGTATTGCTTACATCAAAGGTTGTTGACAATAGTTTTGGAAATGACATTCTGAAACACATACTTGAAACAGGTACGGCAGACCAAAAGTCAACCGACAACTACTCTAAGAATTACTTGCAGTTCGTTAAGATGTTGGAAGAATACAGCAAAAATTCCGCGCTGTCAGTATTTTATTTTATCCACGCCTTGCTAAATCAAGCAATATTGTTGCCTGTAAATGCTGGCAATCAGGACACAGCCTTAACCGTGTTCTCGACACTGAATAACCGAGGTATGCAACTGAACGATTCAGACATTTTCAAGGCAAAGATTTATAATCACCTCAAAACCTCTGACGAAAGGGCTACATTCATAGACAGATGGAAAATATTGGAAAAAGGTGCGGCTGATGCCAAGATTACGATGTATAATCTGTTCTATTACTATATGTTTTATTTGAGGGCGAAAGAAAACGACCTAAGCACGACCACCCCTGGACTTCGCAAATTCTATCTTGACAAGAAGTGTGAGAGATTGTACGATAGCAACCTCATGCTCGACTTAGATAGAATTTTGTCGTTTTGGAAAGTCGTGAATTGTAACTACGACATTCCAGAAGAAAGTTGGGACAACAATATAGAAATTCGCAAGGCGATTGCTATATTGACGGATTATCCAAATGAGTTTTGGAGATACCCTGTGATAACGTTCTTTTTGGCGCATAGGGACAATCCTAATTTTGACAACTTGTTTTTGCAATTTTTGCGCCGTCTGACATTCGAGTTGGTAACGCACTACATTCTGTACCCGTATGTAAGTTATGTAAAATGGTATATTCTTAAACTCGACGCAAAAACCATTTGCAGTCCTGCTCCTGAGTTTGAGTTTACGCCTATTGATTTGGACAGCATAAAGAATGGCATCGTCAAACCGTACCGCAGCATAACAAGGTTGTTGCTGAAAATATACGCATACTCACATCAAGACAAGATGTTGCCGTCAGATTGGCAGATTGAACATATTTTGCCGCAAAAATGGCAAGTTTCGTTCTTTACTGACGTTGAGCCGCAGATAGTGAATGAAATGATAGAGCATATCGGCAACAAAACTCCATTCGAGCGCAAACTAAACATTGTTGCAAGCAATGGCTACTTCAAAAAGAAACAGACTGAATACACGCAATCTAACATTGCAGTTACGCATATTTTGGCTGTTACCGTTTCAGACGATTGGACGCTGAAACATATCGAGCAACGCGACGGCATTGTTGTTGCCGACATCTTGCAATCTCTTGAAAGTTGGCGGCGAGACTACCATTTTGAATAAGATTTTGGGCGGCTGATATACCGCCCTTTTTCATATCCACACCCTCGATTTTATGATGTAAAGTAAACTAAAAACAAACAAAAACAAACAAAAACAAACAAAACGTTATTTTGTTTGATTAAAGTAAACTTTACACGCGGCGGAACATTTTCTCTCTCAATGATTTACAAAGTTTTTAAGCAAGGATTTTTGTTTGATTTTGTAAAAGAAAAGTTATATCAAACTTTACATTTTGTCAAAAAAAATAAAAACAAAGTACCTATATATAATATATATATATTATTTATATTTATTATATATTATATTATTATATAGTATATATATTATATATAATAGCGAAAAAAACAAATTTTTTTTCATAAAAAATCTTAAAAAGCAAAAAATTATTTTTAAACGTCGGCAAATCCGATTTTTGAGGATATTATTGGCATAAACCTTGGATATTATCAATAAATCATATATCTTTGCATCGAGTAAGAGATTACTGAAACAGAAACCCCCAAAAAGTGAGTTTGTAAGGCATTGTAAATCAATGAATAAAAATTATTTTAGAAAAAAAGTTGCAAAAAAAATGCAAAATATTTTGGCTAATATAGAAATTCTTTGTAATTTTACAGTGCTTAAAAACTCTCTCTATGAATATGATAACGATTGTACGTTATTCCCCCTATGCCTTATCTGTAATGGGTTTGGCGCGGTTAGAGAGCCGTTAAGCAATAGGTAGGGAATGACGTTTTTTTATTTGGTTTTAATAATGCTTAAAAAATCTCAAACCAACATCGCCGCTACGAACAAGCGCATTACCTCTCACACAGAGGTACAAAAGACGTTTTCGTTCCACACAGGCAGGGACAACGACGGCGACATCTATCTGACCAAAATGTCAGGCGAGACAATCAAGCACGGTAACCGCACCTACACCGAGCGTTACCGCCTCAACGTGCAACAGGACACAATGCAAGGAAGTGTGTCTATCTGTCTGTATCTCACGCAGCACGAACTCAACGTGTTGCAGAAAATCATCACTAACATTCAGAAGTAGGAGGCATTATGGAGAAATTACAGATTTTCGAGAATGCCCAGTTCGGCGAAGTACGAGTTGCTGGAACAAGCGATAAACCACTATTCTGTTTGTCCGACATTTGCAAGATATTGGGTATTCGTGCCGCAGATGCTAAGAAACGACTTAGGCAAGATGGGGTAGATTCAATCTACACCCCTACTCAGAACCAATACGGAGCAATAGTCAAGCAACCATTGTTGTTCATTTCCGAACAGAATCTCTACAAGGTGATAATGCGTAGCGACAAGCCACAAGCCGAAGCGTTCCAAGATTGGGTGTGTGGCGAGGTCTTGCCGACAATCCGCAAGCACGGAGCGTATATGTCGGCGCAGACAATCGAGCGCACCTTGTCTGACCCTGACTTCATCATCGGACTCGCCACCAAACTCAAAGAGGAACAGGCTGCACGTATCAAGGCGGAGAGCGAACGAAACCTCGCATTGCAAGAAAAGGAGCAAATGGAAGATGAACTTCAAGAACTCGCAACGTACAGCGACTTGCAAGAGTTTGAAATCCAACAGCGCGACGCAAAGATTATGGAGGATGAGCCAAAAGTACGTTTCGTGGACGTACTTTCTACATCGCAAGATTTGATACTCGTATCCGACTTTGCAAAGATACTCGCACAGAAAGGCATCAGCATTGGCGGCAATCGTCTTTTCGATTGGCTGAGGAAAAACGGCTACCTTTGCCGCAAAGTCGGATTCCCAAATGCACCCACACAGCGGAGCATTGACGGTGGCTGGTTCAAGGTCGTTCAGCGTCCTTTCGTAACAAAGAACAATGAGGTGAAGATTACCTACACTCCGAAACTCACCGTGAAAGGTCAAGTATATTTCGCCGACAAACTTAGCAAGGAGTTTGCGGCGCAACCTCAATCGGCATAACAAGCAATTTTGCACTGAAACAGAAATTGGCGGCGGAAAACATCGCAATCCGTCGCCTTTTTCTTCCAAAAATGATGCAAATAGTATATAATAGTAGGATACTTTACAATATTCTACACAAAAACAGCAAAAATTGGATTTAATCGGTTTTCAGCCGCCACCCTTATCCACATATCATAAAAAGCAATATCGTTGCCAAAATCGAATATTTTGAGATATGATTTCTATTTGTTAATAAAAGTAAAAAAGCATATCAAAACTTGCACTTTTTTGAAAAATAATTTGGGTATATTGATAATACTTTGTACCTTTACACTATCAAAATAAAACAAAATACTAACAAATAAATTTGGAGGATAAAAAAATGAAAACTTACACAAGCAAAGACCTCGAAAACGAGGCAATGAAACAAGAGTTTCGCAACCGTAACACACACATTGTAGATGGTTACTTCTTATTCATGTACCGTGTAAGGTACAGCAAGAACGGACGTATCTACAACAAGGTGTCTGTGAACTACGGAGAATTGATTCCACTATACTTCCACGAATCAATCCTTGACGAAACAAAAGATGAGTTGCGCATTCAGACCACATCGTGGGGCGCACTCAACTACGAGGAAATGAAGAAGAAGATGTCGCTGTATCAGACAGCACTTGACACAGTCGAATGGTTCAACAACTTCGACTGGGAGACCGCAGACATCCTCAGTGATTACGAAAAAACAATGGGAGAATACGCAACACTCAAACGCACAGGCGAACGAGTAAAACTCGGCACTTGCGAGCAAATGTACTACTGTACAATCAAGCAACGCCACTTGGTTAGAAATTATAATTTTTCCAGAAATGAAGTCTATTTGTGGAGGCTACCAATTCCCGCAATGAAGAAAAAGGAAAATAGCATTTTCTATTATGTGGATTATGAATGTAAAGAACCCGGAGATGGGAATGCTGACGATTGGAAGTATTATCATCCGTGTCGCATAAACAGCGAAAGGTTTTTCGAGTTAATCAAGAGGGATTGCCCTGAATCTCTTGAGAAGAACGTAGGAATGTTCCAATTATCGCATCAAAGTGGGTTGTTAATTAACGTTCCATGTTATCATGGACAAAGGCTACCTGAAGCCCCAAAAGGGTGGAAAATCTTTTGGAATGGCTATCAAGCAGATCAGATGCGTATACAATACATACTGACAGAAGGAGATAACGTATCAATCTCCATATCTTGTCAGTATTGTAAAAAAAGTTGGTATGTCAACATCGAAGAATTAGAATATATAATGAAGTTCCCATATAACGTCCTTGTAGACAAAGATAGGAATATCTACGAGGAACGTTATGATTTCGGATATGGCGGCGAAGAATTGTTCAACGCAATCAAGGAAGAAATCGCTGATTGGATGACTGATTCGCCAAAGACACCAAAGCAAGAGCAAAAACGCGAGTATGTGTTTGGCAGTATGATTAAGTTTAACTCAAAATCTAAAGAATTATGAGCGTAAAAATAGAAAAAGACGGAGACGTACTGTATGTATATCCGCAAGGTATGTCCTCAAAGACAAGCAAGAGAGAAGAACTCAATGTAGCCGAGGTACAGGCGGCATCAATCAACACCAGAACCAATGGAAGCAAATCTTCAAGACGTACAAACATTCCGCATACGTATCTTGGATTCCTTAGAGTTGGCGACAAATTTCGTTTACAAGGCAAAATGTGGAGCATATTCGGGCAGTTAGGAGATATAGGAGACAACGACATCAAGGAGTTCAACAGCTCTACACAAGTTGAAGTGCCGATTTACGAAATCAAATGCAACGACTTTACGTTCTACTGTGAAACGTGGAAAGAAGTTGAGGAATGGCTAACGAAACAAGGATACGATATGAAACGGTTAGTTTTTGTAGAAGAAAATCATTGGTGGATTGACCTCGAAAACGACCCAGTCTTATCAGTAATAGAAATCAATAAAAGAAAAGGATTATGAAATCAAAAACCTACACATTAGAGGATTTGCTACGCGCAATCAACGTCCTCGAAGAAGACATCGATGTATCAGTTGACGGATACGACACAATCGCAGTATGCGCACCAATAGAACTGACACCGATAGCAAAAGAAAAGTTCGCCACGGCTCTCAAACTGCCTATCCGTGGCACGTCTGTATATTCCGACAAGGACGGCGACGAAGGAGACAAGGAGTGTAAACTGGCTTGGGATTTCCTTAGTAGCCTTGCTGGTTACTGCCCTACACAGCAATTTGACAAGTGGTTTGAGTTCTGGGCAGTTCCTGTGTGTGCCGCCTTGCCAAAAGTAAATAGGCGGCTTCTCATTCAAAAAAAATGACAAGTGAGGAAATAGTAAAAGAACAGATAAATCTTGGATTTAAAGTCGCCTGTCAGTTTTATTTTAGTCTAATTCTCGATAGAGATAATACTGAAATAAGAATGAACGAGAAGACTTCAACAGTTCAATTTTATGACAGAGAATCAGATATATATCGTATTTCAAACGAATACGACAACAATACTCTTTATGAGATAATCAAGAATGATAATTTGATGAATATACCCACTATTACATTGCCGTTCTAATCAGATGTTAAAAAGAGTTAAATATTTGAATATTGTGAATATCTCCACTACTTTTGCAAAAAAAGTTAGAAATATGGATATTAAGAAACTTAACGACAGAGCATTTCGCAAGGTGTGGTATTTGCACTTCAAGGACGGTCAAGCCCCTGCCGAACTTAAAGGAGAGAGCGATTTCTTCTTCGGCACGAAGGCTGCAATGTATGAAGTCTTTGACAGGAAGGAACTCGGCATTGCGCTTACCTCGCTCCAATGCCACAGCGGAGATTTGTATCAGAATGAATAGGTGATACTCCGCAGAGTGCCGTTTATCACGAAAAAGGCTAACAGATACAATCTCAATTTGCAGAAATAAAGATTTTCCTATCTTAAATGTTGTATTCTTACTCCGTTTAATGATAGTATTTGTTTTATTTTGATATGGGCGGTTTTGAACCGCCCTTTTTTTTGTATATCTTTCATTGTTAATAAAAGTTAAAAAGCATATCAAAACTTGCACTTTTTTTGAAAAATAATTTGGATATATGAATAAAACTCTGTATCTTTACATTATCAAAATTAAAATAATTCACTAACAAATAAATGGAGGACAGAAAAATGAACAGATACGCATTTAACGCCTTGCAATACTTCGCTGAGCAAGGCACACTGACAAACCAGTACGTTGCATTTGCCGAGAACTTCAACGGCAAGGCATATTGCGGAATCGACGACAAACTGTTTTGTGGCAGGTGGATGCTCTACTACGAGCCTTGCGACAATGCGACCAACTGTTATAGGGGGAACTCTGACTTGATAGACTCAGAGCGAGTGGCAGACTATGTAACCTACTCACGAGAACTCCATTGCAAGGTGTACTTGTGGGAACTCAATCCGCCCCAAAAATGCCTCAAATGTAAAACCTACCTCAAAAACATAGAATAAATGAAACCAGAAATAGAAAAACTGATTCAAGAAACAAAGGACTACGTGGAAGCAAGCAAGTATCACCAAGTGAGGCTTGACACAAAGCCGATTCATTGGGAAGTACCTCGTAAGCAATACTCAGAAGAAGAACTGCAACAGCAAGTAAAAGTTTTGTCGCAATTCATAAGAAAAGAACGTGTCGATACATTTGTTGCATATATGAGGAGTCCAGAAGCGCAAAAGCCACAAGTCAGAGTAACGCACCCTTATTGCCTTGCTACCTTTGACGATATTGGAGAATTGTTCTATCTCACGGTAGAAGATGCAAATGAGTATCCTTTTTTCGTCGAAGGAAAACATTTCGGCAAACCAACAAAAAAAGGATATTGGATTAAGGGTGAAATTCTCAGAGAATCAAAACTTCCGGAGAATGTAATAGTGAAAATTCTTAAACAGATAATACCGAACTAAAATGGAAATAGAAATTAAAGACGGTTTCAATCATACAAACATCTACATTGATACAGAAAAAGTATCTTATGCCGTTTGCAAAAAATCGACCACAGTACCTGCATCTGTTGCTGTCGATGTAATACAACCAAATAGAGATTATTTTGACCAATTTAAAGGTAAATATTTCTATGAATGGACGTGTTACACAGTTAGCGGACAGGAAGTGATAGTAATCGTCTACGATGATGATAGCCAAGCGAAAATGGAGCAAGCAATGAAATTTGGACGCTACTTCAATGAACCGGTTAACGCAATAATCTATAAAACAAAGTAAAAA
>CAJOGF010000084.1 GCA_905233995.1 uncultured Bacteroidales bacterium | reverse complement strand
CGAAGACGGAAATTGGAAACGCGGTTGCAATAATAATTTGTGTCGTTGCAAGTTTGCTGTTATGAATCCTGAATTTACATTTACTTTGCCTAAGTTTCAGAGTGTTTGCGGTGCTGTTGACATTATGATGCACACAATGGAGCGTTATTTCAGCCCCGATACTGATATGAAACTTTCAGATGCGATAGCCGAGGCTTTGCTTAGGACGGTTAAGGATTGTATTTTTGACGTTTTGAAAGACCCAAAAGATTACAATGCAAGGGCGCAAATTATGTGGGCTTCAAGTTTGGCTCACAACGATTTAACAGGTTGCGGTATGAAACGAGATTTTGCCACTCACCGTCTTGAACACGAATTATCAGGTATTTATGACGTTGCTCATGCGGCAGGTTTATCGGCATTGTGGCCCTCTTGGGCAAGGTATGTTTTAAAAAATAACGTCAGCCGTTTTGTACAGTTTGCTGTAAATGTCATGGGTGTTGAAAATGATTTTTCTAATCCTGAAAAAACTGCTCTCAAAGGCATTGATGCTATGGAAAGATTTTATCAAGATTTGGATATGCCGATTAATTTTACAGATCTTTTGGGCAGAAAACTTTCAGATTCTGAAATAGAAGAATTGGCTTTGAAATGTAGTCGAAATAAAACTATTACTCACGGTAGTTTCAAGGTTTTGACATATAATGATATGTTGGAAATTTATAAAAGTGCCAACATTTAAGATTAAACAAATTGTTTTATGAAAAAATAACATCTTAACACAAGGAGTTAAGAAAAAAAATTCTAATTTTGCATAAAAAAATATGGCTCGTTTGTTGGCAATAGATTACGGAGGAAAAAGGACAGGTTTGGCGGTTACAGACCCGTCAAAAATTATAGTGTCGCCTTTGCAAAGTGTTGAAACAACTTATCTTACGCCATTTTTGAAAGAATATTTAACAAAAGAAAACGTAGAAAGAATTATTGTCGGTTATCCTGAAAATCCAATGGAGGACAGACAAAATCCGATTGTAAAACAGATTATTCTTTTTACTGACAATCTTAAAAGATTGTTTCCGAATATTCCGTTGGAATTTTATAACGAGGAGTTTTCTTCTGTTGAAGCGGTGGGGCTTTTAAGAGAAGGTAATTTTAAGAAAAAATACCGTCAAACAAAAGGCAATACTGATAAAATGGCAGCCGCTGTGATTTTGCAAGGTTGGATGGATGAGAATTTCAAAAATTAACTAATTGAATTTTTTTAGAGATGATTTTACCTATTAGCATAATTGGGACATCGGTTTTGAGAAAAAAAGCCGTTGAAGTAACAAAAGATTATCCCGAATTAGAAACTTTGATTGCCGATATGTTTGAAACAATGTACAAATCTGACGGTGTTGGTCTTGCTGCTCCTCAGGTTGGACATTCGATACGGCTTTTTGTTGTTGACGCTGCTGCAATGACAGACGATGAAAATGATGTGTTTACAAAAAGTTTCAAACGTGTTTTTATTAATCCTGAAATATTGGAAGTTTTCGGCTCTGATTGTACATACGAGGAAGGTTGTCTTTCTGTGCCCGGATTACATGAAAATGTTATCAGAAAAGATGGTGTCAGAATAAAATATTTTGACGAAAATTTCGTTGAAAAAGAGGAAACTTTGTCAGGACCCTCAGCAAGAGTGGTCCAGCATGAATACGACCATCTTGACGGTATACTTTTTACCGATAAAGTTAGTGCTATTAGGCGTAGACTTATAAAAGGTAAAATTGCCAATATTTCAAAAGGCAAGTTTGAACGTCATTACAAAGTAAAATTGGCTTAAGTTAAAATAAAACAAAATATAAAACTAAAAACTTTTTGATTATGAATTTCACTAAATCTTCAAATCCCGTTTTCTCTGACGAGAGAATTGGAAACGTTGTTAGAGAGTTTGCTGGCAGCGGTGTTATGACAATGAAAGGTGTTGCTGTAAAATCTGCATTGTTACTTTTGTTGGTATTTTTGACAGGTTCTTTAACATGGAAATTATCAGGAACAAATAGTCCGGCGGTTGTGCCTTTGATGATTGTTGGCGGAATTGGTGCTTTGATTTTAGGTTTTGTAACTTGTGCAAAGGCTGACAAGGCGTATATTTTTGCACCTCTGTATGCAATTTGCGAAGGTTTGCTTCTTGGTGCATTGTCGGCATTGTATGAGGCTGAACTTCATGGCATTGTGTCGATGGCTATGTTTTCAACATTTGCTGTATCGGCAGTTGTATTTTTGTGTTATAGATTTGGAATTTTGCGTGCAAGCAATACCTTTGTAAAGGTTATTTCGTATGCAACGCTTGGGATTGGTGCTTTTTATTTGATTTCGATTGTTGCAGGGTTGTTTCATTTTAACATTTCGGTTTTGGAAATGGGAAGTTTTGGACTTATTCTTCAGGTTGTGATTGTAATTGTTGCTGCCTTGAATCTTGTGCTTGACTTTTCATCAATCGAACAAGGCGTTGAGGCTCAGGCTCCTGCTCAAATGGAGTGGTATAGCGCATTTGGTTTGATGGTAACATTGGTTTGGATTTACATTGAAATTTTAAGGCTTCTGTATATTATATTTGGAAGACGAAATTAATCGAGACAACTTTTGTTTTAAGAATAGAATTAACAATTAATTTTTTATATATGGACGGTGTCCCTGATAATTTAGAAACTTTTTTTATGTTTTAAAACTTTAGAAAAAATGGATTGTTGTTTCCTTTTTTTTAAAGTTTTAAGACATGAATAAAAAACTTTTAGGAAATAATGATTCAGATGTACAAAAGTTTTTTGGGTGATGAGAAAGTCTCAGAGCTCGAAAGCGGCTGTTGGGTTCATTGTGTACAGCCTGACAGCGAAGAAGTTTCAATTCTTCAAGAAGAATACAATGTGCCTCAAGAGGTTATTCAAGATATTTTGGATAACGACGAGCGTTCTCGTTACGAGGTTGACGATGATTGGAGTATGATAATCTTGCGTATTCCTGTCGAAAATACCGAAAATGGTATGAGTTATAACACTTACCCTTTGGGAATTTTTATGTGTGAGGATTATACCGTTACAATTTGTATGACACCTAACAATGTGTTGCCAGTAACACAACCTTCTGTCTATCGTTCTGATGTTCAGCCAGTATACGATGTCATTAATTTTACTTTGCAACTTTTTATTCGTAGCGCAAATTCTTTTATGTATTATTTGCGTCAAATCTATCAGCATACGTCTTTGATAGAAAAAGAGATTGAGAAATCAATTAGAAATGAGGAACTTACTCGTCTGTTGAAACTCGAAAAATGCCTTGTGTTCTTTATTACGTCTTTGAAATCAAACGAATTGGTGTTGGCAAAATTCAAAAATTCCAAACGTGCTATTTTCAGCGAACGAAACGAAGATTTGATAGAAGATGCAATGATTGAAACAAAACAGGCGATTGAAATGGCTCAAATTTATTCTAACATTCAGTCTGGCATGATGGATACTTTTGCATCAGTTATTTCCAATAATCTTAACGTTGTGATGAAACAAATGACCTCTGTTTCAATTATTTTGATGATTCCGACTTTGATTGCAAGTTTTTTTGGTATGAATGTCCCAAATTATATGGAACAAATCGGTTGGGCTATGCCGGCTATTCTTGCATTTTCGGTTTTGATGGCTGTGACAGGAATTTTGATTTCACGAAAACGACATTGGTTTTAAAAAAAAGTATAAAAATATTTTAAAATTATTTTTGAATACCAATAATTATACTTTATCTTTGTACTATAAAAAATGATTTAAGATTATGACGAATATTTTACCGACAAGTTTTAATGTCTTGTATGTTTTTGCGGGTATGGTTCTTTTGGAGTTTATCATTTTTTTGATTATGGTAACAAAAAAGAACCTTAATGTTGTTAGGATTTTCTTTGCTGTACTTTCAGGAAATGCTTTTACTACCATTTTGAGCCTTTTTATTCCGGCAGGAGAAGAGAATTTCGGATATTTAGCATGGTTTATTGCAACTTTTGTTTTGTCAGTTGTGGCTGAATGGCTTATTGATGTTGCATATTTTAATGACAGAGAGAACAAATTATCAAAGAAAGGATTTCTTTGGATTTCCTTGGTTTGTAATTTGTTCAGTTTTGCTGTGATTTACTTGTTAAAACAGTTTAATTGCTTGTAAACTAATTATTTACGTTCCAATTCGTGAAGATTTTCGAGTTTCTTTGTCTCCAAAAATTCGTAAATGCCGCAAGGGTGTTCTTTTACTTTTTGGTGTCCGAACTCGTAAATTTTCGTAACAAGACCATCAAGAAAATCCCTGTCATGACTTACCAAAATAAGTGTTCCGTCAAAATTTTGGAGTGCTTGTTTCAATACGTCTTTCGTCTTGATATCCAAATGGTTGGTAGGTTCGTCAAGAATTAAAAAGTTAACAGGTTCAAGTAAAAGTCTTAAGATTGCAAGGCGTGTTCTTTCGCCGCCGCTTAATACTTTTACTTTCTTGTCGATTGCCTCGCCCGAAAACATAAATGCGCCAAGCATATCTTTGATTTTAGTTCTTATATCGCCTTTTGCAATATCGTCGATTGTTTGAAAGACTGTTAAGTTTTCGTCTAACAAAGATGCCTGATTTTGAGCAAAATAGCCAATCTGAACGTTATGACCAATTTGAAGTTTGCCTTCAAATTCGAGTTCGCCCATAATACATTTTACAAGTGTTGACTTTCCTTCGCCGTTTCGACCTACAAACGCCACTTTGTCGCCCCTCTGAATTGTAAATGATGCGTCTTTGAAAATTGTTTTTTCGCCAAAACTTTTGCCGACACCTTCGGCTATCACTGGATACTGTCCTGAACGTGGCGAAGGTGGAAATCTTAGTTTCAATGCGCTTGTGTCTTCTTCGTCAACTTCTATAATTTGTAGTTTTTCAAGCATTTTAACCCTCGACTGAACTTGAAGAGTTTTAGAATATGTTCCCTTGAAACGCTCAATAAAATCTTTGGTTTCTTGAATCATTTTCTGTTGCTCTTGATATTGTTTTTGTTGCTGTTCTCTGCGTTCTTGTCTTAGAATAAGATATTGAGAATAAGAGGCTTTGTAATCGTAAATTCTGCCCATTGTAACTTCAATGGTTCTGGTTGTGATGGAATCTACAAATTTTTTGTCGTGCGAGATTACCACAACGGCTTTTGAACTTTCCTTTATGAAATCTTCCAACCACTGAATTGACTCAATATCAAGGTGATTTGTAGGTTCATCGAGAAGCAAAACGTCAGGATTTTTAAGAAGTAGTTTTGCAAGTTCTATTCTCATTCGCCAGCCGCCCGAAAAGTCCGAAGTTGGACGGTTAAAGTCTTGTCTTTCAAAACCTAAACCCATTAAAGTTCGTTCAATATCTTCGTCAAAATGGACATTATCTATGGCATAAAACTTTTCGCTTAAGGCACTTACCTTTTCGATTAATTTCATATAATCGTCGCTTTCGTAATCAGTGCGTGTTGACAGTTCTTCGTTAAGACGGTCAATTTCTTTTTCGGCTTCTTTTATATAGTTGAAAACTTGCGCCGTTTCTTCAAAAACGGTTCTATGGTCTTCTGTCATAAGATGTTGCGGAAGATAAGCGATAACTGTATCTTTTGGAACTGTAACAACGCCGCGAGAAGGTTTGCGCTCACCTGCGAGAATTTTTAGTAAAGTTGACTTTCCCGCTCCGTTTTTACCCATAAGCGCAATTCTGTCTTTTTCGTTTATCTGAAACGAAATATCCTTGAAAAGAGTTGTGCCGCCAAACTCCACGGCTAAATTTTCTGCTGAAATCATATTTTTCGTTAAATTTTTTTGCAAAGTTAATATAAAATGGCGTAAAATCCAAGTAATGATGGAATTAATAACCCTTTGTTAACAAACGTTAATTGCTTAAAAACGTAGGAAAAAATGAAAAATTTTTTGTAAATGTGTAAAATTATGGCTTAAAATTTGTCTGTTATTATAAAAAAGTTTAACTTTGCAGTGAAATTTGCTGCATAAAAGTATGTGGAATTATGGAAGAGAGATTATCAAAAATATTTTTGCGCGACGGACGCAAAGCACTCGATTACATTATGAGTATATCTCAAGAGTTCAGGCAGATAGCCACAGAAGCGATATTAGAGTGTTTGAGACTGGGGTATCCTCTCAACGATATGGAAATAACCAGCAAAGCGCGTCAGATTTGTCGTCTGAGGTCAGTGTATGCCTAATTGAAGAGGCAAAAAATAATGGATTGTATGTTGACAAAAAACAATGGGACACTTTTGGGGATAGAAAACGACAGCCTTCGGGTGAAAGTATAGTTTTCTTAAGCCCTGATGTTAAGATTGTTACAAAAATTCGCAATCCTTTTGCAAAAGCATCTCTAAAAAATCTTCGTGTTATGGATGTGATGTTTGAGCATCTTGTTCATAATGTTCTTTTCCCTCAAACTCAATATACTTTCAAAGGTATTACGGAGGATTTGTCTGAGGTTAGAATTATATATTCTCAGCCGTATGTTTCTTTAAATTTTGTTCCGCCTACTCAAAAACAAATTGATAAATACGTAACCGATTGTATTGGTCTTAAAAAAGAAGATTCGTATTTCTATGGAAATGAGTATCTTTCGGTTACAGATATCAGTGCTGATTCCGATAATGTTTTGGTTGATAAAAACGGAATTTTCTATTTCATAGATCCGATTATACGGTTTAAAAAGCCAGCGATAGAAATTTTGGACTATTATTATAACTTTTTAAAATAAAAATGTACACAGGAGAAATTTTATCTTTTGGCACTGTTGTGTCTTGGACTACGTGTGCTATGTTTGGAGAAGTGGCAAGTAGGCGTATGGGAACTTTACCTTTCAACGTATCGAGAATGACTTTGTCTATATTTTTTCTTAGTGTTTTGTTGTTTTTTTTAACGGGAAAGCCTATCCCTGTTGACGCAAATCTTGAAACATGGCTTTGGCTTCTTCTTTCTGGCTTTGTTGGATATGTTTTGGGAGATTTTTGTCTTTACAATTCTTACAATCTTATTGGGGCACGTTATGGTCAGTTGCTTATGACACTTGCACCGCCTTCGGCATCGCTTTTTGGTTGGGTTTTGTTGGGGGAAAAAATGTCGTTTTTAGCGTTTTTAGGAATGATGATTTCGATTTTTGGTATCATAATCGCCATTCATCGCAAAAAAAGTGATTTAGAAATTTCAGAAAAAAAACTTTCAAGCAAAGGCATTTTGTACGGTATTGGGGCAGGAGTTGGTCAAGGTGTTGGGCTTGTGTTGAGTTCAAAGGGGTTGCACTGCTATTCTGAGGCGGTTGAAGGTAGCGGTCTTGCTGTCAACATTATGTCTTTTGAAGGGACGTTTATTAGAGCGGTTGCGGGTGTAATTGTTTTTGTAATTTGGACATCTTTTCGTTATCATTTGCCAAGATTTTATGTTTCAATTTTTAGAAGTGGGGTTTTGCTTCATACTGTTATAGCGACTATTACGGGACCTTTTATCGGAGTTGGTTTATCCTTGATGGCTACTCAATACACTTCCGCAGGAATTGCACAAACTATTATGTCGCTAACTCCTGTGCTTATTCTGTTGCCAACGTATTTCTTTTTTAATCAAAGGATTACAGTAAGAGAGATTATTGGAGCGATTGTAGCGGTTGGCGGCGTAATGTTATTTTTCGTATAAAATTATGTTTGCTGATTTTTTCTATATTCAGTTGGATTAATGCCATATTTTTTGCGAAATGAGTTGCAAAAATGCGCTTGGGACGAAAAACCTAATTCATTGGCTATCTCGTTGACTGATAGTTTGTTGTTTGAAAGTAAGTGTGTTGCTTTGCTGAGCCACTTGTTATCACGGCAAAAATAAGAGCTTTTTCATCTTGTCGGCTATTTTCTAACGTGCAGTCTTTCAATACATAATAGTCGTTGTATAATACAACTGTCTGATTGTGTATGCATAAGTGTGATGACATATTGCAGAGTCCTTTCACGGTAGCAGTTTGGCAAAAAATAGTGTCAGGATTGCCTTTCAAATCGCCCGCCGAAGGTAGACAAATCGTAATTGGTGTTGCAGTGCCGCATTTTATAACGCTTTTTAACATAATGATTTAGCATTTATTGTCATAAACAAAGATAAAAAACTTTATTCAAAAGTTAGATATTTTTTCCTAAAAAAATTGGATTTTTTTTTATCAAAATAAAAAGTAACATATATTTGCGTAATGAACCATGTAACAAATATTTATTATCATGACAAGAGATAGGGATTTGACAGAAAAAAAGATTCTCGATGCTGTTGGGCGTATTGTTGAAAGATTGGGTTTTGAGGCTGTAGGGGTTAATGCCGTAGCCGCAGAATCTGGTATGTCGAAAGTTTTGATTTACAGATATTTTGGCTCTATTGACGATTTGCTTTCAAAGTATTTGGAGTCCAATGATTTTTGGCTCAATTACGATTTTAACAACTTGCCTATTGACACTTCGCAGCCGTTGGATAAGGATCAACTCAAACAGTTTTCTCAACAATTGTTTCGCACTTTCATCACAAAATTGCGCAATTCGCCGGCATTACGCAAACTCTATCGTTGGGAACTGTCGTCGTCGCATCCGGCCTTGCAGAGCCTTCGTCAGCGGCGCGAGGAGACAGCACAAAAAATCATCGGAATGGTGAGTCGTTTTGCTCAGATTCCGCTTGACGATGTTGCTGTATTTTCCACTATGATTACAGCCACAATGTCGTATCTTTGCATTTTAGCAGATAATTGTCCTATTTATAACACGTTAAAAATAGACAGCGAGGAAGGGTGGGAGAAAATTATGAACTCCATCGACTCAATTTTTGAAATTTTGTTCGACCATAAAAGATTTTAGCATATTGAAAATTGTGTTGTAGAATTTAGAAATTAATAAATACGATTGTCGTGAAATAGTCAAGATTGGTGTCAACATTTCGTTGGAAAACGATGTTAGGACGATAACTGATTTGGTGGTGGAGAAGTGATACATTTTGCTAAAAAATTAACATAAAATATTTGCATATTTACCTAATAATTACTACATTTGTACTATAAAAATTAAGCCTATGAACGCAACGCAACGCAACGCATAA
>CAJOGF010000083.1 GCA_905233995.1 uncultured Bacteroidales bacterium | reverse complement strand
GCTCTTTACCATTGCGACAAGTGGTGGAATAATGAGATACATTGCAGTCTCTTATCACAGTGACAGAATGGAAGCTGTGTTTATTACATTGATATGTGCCGGATTGACAACCTTGTTCTATGTCCTGTGTGAAAGGAAAATCAGCGGAAAATCGATTTTCCCCAAACTCTCAATTTTTGAGAGAATTCAATCCAACACCCAACAGTCTGTCTATCAACAGCCAATTATTATTCAACAGCCTGTTCCAATGACTGTTACCTCACCGCAAACAAACACCGAAACAAAGTCGCAAAAACCGAAACTAATTGGTCAAAACTATAAGGGAGAGACTCTTTATGTACGTTTGAGAAGACTTTGCAATCCTGCCAACTTTATCGATAATTATGACAAAGAAAAAGTTGACAAAGCAAATCAGATTTATCGTACATTAGAAGAATGCAGAACCATAAGCAACGACAAATGTATTGAATTGATAAAAAAAGCGGAAGTCGAGTTGAATGTCAACTTTTTGGACGAGCATCAATTCAATCAATTGAAGGACAAACTCAATCCCAAAAACTTTATGCACCCCTATGATGCAGACAAAGTTTCACTTTCAAATGAGTTGTATTCACAACTTATGCAAACAGATTTGAACTACACGAAATTCCTGCAAATTCAAGACAAAGCCCAATCGCTATTGGAATATCTGAGAGTAGAGGAAGGTAAAAAGAATTGGAAGACGTTTCTCCAAGAAAGGGATGGAGAAACGTCTGACAATTACAATAAATCATCTTCTGATGATTATACTTATCCATCAAATTATTACTAAACTAATTACAACGAAATGAAACATATTTTACTATTAATCAGCATTTTATTGCTGATAGTGCAACTTTCTTGCACACCCAACAACAATTACCGAAACAGTGGTAGTAATTACAACTCAGAGACACAAATATCAGCCCCGGAGCCGCACACATACGACTTCCCCGAATACGACTTTTCGGTAAGCGCACCGTGTGTTTTTGAAGAAGCCACAGCACAAACCAAGGGCAAAAATCTTGTCAGCGTAGGTGGCTTTGTAAACAAAGGCAACAGGGAGAATTTTACCTTCTACCAATTAATCGTAACAGATACACACAATAAAACTGAGGCTGAAGTTTTGGATTTTATAAAGAACCGTCAAGGCGGATTAAACAACATAAAACAGACAAAAATCGGCGGATACAATGCCATTGAATGCAATGCGATTACGCAAGGTGTCAACACAAAAGGAGCGTTCATTGTAAAAACACCTTACCTGATAGCACTTACTGTAATTTCCCCTGTAAATCTTGAACAGAAATATAACGATTACAAAAATAGTTTCAAGACCGTTGGCGAGCCACCTTTAAATTCGAAAGATGAAGTAGAAACTAACAAGAAGTTTGACGAAACATCAAACCGATGCTTCCTTTTGGATGAATTGATTGAAAAATTCGGGTGCAACGTAGGTCGCAATATTTCAGTCGCAAAAAAGTCGGCGGAAAAAGAAAATCTTGTTCAATTTATGGAACAGCAAAATAACGGCTACAATGCAACACTTTTTGAAAACAACGAGCGTAATACAATTGTTGCTTTTGTCAGCCGAAACCACATCGTGTCTTTTGTTGGAATCGGATTCAATTCAAAAACCGCGATGAATGCGATTTTTACTGAGTTACGTACAAAGGTAGAATACGTAGGACGTTCTTATTATCCGCTTCAAGTGCCTAAAATAGAATATCCTACATACAAATACGACGGATATTTCTTTCAAAAATTTGAAAGCGAGCAAGGCTCTATGGTGATAATTTCAAAATCAGTGGAGATGGCAGATTAAGATTATGAAGCGTTTAGTTTACATATTGGTTTTCATTTGTTTGTGCCTGAATCTGAGCGCAAAGGACAATTCGTATCACTTCAACAATACCTTTACAATTGCGGTGTCAGACAAGTTGGAACTGCGCAAAGATGGTGATTTTTACAACAAATTGCTATCTGATAACGGTTTTGAAGTCAACACAAAATCTGCAATAGTTTTTCAACAAAAAGGCTTGTCGGACATTGTGCAAAAAAGTTTTAATACTTATTGCCGAATTTTGATACAAGTCGTTGATTGCGAGGATGATGAAATATATTCGGCAGATTGTTCGGATTTCAGCACCGACGATTATGATTTTTTTAGACAAGCCGCCTACGACAACCTCGCACCGACACAAAAAATGGTCAAAAATCCATCGATAAATGTTTTGAGGCAGAATGGTTACAATTACGTGAAAGTCAGTTACACGCGAACAGGTAAATATGGCAATGTGGAAGTTGCAATGTACTATCTTTTCAACCTCAAAAAGGCTGTGATGATGACAACAAGTTACAATATACCCGACGCACATATTTGGAAAAATGTTGTCGAAAGTGCCTTTAAATCGTTTCGTTGGGACAAAATTTTCAAGGAAGAAACAACCACATACTACGACCAGAGTTCAACATATTCTAACCAACCAAACAACAGTTACTCAAATAATTATGACAATAATTCTGTAAATTATTCGCATCCAAAGAATGACAAGTCGGGTGTTGTCGGTTTGTTGGTGATTTTGATGATGATTGTGATTGGGATAACGATTGCAGTTGTAAAATCAACCGACAATAAACAAAGCACACCCAAACCAAGTTCAAAGAATACATTTGCGCCGCCTGTAACCAAAACGCCCGAAAGACCAACAATAAAAACAACTATGGTTGCAACGCCAGTCACAAAAGACCTTGATAACAACAAACCTCAGTTAGTAAATTATTCTATATCAGGAACTTTTGCTAACGACTATTATGTTGTTACAAAAATTCCGTCAAAAGGCACCATTGTGTATCCGCATCGAAATCACAAAGCGCAACGCCGTGGCTATATGGAAGAAATATTTGAACGCAAACTAAAACAATCTTTGCCATTGGATTGCAATTACCAAGTTTTGGGCGATGCTATCCTTTGCACTGCATTCAGCATTCGACCTTACGAGCCTGACATAGCAATTGTTGAAAAAAATTACAACAAAGGACTCAGAATTGACATCGAAATAGATGAACCATACAGCGCAATCGACCGCAAACCAATACATTATATTGGTTGTGGCGACGATTATCGCGACAAAGTTTTCAACCATTTGGGATGGCTCGTGATACGTTTTTCTGAACGACAAGTATTTCTCGAATCCTACGAATGTATATCATACATACAGCGCATTATGTCGGTTGCCGACGATAGTTTTATCCGTAATGTGCCTATGGCAGAGCCGACACCCGAAAAACGGTGGACGGAAACCGAGGCTAATGTTATGATAGCCGAAAAATTTCGAGAAAACCTCTTGAACCACAATTTTGTCTCAACAGAGGATGAAACAATAACAAATAAAACATTCCGTCTCACATCGCAAGAAATAGCCGCACAAAAATTTGTAAAAGAGATAGATTTGCCAAAAGAGCATGCTAAAAATATAGACGGCACAGCCGACAGTTTCCAATACGATTCAAAACTCGTATTCGAACCAATGGAACATTTATACAAATACGGGAATCAACTTCTAACACCCGTAAGCAATGTTGTGGCGATGTTTTTCAACGAGTTTGATTCACTTGGAATGTCAGAAAGAAAGGCAAGCAACCTTAAAGAACAAATCGAACTTATCGAAACTTGGGAGTGCAGCGGTTCAATGGCGCGTGAAGTAGGAACGCAACTTCATCTTGCGATAGAAAATTATTTCAACAACCGCCAAATGCCCGACAATTATCACTTTAAATTTTCGGGGCTCTATGTAAAAAAAGACGAAACCATCAGCATCAAAAAAGAAATAGGGTATTTTAAAAAATTTGTGTCAGACCATCCATCGCTTGTGCCGTTCAGAACAGAATGGAGAATTTGTGACTTGCAATATGGCATCGCAGGCTCAATTGATTTCATCAGCCGCAACGGCGACAGTTTTGATATTTATGATTGGAAGCGCAGCAAAAAGGCATCTCCCGACGCTGCCTCTTTCAACAAGCACGGGCGTCACGGATTGTCGCACCTGCCAGATACAAGTTTTTGGCACTACGCACTTCAACAAAATCTCTACCGCTACATTTTGGAACATAATTACGGAATAAAAGTAGGGAAAATGCACATTGTGGTGCTTCATCCAGACTTTGCAAATTATAAAGTGCACGAAATCCCACGCATGGACAACGAAATAAACACAATGTTAAACTATTTAAAAGCAAATCAATTATGAACGAAAACCAAGAAAAAGCGGGAGTGTTTGCAGTTATTTGCTCATTCCTGATTCCGCTTGTCGGAGTAATTCTGTACTTTGTCAACAAAAACAAAGTAGCCAATCCAAGCGCGTACCTAATTGCCGCCGGCATCAGTGTCGGTATGGTATTTATGCGCGGCTGTCTCGAAGGTATGACTCAGTAATAACATATAAACTATCACAACAATGGAAGAAGAAAACAAAGAAAAGGCGGGAATTGCAGCGTTGATATTCTCGTTTCTGTTCCCAATCATCGGTTTCATAGTGTATTTTGTAAACCGTAAAGAAGTGTCGAATCCAAGTGCCTACATCTACGCCGCAGTTGGTGGAATGGTGTTTGGAATGATTCTCAGAGCCATTGCAAAATCAATGGCGTAGTGTCTACGCCGACAGCCGTTTTTTTTGGTAAATACGGCTGTCGGTTTTTCTTCATCATAACGAAACAAACAAAATGAAACAAAATCCTTATTTATTATTAATAATCATCTTTGCAGCAACAAGTTGTAATTATGAACGTTAGCCCAATTGTCATCTCGACAAACTGAATGTTAAAGGCAAATACGGCAACTTGAATCCAATCCCACAATTGGTTGAGCAATATATTTTCGACTCACCGCAAGGCGAGGTTGACATCACATTCAGTTATCAAAGCGACAGGGAACAACTATTCAAAACCGCATTCCAACAGGCAGTATATACATTAAAACTTTTTTAAATGCCTACATCCGCAAATTTTATTTTGCCATTCCAATCACTTTTTGTCACTTTGCGTCGAAACAAAAACTGCATTTGTTATGATAACAATCGGCAACCCAATATACGACTCGGTGTTCATGCCTTCACCCATTCCTTCACTTTCCTCGTCTGAGACGAGAAATAATCAGTTGTTTCACGAACCTCTTTGTTTGGGATGCCAAGTGTGTAAGTATCAAGTTCTTTGTTGTAATCTATTATTGTCAAAAAACCGCATTGAAATAGTGTAGGTATCGGAGTTACCTCAAATTCAACGTAATTTGACAACAGTTTTGCTTGTCGAGATATACAAAACCGCCTTCTATCAATTTGCTAAACGCCTGTATGCCGATTGGAATCTTTTTCATAGCCGTGCTGTTTTTATAACAACGCAGCAAATTTAACAAATGATTTTGAAGTTGGCAAAGTTTTTTTTATCTTTGCCCTTGCAACAATAAACATTCTGTGGTTATGGGACTTTACATTAATCCAAATAGCGCACTCTTAGCAAGCGCCATGCGGTCAGAGATTTATGTGGACAAATCTCTGATTGTAAGAGAATTAAATAAATTTATCAATACGGAGATCAGGTTTCTCTGCGTATCTCGTCCGCGCCGTTTTGGCAAGAGTATGGCGAGCCATCTGATTAGTTCGTATTACGGCAAAAATACGGATTCGCTGCCACTGTTTGAAAAACTCAAAATCTATCAAGACGAGAGTTTCTCACAACATTATGGCAAATATAACATTATCAAGTTGGATATCAACGGGATGTACCGCAATGTTAGGAAAAAGACCAACTTGGTGAAAGAAATCACCTCGGAGGTTGTAACCGAAATGCGCGAATATTTTTCTGACGTGAAGATACCAAGGGGCGCAACTCTCCCAAAAGCAATGCAAACCATATTTACCAAAACCGGCGAACAGTTTGTAATCATTATGGACGAATACGATGTCCTTATCCGCGAGGAAGAGAGCGACGAGGTTTTCTTGCCGTATTTGGAATTTTTGAACGGACTTTTCAAAAACAGCACGCTCAAACCCGCAATCGCTATGGCATATCTCACAGGTATTCTGCCTATTGTGCGCGACAAGGTGGAGAGCAAACTCAATGAGTTTATAGAGATTACTGTTGTCAATCCTAAAATGTTTGCCGAATTTACGGGTTTTACAAAAGACGAGGTAAAAGATTTGTGCCAAAAGTATTCGATGGATTACAACGAATGTCTGCGTTGGTACGACGGCTACCGGCTCAACAAAGATGTAAGTGTCTGCAACCCAAAGGCTGTGGTGGAGGCTATGATGGATAATGAATTTGCTAACCATTGGTCAAACACTGGCAGTTACGAAAACATCAAGGATTACATTGAATATGATTTTGATGGAATCCGCAAAGACGTTAAGACTATGCTCGGCGGCGGCAGAGTTAAGGTGAATGTTTTGAGTTTCCTCAATTCCAAAAAATGTTTCAAAAACAAGGACGACGTTTTTACATATCTCATTCATTTGGGCTACCTTACATACGACAAGGACACCAAAGAGTGTTACATTCCAAATTTTGAAGTGCGTGAACAGTGGGTTTTGGCTATTGAGGGCAACAAAAACTATGCTCAAACTCTGAAAATGATTCACGACAGCGAGAAACTCCTCGAAGAAACCATCAAGGGCAACGCCGATTATGTTGCCGCCGTGTTGAAGGAGGCCCACAGCCGTCAGACCAACCCGCTGACTTACAACAACGAAGCCACGTTTCAATCTGCGATAGGCCTGGCGTTTTTCCGCGCCAACGACTATTATACCGTCATCAAGGAACTTCCAAGTGGCGACGGATATGCAGATTTGGCGTTTATTCCCGTCAATCCGAAAGTCCCCGCTTTAATCATCGAACTCAAAAGTAGCACTTCTACGGCTCATGGTGCGATAGACCAAATCAAAAAGAAAAACTACAAACAGGTTCTTCGCAATTACAGCGGCAATATGGTGTTGGTGGGCATCAAATACCACCCCGACACCCACGACCACGAATGTGTGATAGAACGGATTGTGTACTAAAATAAGCAGTTTAATGACACCAGTTTCTATTTCTAAGAATCAACCGTCTTTGTACGTTTTTTTTAACAAAACAGAATGACACTTTGATGGGATACAAAAATTGGTGGCTAATGCTCTTACCCTTTGGAGGTTGCGGCATTTGGGCGTTCATCGACCTAATCAACATCATCACCGGAAATATGCAAATGGCAGACGGCAGTCTCTTTTGCGATTTCTTGGACGACCGAGATGAGAATTTCTTTTAAAAAAAATCGCGCCAAACATTTCCACATCTCAAAAATCATTGCTATCTTTGCACCTGAGAATGTAACCACATAACACCTACTGATATGGAAACATCGCAGGGAGATATTGTAAACACCAAATACATCAACCCTTACACCGACTTTGGGTTCAAGAAACTCTTCGGCTCGCCGCTCAACAAGGATTTGCTGATTGGGTTTCTCAATGCCCTTTTTGAAGAAGCCAAACAAATTCCCGGCGACCAAATACTTGATGTCAAGTACCTGAGCAACGAACAGTTGGGACGCTCCCCTTACGACCGCAAGGCAGTTTTTGATGTCCTCTGCGAAACTGAAAAGGGCGTTAAGTTTCATTTGGAGATGCAGAATGTATTTCAGGAGTTTTTCATCGACAGAACGATTTATTACTCCACGTTCTCCATTCAAAATATGGCGCGGCGCGATTCAAAGGAAGAAGGCGGTTGGGATTATCAACTGCAAAAACTTTACTCTGTCAACATTCTTAACTTTACGTTCAAAGACAGAGAAAAAAAGGACAAAGACGGCAAAACCACCAAGGAAATCGTCAACGAAATTTCCGACGACGACCTCCTGCACTGCGTAATGCTCAAAAACGTCAAGACCAACAAAATCTTTTACGACAAGTTGGTGTTCATCTATTTGGAAATGCCCAAATTCCAAAAGCCTATCGAGGAATGTAAAACATTTTATGAAAAATGGCTTTTTGTACTGCAAAACCTCACACGCCTTATGGAACGTCCCAAGGAATTGCAGGAACGAGTTTTCCAAAAACTCTTTGAACAGGCGGAAATCGCCAAATACACTCCCGAAGAGTTCTATGCCTACGAACAAAGTTTGACAAGCCTGTGGGACATTGCCAACGGCTACAAGGCTGCGGAGAAAAAAGGTTTGGAAAAAGGTCGCAAGGAAGGTATCGCCGAAGGTCGCATCGAAGGCGAAAAAAACAAAGCCAAAGAAATTGCTCGCAATTTCAAAGCCGCCGGCCTTGCCCCCGACTTCATCGCCCAAAACACTGGCTTGACCATCGAAGAAATCAAAAGTCTATAAATATAACCCTGACAGTCCCTGACCTCGGTCAAACTATCAGGTGTTATTTTTTTCTTATCCATAAAAGCATCCCCAACTATAATTAACAATTCTTAACAAAATATTTCCCTCAAAAATCCTTCCCCATCTCAAAAAACTTTCCTATCTTCGCCCCTGAGAAGATTCATCCAATTATGAGAACAGAGCAACAACCCATAACCAGCACCTCACTCCGCACAAACACACCGTTACTTGTGCCGGGCGGATGCTCTCTCTCTCTCTCTCTCTCTCTCTCTCTCGGCTGAGGAGCGCAGCCTCGCGCGCAAATATAACATTCCTAAACAATTACGCAAGGCAGCCCACCATTTTTTTCCACCGTGAAAAGTAAAATTTTCCTCACGGTGCGTAACCGTTTTGTCTTAAACACAAAAAACATAAACCATAATATGGAAAATCAGGAAACAAACACTCAAACCCAAACGACTTCGCTGTCCGACATACTTTGCGGATTGCAGGCAGCGGTATGCAACGCCGTGTCAACAATGCAGTCAAAGCATTTGGAAATGCTCGGTAAGTTCGTTGAAAAAGATGGAAAGCCATTGACTAAAACCTTCCGATTCGGCAGCCAAACCACCGAAGTGCCGTTGATGAGCCTCGTACCACAGGCGAATGTCGAAATGGACGACGTGGAAATCAAGTAAGAGACGTAGCCGAGATAAGCAGCGATGGATTTTTCCGTGCTGACAGAGGCGGGCTAATTCCTCAGTCGTCTCTAATGCTGCAAATGGACGGAATCAAAAGCGACTCCGACGACACAATAGAGATAAAAGTGCATTTCAAAACTGCCCAAATACCCGAAGGCGTGGCACGGATTGCCGACGAATATAATAAAATGATTTAATTATGTTAAGTTGGAATGAATATGTCGCAATTTATGAAGTTACAAAAAACATATACAATAATAATTATATAATGTTTAGAGGTAACACCATAAATAAAATGCGTCAGGTAGGTATTAGTGTGTCAATAGGAACTACAATTGTTTCTATTGCACAATATGAAGAACATCTACTTACCTATTTCCCAAAATCACCAAATATTAATTATAGTTATAAATTTACAGGATGTGCAATGGGATTATTTGTTCGGAACGGGATAGAATATGTATGCCATATTGCTTTAGATGGAAATGATTCATTTAGCGGTTATAATAACCAAAATTGGATTAACGTTCAACAAAGTGGGCATTTTAAGAACATTTTTTACCCTTCAATGGGTAGAACATCTGATGTGCTATATAAAGTTTGTGAGGCAAATAAAAACCCATATGGTGCAACCTGTATTGGTATAATAATCAACAATAATTGTTATAGCATTGTGTACGATACTATTAAACACAATATGGTATCCATTGAACAATGGGTGCTTTGTAATCCTTACAATCAGGATTTATACAGTCCTAATGGGAAAAAAATATTACAATATTCAAAACAATTTAAACTATTATAATTATGCCAAAAGAACAGCAAAACAAGCCCGTGCCACAGCAGGGCGACGCTCCAATTAATGAGGAGCAAGCTGCGGCGAGGACAGCAGAACAAGCCGCAGAAGTAACTGGTATGGTTGATACAGTCAAGGGCGGTGCAAACGATACAGCCAACGAACAAGCAAACGTCGTTGCCGAACAAAAGGCCGCCGCAAAAGCGACAGCTAATGAATTCAAAGATGCCGCAAAGCAGATTAAACAGGATGCCAAGGAAACAGGTGCCGCACTCAAAGGAATATTCAGGGCCGATGCCGAATAAAAAATGCCCCACGGGGCATTTTTTGTTGGGAAATACAATTTTTTCTGTCTTTACAGATTGCGGTAAAAATGTTATAATAAAATAAACTATAATAGTGGTGTGTCGTTGTGCGCATACCCAACAGGGCGGATTTACGGGCTTTGTGTCCGCAGGAGAGTAATGAATGAATAAACGTAATATCGCAAGTGTTGCAAAAAATGCTATGGGAACAGTGTTCTTGTTGGCGGGGGCGTTTTTTGTTTGTTCTACGTTTTTATCGATGCGGG
>CAJOGF010000082.1:10403-12258 GCA_905233995.1 uncultured Bacteroidales bacterium | reverse complement strand
TTCTTTTTCGTCGATTTGGTCTAATGCCTCTTGTGCAGATTTATTGAGTTTAAACTCGAAAATGAATATTGATTTCGGCGAAAACAATACAAAATCAATGCGTCCGTCGGATGTGCGGATTTCGGTTTGAACATTGAGCCCGCAAGTTGCCAAAATCGCGTACAGAAGGTTCTGATAATACCATTCGGGGTATTTGTCGGGGTCGGCATCGGGGTAAGGAATCTTTCGCAAAAAATCCTGCAAATGTGTCAAAAGGATTTCGGGATTGTCCTCCTTGATGGCAGTAACCACAGAGCGTCGGAAAATGGAGTTTTCAATACCCTTGTCCGACACGGCGTATCTCTTCATCAATGTTTCTGAAAAGCCCGTTCTAACCTCCGTGTTTGGAAATCCGATTACATATTGGTCAAATTCGGGGTCGTAACTCTTAATCGTTAGGTAGCCGCTTTGGTAGAGGAGCGGGATAATGTCGCTGACACGCTCAACTGGAGTATCAAAATATTGGCTGTCGAGCATGATGTTTTCCAATTCTGCGATTTGCAAATCGCTGTTTTCCTTCAGAAGCTCTATCAATGCCGACGGCGTGGCGGTCTTGAACCAATAATTTTCCAATTTCATACTGTCCAACGCCCTCAACACGTTGTACGGATTGAAAACGCCTGTCGTGCCTTCAGAAAATTTGTAACCGTCGTAACGCTCTTTCAGTTTCTCTATCGCCTCGTCGAAACTACAATTTAGTTTGTCGGCAAGTGCCTCGATGTGCGGTTTTAGTTCTGACCTTAACTCTTCCTCGGTGAAACCGCAGAGAGTGCAATATTTTTCGTACAAACTTATGTCAGTCAGATTGTTCAATGTCGAAAAAATCGACATCTGGCTGAATTTTGTAATTCCCGTTATGAAAACAAATTTCAAGCACGGATCCAAGTCCTTAATCGGCGAAAAGAGATTGCTCATGTGGGAGCGAACTTCGTTCTGTGTTTTGATGTCCGTTATCGTATTGAGCATCAGTGTGTCATACTCGTCGATGAGTAGGACGACTTGTTTGCCTGTTTTGGCGTGGGCGGTTTTGATAATCCTTTCGAAACGCGTATTGAAATTGATGTTGGGTTGTTTGTTGTCGTCGGGTTGTTCGGCCTTGTCAATAATGCCAAACTGTACTTCAAGTTCCGACAATGCAATCGAAACAAATTTGACAATTACGTCCAATTGCTTCGACTTGCATTTCGCAAAACTCAAATTAACTACAGGATATTCCGTCCAATCTTTTTCCAATTGTTCTATTTTAAGACCTTTGAAAAGTTCTTTCCGTCCCTCAAAGTAAGCCTGCAACGTGCTTATCAGCAACGATTTGCCGAAGCGTCGCGGACGGGAGAGAAACAAGTAGTCTTTCTGAGCCAATTCGTAAATCAACTCTGTCTTGTCAACATAAACCATGTTTTTGTTGACAATCTTTTCAAACGTCTGTATGCCGATTGGTAGTGGTTTCATAATGGTAAAAGTTTTATCTTCAAGTGCAAAGGTAATGTTTTTTGCTGAAAACAAAATATATTAATGCAAAATTTTTGGATTACTGATTTTTATCACTATATTTGGCTCGTTGTTCAACACAAAAAAAACTATAGCTATGGATGACAATTTGGATTTGACCAACCAGAATCTGGAGTATGAGCGCATCAACAGGGAGATGATTCAGGATATGGAGCAGCAGCGCGTCCAACGGGAAATGATGCAGGACGGCGGACAGACCAACAACAAGGGCTGGATTGTGCTTGTAGTTTTTGTGATACTTGTGGCGTGTATGCTTGCCGCATTTGCCGCCAACGCCCAAAATGTCGTCTTTGCCGACCGTGAGGTG
>CAJOGF010000082.1:0-10366 GCA_905233995.1 uncultured Bacteroidales bacterium | reverse complement strand
AAGGCGGAGTGCGATTCGTTGAAGTCGTTGAACTTGACCTCGTACCGCACTCATCTGTTTTTGGTGTCCACCTACGACGACCTCGCAAAGTTCCCCAACTTGGAGAAAATTTGGCTTGGCGAGAGCCGCATCGACACCGTGGACCTATCCAAAAACTGGAAACTGAAATTTGTATGCGTTCAAAGCGACAGCCTCAAAACCCTGATACTTGCAGTTGGCTGTACTCCCACGATTCATTATCCTTTGCACAGCGGTGAGATAACTGTCAAGCGCATATTGAACCCCGATGCGCCTGGCGCGATGTTTTTCCAATACTGACGAGATTTGCCCTGCGGCAATTACGAAAATATTGTTTTGATTATGGAAATACAAGACATCAGATATTATCCTATAGATTATAATCTTGCACCCGACAATGCCCTCACGAGACGGCTCAATATTGTGGCGGTTGTGGCAAGTGCCATTTGCATAGTTTTGTGCTTTGCGGTGTCAAAAGATTTGTATGTTGTAATGGGAGTTGTAGCGGTTGCGATTATTTTGTATGGACATGCAAAGTCTTCGAGTTATGGAGAATTGAGTTTTTCGCAGCAGGGCATAATGTTGAAACAAAAAGGAAAGCCAGACATTTCGTTTTCCGCCGATTCTATCCAAACCGTTCTGATGAGGATTTACAAAGAAAAACGTATAGCGCGTTACGACTTCGATTATTTGGTTGATGTAGTTGATATGAAGATTTCTGCTGATAATCAAGTTGTTGAACGTCAATTTGAATTGTCGCCAAACAATCTTGACGAGCAAATTTTGCTCACCGAACAGATGGTTGAGGAATTGTCCGAAGCCCTTGGTCGCAGCAAGGTTTCAGTATCTAAAACCGATCGTTATGCTCCCTTGCCGAATAATGTTGCCGACACGCGGTATTACATTTGGATTCTGTCGGGGATCTTCTTGCTTTTGCTGGCAACTTGGTGGATTGGACGATAAATTTATTTCTCTATCTTCCACTCGTCCACCGTCCTCTTCTCGCTCGAAAAGTTGACGCCGATTTTCCAGACGTGTTTGCCCTCGAAAGAGAATTTCTTTTCGTATTCTTTTTCGTCAATTTGCCTTAACGCTTCCTCGGCTGATTTGTTGAGTTTGAACTCAAAAAGGAAAATCGTCTTTGGCGAAACCACAACGAAGTCAATGCGTCCCGACGAGGTGCGGATTTCGGTCTGGACGTTGAGCAAGTATGGCGTACAGAAGGTTTTGATAATACCATTCGGGTGTGTCGGCTGCGTTTGGGTAAGGAATTTTGCAGAGAAAATCCTTGAGGTGCTGAAGGAGAATTTCGGGATTGTCTTCCTTAACGGCGGTAACAACGGCGCGGCGGAAAATGTCGTTCTCAAAACCAATGTCATCCTCTATGTAGTTTTTAATCAAACTCTCTGAAAATCCATATCTTACCTCCTTGTTTGGAAATCCAATTATGTATTGATCGAAGTCGGGGTTGTAACTCTTGATGGTCAAATATCCACTTTGATAAAGGAACGGCACAATGTCGCTGACGCGCTCTATTGGGGTATTGAAACGCCCCGAACTCATATACGTATTTTCCAAATGGTCGATTTGCAGACCTTTGTTCTCTCGCAAAAGCGCAATCAGCGACGACGGCGTGGCTGTCTCAATCCAGTAACTGTTCAATTCACATTCAGTCAACGCCCTGAACAAGCTGTAAGGGTTGAACACACCGACATTCTTCCTTGAAAAATGGTAGCCGTCGTAACGTCGTTTTAAAATTGAGACCATCGCCGCAAAATCAACGTTCATCGTGTCGGCAAACTCATTTACATAATCTTTCAGCGTGGTGGTCAATTCTTCGTCGGTAATGCCGCAAAGTGTAGCATAGTTTTTATTCAACGAAATGTCAGTCAGATTGTTGAGTGTCGAAAAAATCGACATCTGGCTGAATTTTGTGATGCCCGTTATGAAAACGAACTTCAAAATCGGGTCCAAATCTTTAATCGGCGAAAAGAGATTGTTCATATGTACCCGCACGGCTTTTTGCGTTTCGCGGTCGGTGATTGTATTGAGCATTAGCGCATCATACTCATCGATGAGGAGCACCACGGGATGTCCTGTTTTTGCGTTGGCGGTTTCGATAATCCTCTGCAAACGGTCGTTGAAACTGATATTTGGCTTTTGGTCTTCGGTGAGGTTCTCCTCTTTGATAACAATGCCGAGTTTGTATTCCTGTTCCGACAAGGTTTTTGACACAAATTTGACAATCTCTTCCAATCTATCTGACTTGCATTTGGCAAAACTCAAATTAACCACTGGATATTCCGTCCAATCTTTTTCCAATTGTGAGATTTTAAGACCTTTGAAAAGTTCTTTCCGACCCTCAAAATATGCCTGCAACGTGCTTATCAGCAACGATTTGCCAAAACGTCGCGGACGAGAGAGGAAAAAATATTTCTGCGGCTTGACCATTTTGTAAATCAAGTCGGTCTTATCAACATAAACCATATTGAGGTTTATAATCTCCGAAAACGTCTGTATGCCGATTGGTAGTGGTTTCATAATGCATTTCACATTTAAATTTGTGATTTACAAAGTTAAAGAAGATTTTTCATTTTTACAAAACAAAAGTCCTAACTTCACCCAAATTTATCCCCCCATCTCCATCTCAAACGCGATGTCGCCGCGCTCGAAGGGGAATTTGGTTTTGTCAACGGGGACTTCCACAAAACCAAATTTTCGGTAGATGTGGAGTGCTTGCGATAGTTTTTTGTTGGAAACGATGATTATCTTCTTGGCGTTCTGATTTTTAGCATAGTCAACACAAGCCTTGAAACATGCCGACCCTGCGCCTGTGCCAGTGTACATGCCTTTGGCGGCAAATTTCAGGATTTCCCATTCGCCGCTACCAACAGGACGTATCATGCAGCACGCCATTGGGTTGCGCATTTCGTCAATGGCAAAAAAAATCTGTGCGCCGTCGTTGATGGCACTGTCGATGGCATTGAACTCCTCGATGTCAGAGTCTTCAATTTTAAACATCGCTGAAATCCACGCCGTATTCATTTCAATGAAAGCGGGTTTCAGTTCGGGGCTGTACGGTACAATTTGCATGATTACTTTCTTTTTGGGGCAAAGTTATGGAATTTTTGCCAAATTGAAAAAAAAAGATGACGCGCCATTTCCGTAATTTTGGTAAAAAAATCCGTGATTTATCATCTTCAAAATGCGATTTTTATTCTATTTTTGTGGAAATTATAATAACGAAACATTATGCTTTACATCGATTAAAACGTCAAAAGTTTTCTATATTTTTGATTGTCTGAGGCATATTTGTAAAGTTTTCGGCAATGATATATAAATTTCATTTCTTATTAAAACAATCTTTCCCAGCCGCAAAAAATGCAAAAATTTTGCTACATTCCGCCAAAATTCCTAACTTTACGCCGTAAAACTTAAAAAAAACTTTTTTACGAAACAGAAATTTTATAACTAACATATTATAACATTGGGCTTTACGCTCTTATTCTCGAACTGTAAAATCTGGTAAATTTTAACGACGAGAGAATAAGTTTGCGAGGGGTTCACGCTATATTGGCGTGAGCCGTTTCGTGCTTATTTGTCGTCAACGGTTTACCAGAGCCTTCAGTTCTAAATAAGCATAATATATAGAAGAAAAAGAAACGGCTTCACGCTCTTTTTATATTTATATGCTTATCTGAATTAGATTGTGAGCCTATTAAAATAGCAAGCGTTAATGGCTCAAAATCAGTCAAATACTATCGGCGAAAAAATACGGGCTGTCCTCAAAGAACAGCGCAGGAGTGCTATATGGCTTGCTGAGCAACTCAACTGCAACCGTGTCAACGTCTATGACATTTTTGAGCGACCAAACATTGATTGCGAACTTCTGTTGCGGATTTCGGTGGCATTGAGATATGACTTCTTTGCGGAATATACTGCGGAATATAAAGAGTTGGTGGGTGAAATGTAAAATAATGTTGATATGTACAAAAAATGCGTTTTTTTGTACATATCAGTAACAATGTGTACAAAAAATGCTTATATTTGTACACAATTAAAATGAGATAAATAAAATGTATAATATTCCATTGTTACCGCTTTCGTACAAATTTGATAGTGTGGAAATATTAAAGCAACTTAACCGCACATCGCGACAGTTGGCTCTTTTGAATGGCATAGTTCATACCATTCCCAATGAGCATTTGCTCATAAGTAGCCTTACTTTGCAAGAGGCGCACTCCAGCACTGCCGTCGAAAACATCGTGACAACACACGACGATTTATACAAACATGACTTGGGAGAGGGGAAAATGTATTTTTCTCCAGCCACTAAAGAGGTTTACAACTATAGGGAGGCTATTACTTCAGGGTATAGGCTCGTTATGAAAGACAAACTCCTTACAATCAACATCATAAAGAAAATTCAGCAAGAACTTGTCGGCAATAGCCAGGGCATTGTGGCGAGCGAAAATAAAATCCTGAAAAACGACCTCACTGGCGAGACAATTTACCAGCCGCCAACGGATTTTAACGACATTTTGAAATACATGAAAAATCTTGAGATGTTCATCAACAACACTGAAATCTCAGACCTTGACCCGCTCATCAAGATGTGTATCGTACACCACCAGTTTGAAAGCATTCATCCGTTTGGTGATGTGAACGGACGCACCGGGCGCATCATCAATATTCTTTATCTGGTAATATCGGGACTTCTCGACGTGCCAGTGTTATATTTCAGCCGCTATATCACTGCAAATAAAGGCAAATATTATAACCTAATACAAGCAATTCGCGACAGCGATGATGATTCCAATGAGCGGTGTTGGAACAATTGGGTGCTTTTTATGTTGAAGGGTATAGAGCATACCGCAACCACAACGGTAAACATCGTGAAAGGAATATCGAGTTTGATGTCCAAGTACAAACCTATCTTGAGGAATGAGTTTGGCAAATCATACAAGCATGAAATGATTAACAATCTTTTCATGCATCCATATACAAAGATTAAATATCTTAGTCAAGATATGAACATTGATCGCCGTACTGCATCCGACTATTTGGAACGTATCGTATCATTGGGATTGTTGTATAAAGAAAAGATTGGCAGGGAAAACTATTATATAAATACGGAACTCCTTAACCTGTTTTTATCTGTGGGAGAAGAAAATAACAAAAAGTAAAAGCCGGATTTTTTTTTCGCTATATTGCAATCACTGCATACTAAGAGGTATTTATATGTACAAAAACGCCGAATTTTTGTACATATCAGTAACAATGTGTACAAAAATTCGACTTTTTTGTACATACCAAATCAGATTATTGGTAAAACAATCTTTTGCTATACCGCAAAAATGTAAAATAATCTACTACATTTTGTAAAAAGATGTCTTACAAAATTTTAGTTCTTATCTGATGAAGATTGTGTTACTTTGCAGTGTTGACTGCGATGGCAGAAGACATACAGATAACTCAATGTTTAATCATCTTAATTTTCTCAACTATGGAAGAAAACAAGAACAGAGAAGATGAACTTCAGTCAAGACGCGAGTTCTTCAAGAAGGCGGCGAAAGCGGCTCTGCCCATCTTGGGTGCGGTTGTGTTGAGCGGTGCTCCACAGATTCTGAGCGCGGCAACACCAAGCGGATGCAGTTATGGTTGTATGGGATCTTGTTATTCTGCATGTGCAAATTCATGTAGATCCTATTGCACCGAGGGTTGCAAAAATAGTTGCAAGACAGGTTGCAAAATGACTTGTGCTAACCGTTGCAATGCTGGTTCTGGATACTAACCACATTTGCTCAAATAAAATTATAAATTGCCCCTACATATATTTGTGGGGGTATTTATTACAACTATTAATGAGTAAAGTATGTTTTCCAAAGAATATTTGTTTAGAGAATGTGTGGTACATCACCATTGTATTATGCTAAATCTTTATCGACCAATTATTTTGAATGGAAAGAATGTTAATGAAATCTTTATGAATGACATAATTTTGACTGAAGATGAACATAAACAACTCCTTCTAAATATTGGTAATGGTATTAATACAGAAGGCGTAATGAAGGTTGTTGTTAATGTTGATGGGGATCCAAATGTTACACAGAATATTTTAATCTCTACAGCCAATATAGAAAGTTCTGAACAAATATAGAAGAGCAAAATATGTCAGAAATCAAAAGTTCAAACAAAGAGTGGCAGTACGGACTTAACAAGCAAATCACCTTCATCGTAACCAAGGACTGCCAACTTGCTTGTAAATATTGCTACTTGGTTGGAAAGAACATCAACGAGCGAATGTCTTTTGGTACCGCAAAAAAAGCGATTGATTATATCTTGTCTCGTGAGGACGAGTTCAAGGAAGAGTCAGTCGTTTGGGATTTTATTGGTGGCGAGCCGTTCTTGGAAATAGATTTGATTGACAAAATCTGCGATTACCTGAAAACCGAAATGTATAGGCTGAATCATCATTGGTTCAATTCATATCGTTTTTCGTTCTCTACCAATGGAATCAACTACCATGAAAAAAAGGTTCAAGATTTCATAAAGAAAAATCATGAACATCTGTCAATCGGAATCACAATCGACGGAACAGAACTAAAACATGACCTCAACCGTGTTTACAAACATTCTGAAAAAGGTTCGTACAAAGATGTCGTTAAAAATATTCCGTTATGGATTAGGCAATTTCCAAATGCTGCGACAAAAGTAACGATTTCTTCCGCCGACATTCCTTATATAAAAGAGAGTGTTTTGCATCTTTATTCCCTCGGAATCAAAGAGGTAAACATAAATTGCGTTTTTGAGGACGTTTGGAAAGATGGCGACGACAAACTCTTTGAAAACCAACTTGTTGAACTTGCTGACGAAATCATTGACAAGGATTATTACAAGGATTATGCTTGTTCGTTCTATTCTGAGCATATCGGCAAACCAATGGACATAAAGTTGGAAAACCAAAACTGGTGCGGTGCGGGCAAAATGCTTTCCGTTGATGCGGCTGGCAATTTCTATCCGTGTACAAGGTTTGCGCAATATTCGCTACGCAGCAAAAAAGCGTTGATAATCGGAAACGTCAACGACGGAATAGATAAGAACAAACTCCGTCCGTTTCTTACCCTTGACCGAACGACGCAAAGTCCGCAAAAATGTTTGGAATGTGAAGTTGCTTCGGGTTGCGCATGGTGTCAAGGCGAAAACTACGATGCCGCCGAAACTCCCACAATCTACCAACGCGCCACGGCTATTTGCCTAATGCACAAGGCTCGTGTCAGAGCCAACAACTACTATTGGAACAAACTCTATCGCAAACTCGAACTCGAAGGCGAAAGGGAACGATACGAGAAAAACAAAATTGTTGAACCTCTAAAAACTTGTTAAAATCATGGTGCAGTATTTAGTAATACTTCTTTCCGACAAGTCCGTGCCGTTCTGTCATTACGAAAACAAAAACACTGGCAGCCTTTTGAGTCTCAACGATTTGAAAAAAGGTCTGAGGTTCTCCATGTTTGAAAATCTCTCGGTTCAGTACGTTTTTCCCGATGGAGAACTACCAAAGGAATATCTTACGGCAATTGAGGAGGTTGAAAATGTCAAGATAATGCCCGCAAATTCTCCATACGTAGGGGGCGCGGACGTGTTGGTATTCAACGGATTGGATAACCTTAATCCGCAAAAAAATGGCGTTCCGTTTGTAATCAGACTTTACCGTGAGGAGTTTTTCGAGGGTTATGAAAAATTGTTGCCACTTTTGGACAAAACACCTCATTTGAGCATAGTTTTCAAGGGCTTGATTAAGTTTGGTGAAAACGATTTCAAGCAATACGAAAATGTGTTGGACTCGTTGTCAAAACAAGTAGAAAAACTCTATGTTGACGGCAAAACTCCGCAACTGAACCTCCTGACCGACCGTATGTATCTCGACAAAATGCGTAATTGCAACGCAGGTGTTGAGAGCATTACGCTCGCCCCTGACGGCAAGTTGTACATTTGTCCAGCGTTCTACTACAATGGCGAACAACCTTGCGGCGACCCTGACAGCGGTATCGACATCAAGAATCCGCAACTGTTGAAACTTGACTATGCGCCGATTTGCCGCCGTTGTGATTCCTATCATTGCAAACGTTGCGTTTATCTCAACAAAATGACGACTTTGGAAGTCAACACGCCGTCGCACGAACAATGCGTGGTGTCGCACCTTGAGCGCAATGCTGCAAAATCTCTATTGACCGCAATACGCTCTCGCGGCACTTTTTTGCCGCAACTGCCTGAAATTGCGGACATTGACTACTTGGATCCTTTCGATAAAATTGAAAATTGAAAATTGAAAATGGACAATTGAAAATTGAAAATTGAAAATTAAAAATGGGTCGTAATTCGTAATTCATAATTAGTAAAATGGCAAAGAAATCAATTGGAACAGTAACCGAGGACGAGAAGAAGGAAATCCAGTCGCTTTTTGAGCGCAAAAACGGACTTGCCGAACTCTCAAAAATCCTCACAGCCGACAATGCCGAACTTTACGAGAAACTTGTGAAGGATATGGGCGAGACTGGCACAAAATTTCAGTCGTGGTGGGACAGAATGTCCGCTAAATACTCTTGGGAGTCGTCCGAAAACGGACACTGGGAGATAAATTTCGACACAAACGAAATATTTTTGGTTGACTAAAACACATTGAATCATGGTATTATTGATGATTGGAACAGGCGAATTGCTGTTGATTGCTTTATTGGCGTTGTTGCTTTTCGGCGGCAAAAAACTCCCCGAACTTATGCGCGGGCTTGGCTCTGGCGTAAAGAATTTCAAGGACGGCATGAACGGACTCACCTCCGATGACAAGCCGCAGGAAATCAAGTCGGAGGCTGTTGATGGCAAACCTTTGGACAACAATCCGAAAGCCGAACCCATTGACGTTGAACCTGTTAAAGAAGTGCAAAAGGTTAGTGATGGCGCAGGACGATGAAAAACTTACATTCTGGGGGCATCTTGAAGTAATGCGCAAGATGCTTTTCAGAATTATTGGTGTAACATTGATTTTTGCCGTCATAATCTTTTGTTTCAAGGATTTGACGTTTGAAATCTTGCTCGCTCCGTCGAAAAGCGACTTTATTTTTTACCGTTGGGTGGAGAATTTGAGCGCGTTTTTTGGGTTTGAAGCGGCATTTCAAGATTTCAGCATAAAAATGATTAGCACCGAGTTGTCGGGACAGTTTCTTGTCCACTTGTCCACAACGTGCTATTTGGCATTGCTGTGCGCCTCGCCGTACATCGTTTTTGAATTGTATAGATTCATTGCGCCAGCCCTTTACGAAAACGAAAAGAAACATTCTGTAAAAATTGCGATTGCAGTTTATGGATTGTTTTTCTTGGGCGTTTTGTTGAGTTATTATGTGATTTTTCCAGTTTCATTCAATTCCCTTGGCACTTATCAAGTTGACGAAGGTATTGAAAACCAAATAAATATCTCGTCATATTTTTCATCGTTTGCATCTTTGACATTCCTTTTGGGATTGGTGTTTCAACTGCCAGTCTTGTCGTTTTTTTTAGCAAAAATAGGGATTCTTAATGCAGATGTTATGAAAAATTATCGCCGACACGCATTCATGTTGATAATGGTTTTAGCGGCGATAATCACCCCGTCGGATTTGTTTTCGCTGTTCTTGGTCGGTCTGCCTGTTTATGGACTTTACGAATTGAGTATCAAGATAGTAAAGAGAGTGGAGAGAATACCGTAATTTTGGTAAAAAAATCTGTAATCTCATTCATTATTTCAAGCGATTTTTTATAATTTTGTTAAAAACAAAAATCATAAAATTATGCTTAGATTTGTCATTACATCGATTATAACTATGTTAACATCAACATCGTTGGCTCAGGGCGTGGTGGACGTTCTCAAAATTCCAACCTCAACACAGCCATAGGTTTTTCCATTCCCGAAAGGTCTGAATCAACGCAAGTTTCGCCGGTGGCTACAAAACCGCATTTCTGCATAACGCGACCCGAAGCGGGATTGTCAACGAAATGGCTACTGATGAGCGACTTGCAATCTTCGACGGCGCGGATATTTTTAATCATAAGTTCAAGTGCCTCGGTGCAAATGCCTTTGTTCCAATACGGTTTGCCCACCCAATAACCCACGAGCGGTTCGTTTGGACGCGATGGAAGTTTCGATGTGTAATTTTTCATATATCCGATAGAGCCGATTGGTTCGCCTGTTTCGCGGAGAATGATAGCCCACGTGGTGTCGTTCATCAAAATGTTTCGCAAAACCTCTGTGCTGTCCTCAATGTTCTTGTGCGGCGGCCACCCTGCGCGAGTGCCAATGTCGGGGTCGGAGGCG
>CAJOGF010000081.1 GCA_905233995.1 uncultured Bacteroidales bacterium | reverse complement strand
CATTTGAAACGCCATTTGCAAGGCTTGAAAAGCGGACGTTGCTCCGCCTCTTCTACAAACAGTTATGGCAGCAGCCGGTTTGCCTTGCATTACATTCCCTGCTGAATATCCCATTCTCTGCAACACTGATAAAACCTGTCCTGTAGGCATTCCGTAATAAACAGGCGAGCCAACAATTAATGCATCACATTCCGACATTTTTGCTGAAACTTGATTACATACATCGTCGTCAAAAACACATTTGCCCAATCTTTGCGCATGACACTGTCCACACGCTACACAACCTCTGATTGGTCGATTGCCGAGTTGAAAAATTTCGCTTTCAATGCCGTTTTTAGTTAGTTGTTTCGCCACTTCTGACAAAAGTGTAAAAGTATTTCCGTTGCGTCTTGCACTGCCATTCAAAAGCAGAACTTTTAGTGATTTGTCCATGCCTGCAACTGTCTCGGCACATGATGCCAAGGCTCCCGCTCCCGACATACTAATTGCCGCTGTCGCCGCTACTGCACCCATTTTTTTTACTGCATCTCGTCGTGAAATATTGTCCATATTGATTGTTGTTTGAAAAAATTATAATGCAAATTTAGAAAAAATTTTTAAAGTTGAAAATTTATAATTATTTTTGCCGGAAATCTTATAAAGAAAATGCAGCAAAAAATATTAATTCTTGATTTCGGTTCCCAAACAACGCAACTAATTGCTCGTCGTGTCAGGGAATTGGATACTTTTTGTGAAATTGTTCCTTACAACAAATTCCCCGAAAACGACAAAAATATTATCGGTGTCATTCTAAGTGGCTCTCCTTACAGCGTTTACGATAAAGAGGCTTTTAAGATTGACTTAAATAAAATTATTGGAAAATATCCTGTTCTCGGTATTTGTTATGGCGCACAGTTTATTTCGCATACTTTGGGAGGCAAAGTTGAAGCGGCTGGTAGTCGTGAATACGGACGTCAAAACCTTGAATATATTGATTTTACAAATCCCCTTTTTAAAGGCTTTGAAAATAATTCTCAAGTGTGGATGAGTCATGGTGATACGATAACAAAACTGCCAAACGGTTTCAAGGTTATTGCTTCAACACAAGGAGTGGAAAATGCTGCGTTTGTTGCTTTAGATCAGAAAGTTTGGGGTGTTCAGTTTCATCCTGAAGTTTTTCATTCAGTTCAGGGTACGCTGCTTTTGAAAAACTTTGTAGTTGACATTTGTGGCTCGTCTCAAGATTGGTCTGCTTCGTCTTTTATTGAAACAACAGTCAAGGAGTTGAAAGAACAACTCAAAGACGATAAAGTTGTTTTGGGATTGTCAGGAGGAGTTGATTCGTCTGTTGCGGCGGTGCTTCTTAACAAAGCCATCGGAAAAAATCTTACGTGTATTTTTGTAAACAATGGTCTTCTGAGAAAAAACGAATTTGAAGATGTGTTGAAAGATTACGAAGGCTTAGGCCTTAATGTCAGAGGTGTTGACGCAAGCCAAGAGTTTTATGCCGCACTTTCTGGTGTTGAAGAGCCTGAAAAAAAACGTAAAATAATTGGTAAAGGTTTTATTGATGTCTTCAGTGCTGAGGCTCTTAAAATTCAGAGTGTTAAATGGTTAGGACAAGGTACAATTTATCCTGACAGAATAGAAAGTCTTAACATAACGGGAAAAACTATTAAGTCGCATCATAATGTTGGTGGATTGCCCGAAAAAATGAATTTTCAGTTGTGTGAACCTTTGAAATGGTTGTTCAAGGACGAAGTTCGCAAAGTCGGTCGTGAACTTTCAATGCCAGAGCATCTTATAAAGCGTCATCCTTTCCCCGGTCCGGGACTTGGTGTTAGAATTTTGGGTGAAATCACCGAAGAAAAAGTTAAAATTCTTCAAGAGGCTGACGATATTTTTATCAAGGGTTTAAAAAATTGGAAAACCTCTGACGGTATATCGCTTTATGATAAAGTTTGGCAAGCAGGCGTGATTCTTTTACCTGTAAAATCGGTTGGTGTTATGGGAGATGAAAGAACTTACGAAAGGGCAGTTGCACTCAGAGCCGTTACAAGCACTGACGCAATGACTGCTGATTGGGCTCATTTGCCATACGACTTTTTGGCAGAGGTGTCAAACAAAATAATTAATAATGTAAAAGGTGTTAACCGTGTGGCGTATGACATTTCGTCAAAACCACCAGCAACAATAGAATGGGAATAAAACAAATGGAAGAAATAAATATTGTTAAAATAGGCGGCAAGGTAATAGATGATGAAAATGCTCGGAATGAGTTTTTGAATGTACTTTCGCAAATCAACAAAAATATTGTTTTGGTTCATGGGGGAGGAAAAGTTGCAAATCAGGTACTTTCATCAATGGGTATTGAGCCAAAAATGGTCGGCGGCAGACGAATCACTGATAGTCAAACGCTTAAAGTGGTAACTATGGTTTACGCTGGACTTATCAACAAAACCATTGCTGCAAAACTTAATTCGTTTAATCGACTCTCTGTTGGTATTTCAGGTGTTGAGGCTCAGTTACTTAAAGCCGTAAAACGTCCTGTCAAAGATATTGACTATGGTTTTGCCGGTGATATTACACCAGAGGGTGTTAATACTGCGTTTTTGGTAAATCTTGTTGAGAAAGGTTATATGCCAGTAGTCGCTACTATTGCTGCTGACAATAATGCACAACTACTTAATATTAATGCAGATACGGTTGCTTCAACGCTTGCAGCGGGTCTTGCTTTGTCGGGTGTTAAGACAAATCTTTTTTTCTGTTTTGAGAAAAAGGGCGTTTTGATGGATTCTAATGACGATAATAGTGTTATAAAACATTTAAATTCAGTTAATTATCCTGAATTGTCTAAAAAGGGTATTTTTTCGGAAGGTATGATTCCAAAGTTGGAAAATGCTTTCAAAACATTAAATTTTGGTGTTGAAAAAGTGGTTATTGGCAATTCTGGGGATATAAAAAGTTTTTTCACTGAAAATTGTTTAGGCACATTAATTACAAAATAATTGCTTAACGTGCGGTTTTAATTAAAAAAAAATTAAAAATTGTTTGTTTTTTTTGGAATAAAAATGTAAATTTGCGCGCTTAAATTTTTGAATTGAAGTAAAAGAAAAATGATTAAAATAACATTTCCTGATAATTCCGTGAAGGAATTTGATAACGGTTCTACACCGCTTGATATTGCTAAGAGTTTGAGTAACAGCCTTGCAAAGGAAGTCTTGTCGGCTTCTTTCAACGGTAAGGAGTGGGACGCAACACGTCCTATCAACGAAGATGGAAAACTTGTTTTTTATAAGTGGGACGATGAACAGGGAAGACATACTTTCCGTCATTCGGCAGCGCATCTTATGGCAGAGGCGTTGGAAAAACTTTATTCCGGTACAAAATTTGGAATTGGTCCTGCACTTGAAAATGGTTTTTATTACGATGTAGAACTTCCTGATGGAAAGGTTATTACAGATGAAGATTTCCCTGCGATTGAGAAAAAAATGTTGGAAATCGCAAGAGAAAACCATCCATACGAAAGAAAAGAAGTTTCCAAAAAAGAGGCTCTTGAGTATTTCAATCAGAAAGGCGATAACTACAAAGCCGAACTTATTTCTGAACTTGAAGACGGAACAATTACTGAGTATTCTCAAGACGGATATACTGACCTTTGTAGAGGTCCTCATATTCCAAATACGGGTCTTATTAAAGCAGTGAAAATCACTTCAATAGCAGGTGCTTATTGGCGTGGTAACGAGAACAACAAAATGTTGACTCGTGTTTATGGTGTTGCTTTCCCAAAACAAAAAATGTTGGATGAATATTTGGTACTTTTGGAAGAGGCAAAAAAACGTGATCACCGTAAAATCGGAAAAGACATGGAACTTTTTGCTTTTTCGTCAAAAGTTGGTCAAGGTCTTCCGCTTTGGTTGCCGAAGGGTACGGTTTTAAGAGAAACTCTTACGAGATTTTTGGCAAAAATTCAGAAAAAATATGGATATTTGCAAGTGATAACTCCGCATATTGGTCAAAAAGAGTTGTACGTAACAAGTGGTCATTATGCAAAATATGGAAAAGATTCGTTTCAACCGATTCATACTCCGAGCGAAAACGAAGAGTTCTTGTTGAAACCGATGAATTGTCCGCATCACTGCGAAATTTATGCTCTTAAACCAAGAAGTTACAAAGATTTACCTCTTAGAATTGCTGAATTTGGAACAGTTTATCGTTATGAGCAATCGGGTGAATTACATGGACTTACAAGAGTTAGAAGTTTCACACAAGACGATGCTCACCTTTTTGTAAGGGCTGACCAAATTAAAGAGGAATTTTGTAAGGTTATTGACATTATTCTTTATATTTTCAAAATTCTTCATTTTAAGGAATATACGGCGCAGGTATCGCTTAGAGA
The DNA here is from genome assembly GCA_905233995.1 of uncultured Bacteroidales bacterium. GTDB lineage: Bacteria > Bacteroidota > Bacteroidia > Bacteroidales > UBA3824 > UBA3824. The sequence goes on along the minus strand of CAJOGF010000081.1, from coordinate 10,190 downwards.
TCCGTTGCACAAAGAAAAATATATAGGCACCGACGAGCATTGGGATATGGCAGAAAAAGCCATTATTGAGGCTGCTCAAGAAAAAGGTCTTCCTACTACTGTGGAAACAGGAGAAGCGGCTTTCTATGGTCCTAAACTTGATTTTATGGTAAAAGATGCGTTAGGAAGAAAATGGCAACTCGGTACTATTCAAGTTGACTATAATTTACCAGAAAGATTCGGTCTTGAGTACACTGGTTCTGATGACAAAAAACATCGTCCTATTATGATTCACCGTGCGCCTTTTGGTTCTTTGGAAAGATTTGTGGCTGTTTTGATTGAAAATACTGAAGGAAAATTCCCATTGTGGTTGACTCCTGTTCAGGCGGTTGTATTGCCGATTTCTGAAAAATTCAACGATTATGCTTCAAAAGTTTCAGAAATTTTGAACGATGTTGATATTAGGACTGAAGTTGATGACAGAAACGAAAAAATCGGTAGAAAAATCCGCGACAACGAAACAAAACACGTTCCTTTTATGCTTATTGTTGGTGAAAAAGAGGCTCAAGAGAATAAAGTCTCGGTTAGAAAACAAGGTAAAACCGACATTGGTGCAATGAGCATTGAAGAATTTAAAAAGTTTTTACAGGAAGAAGTTGATAAAGAACTTCATCCTCAAGAATAGTAAACCACTTATTTTTTAACTAAACTTTTTTGGGAGGACAAAATTATCGCAAAGACGAATAACGATCAGCCTGCACACAGAATTAATGGCAGTATCAAAGCCGAGACTGTCAGACTTGTAGGTGATAACATTGAGGACAACAATTTGGTGTTGTCAAGAAAAGATGCCTTGAAGATGGCAGACGAGATGGGATTGGATTTGGTGGAGATTTCACCAGATGCTAAACCTCCTGTTTGTAGAATAATTGATTATCAAAAGTTTTTGTATCAATTAAAGAAACGTCTTAAAGAGCAAAAGGCAAAAACACAGAAAACACAGGTTAAGGAAATTCGTTAAATTCGTTTTGGTCCGCAGACAGATGACCATGATTTCGAGTTTAAGTGTAATCATGCCGTTAAATTCCTTTCTGACGGTGATAAGGTAAGGGCATACGTTTTCTTTAGAGGTCGTCAAATTTTGTTCAAAGAACAAGGTGAGGAATTGCTTTATAGGTTTGCTGACCGTCTGAAGGATTATGGAAAACTTGATCAAAAACCTTTCCTTGAGGGAAAAAAGATGACAATTCTTATTTCTCCTGTTGGTAAAAAGAAATGATTAAAAAAAATCAATACGAAAAAATAATTTTAAACTTTAAAAAAAAGATTAAAAAATGCCAAAAGTAAAAACTAATTGTGCTGCAAAGAAGAGATTTAAACTCACAGCATCGGGTAAAATTAAAAGAAAACATGCCTTTCATAGTCATATTTTGACTAAAAAGGAAACCAAAAGAAAGAAAAATTTGGTTAAATTTGGTCTTGTTGAAGGTGCAAACAAACAAGCCATTAAAGAATTGTTGGTTTTAAAATAGGCTTTATTTTTAGAAAGTTTTTTCATAAAATTAGGTCTTAAAGTTTAATTATTTAGAAGTTTAACCCGGACGTTAAGCAAAAAATTATTAAAGTGTGGACGAAAAAAAAATCCGCCGCTTGCGTTCAAAAAAACAAATTTAGAAAAAAATGCCAAGATCAGTGAATGTTGTTGCTTCGCGCAACAGAAGGAAAAAAATCCTTAAATTAACAAGAGGTTATTTCGGTGCAAGAAAGAACGTTTATACTATTGCAAAAAATACGTATGAAAAAGGTCTTCTTCACGCATATATCCAGCGTAAAAATAAAAAACGCAATTTCCGTGCTTTGTGGATTGCAAGAATCAATGCAGCGGTAAGGGGTTACAATATGTCTTATTCTGAGTTTATTGGTAAAGTCGCTAAAAAAGATATTAAACTTAACCGTAAGGTTTTGGCTGATTTAGCGATGAATAATCCAAAGGCTTTTGAGGCTGTTGTTAATTCTGTAAAATAGTAAGTAAATTTTACATTTTTCATGATTTTATAATAAAATTAAGAAGTTATTTTTTTCGTAAGATTTTTATTTTTTGTGGGGACGGCTTTAATATGAAACCGTCTCCATATTATTTTAAACAGATTTCAAAAAAATGAAAATAGCATTAATCGGTTATGGGAAAATGGGGCATGAAATCGAAAAAATTGCCAAAGAAAGAGGTCATGAAGTTGTCCTTACTCTCGATGCTCTTATTAATCCCCAAGATTTTACAACTGAAAATTTACAAAAAGCAGAGGTCGCTATCGAATTTACTCGTCCTGATGCTGCTTTTGAAAATTATAAAAAATGTTTTCAGGCTGGTGTTCCCGTCGTGTCGGGTACAACAGGTTGGATTGACAAAATGCCAGAAGTAAAAAAAATGTGTCTCAATGAAGGCAAAACATTTTTCTATGCTTCAAATTTTTCTATTGGAGTTAATATCTTTTTCCGTCTTAATAAGTTTTTGGCTAAAATCATGGATGGCTTTGATAATTACGATGTTAATATGATAGAAACTCATCATATTCATAAACTTGACAAACCAAGTGGAACGGCTATCACTTTGGCTGAAGGTATTTTGGAAAATTTTCATCGTAAAAACGGTTGGACACTTGAGGCTAAGGACGCAAAAGAAAAGGTTCTGATTAATTCAGTTCGTGAAGGCGAAGTGCCGGGTACTCATAGTGTTAAGTATTATTCGGATATTGATGATATTGAAATCATTCATACAGCACATTCAAGAAAAGGTCTTGCTCTCGGTGCGGTTTTGGCTGCTGAATTTTTGAATTGCAAACCTTCAGGTTTCTATGGTATGGATGATATGTTGAAATTTTAATTTTTTCTTTTTCTATGAAAGGCTTGTTTGCTAACAAATGGGTAAAATTTGCTCTTTGGACTATAATTTTTTTATTGTTTGTTGTTTGGACCGAAAATTATTGGCTTCTGTTGGGATTGTTGATAATTTTTGATGTGTTTATTTCTCAGAAAGTTCATTGGGCTTTTTGGAAGAAAAAAGGTGTTGAAAAACAAACAAAAACCGTTGAATGGATTGATGCTTTGATATTTGCTGTTGTGGCAGCAACAATTATCAGATTATTTTTTATCGAAGCCTTCACAATTCCAACTTCATCGATGGAAAAGTCCTTACTTGTTGGAGATTATCTTTTTGTTAGCAAATTTAGTTATGGTCCTAAAATGCCGAACACTCCTTTGTCGGTTCCTTTTGCGCATAACACAATGCCGCTGACTGAGAATACAAAGTCGTATCTTGATTGGATTAAATGGCCTTATCATCGTCTTAAAGGTTTAACAGAAGTAAAAAATAATGACGTTGTTGTTTTCAATTTTCCAGAAGGTGATACTGTTTGTCTTAATCAGCAAGCAAGAAGTTATTATCAATTGGTAAGGGATTATGGTTTTGACAATGTCAAAAACGACCGTATTGTTGACTCTTACGGAAATGTTCATACTGGATATTTTGGCAAGATTGTTAGCCGCCCTGTTGATAAGAGAGAAAACTATATAAAACGTTGTATTGCAATTGCCGGCGATTCGCTTCAAGTTGTTGACGGACAAGCATTTGTTAACGGTAAACCACAAGAAGAAATTGGTGATAAACAATTCAAATATTTGGTTGTAACCGACGGAACGATGATAAATCCGAGAGTTTTTGAAGAACTTGGAATTTCAAAAGAAGATGTTGAGGTTTCAAGGCTTATTGACCCTTCAATCTTTGAATTTATGAAAGAAACTTTCGATGAAGACCGCAATAATATTTTTGTGTATCCGCTTGTAAAAGAAAATGTTGAAAGAATAAAAGCATTGCCGTGTGTAAAATCGGTAACAAGAATTGTTAAACCGAAAGATTTTCGTGAAAACTATATTTTCCCTCACGATAATAGGTATCGTTGGAATGAAGATAATTTTGGTCCGCTTTATGTCCCTAAAAAAGGCGTTACGATAGCACTTACAACTCAAAATTTGCCGTTATATCGCAGAATTATTGAAACTTACGAAGAAAATAAGTTGGAAACCATTGGCGATAAAATAATTATCAATGGAAACGAAGTTTCTGAATATACATTCAAGATGGATTATTATTTTATGATGGGAGATTCGCGACATAATTCTGCTGATTCTCGTTTTTGGGGATTTGTGCCTGAGGATCATGTTGTTGGAAAGGCGTTGTTTATTTGGTTTTCTACCGACAAAGACAAATCTTTTCTTTCTTCAATTAGGTGGTCAAGAGTTTTTATGGGTATAAACTAAGAGATGGAAAAGTTTTTGTACAGATGGTTTTTGCCGTTTGTCTTAGCGTTTATACTTTCGCTTTTTCTGTATTTGTTTTTTAAGGACAAGATTTGTTATGTTGGTGGCAATGCAATGAATCCTTTTTTCAAAAAAGGGCAGATTGTGTTGGTAAAAAATGCAACTGACATTAAAAAAAACGACATCGTACTTCTTGATAATCCGTTACGAAAAAGTGAACAGTCTCAAAAATTATCTTTGAAACGTTGTGTTGCGTTGCCCGGAGATACGGTGGAAATTATTGACAAAAAATTGTATGTCAATCATCGTTTGCAGGATAGTTATTTTTGTCAGTTTGATAGAACGTTTTTTTTCTATTCTCAAGAGGAAGTTGAAATTGCAAAGTCTAAATATGGAATTTATTTGGATAAAAACGTGGATATGACAAAAACGGTTGCAATATCCGAACCACTTTTTTTAAAAATAAAGTCTGACAATATTTTGCAACATGTTTCAGAAGAGGTTATATCTAATGATTTGTCTGATAAATGTTTGTATCCATTTTCTACTTTTTTTTCTTGGAACAGAGATAATTACGGTCCGGTTGTTGTCCCTAAAAAAGGTATGACAATTAAGATGTGTTTGAAGTATTTTGTGTTTTACAAATATTTGTTGGAAAAGTTTGAAGGTGTTAAGGTGATTTACACGGATGGAAGTTTTTTTTCAAATGGAAAACCTATTGAACACTATACATTTAAAGGCGATTATTATTTTGTTTTGAATGATTATCGCGATGATGTATCGGATTCAAGGACTTTCGGGCTTGTGAAAAGCGAATTGATTTTAGGAAAATATTTTATGAAATTCGATTTTGAATAGAATTTTTTTGGAACTTAATTAAGTTTATCTTATTTTTGAAATTTAAAAAACTACAATAATATGGCTTCATACAAGTTGTACTGCGGATTGAATTCCGTTGTTTTGAGTGATTATAGAGACGAAAGTTTTTCGCAACTCACTGAAATTGAGTATTATGATGATTTTTTCAAAGATTGTCTTGACGGTAAATTACAAGGCGATTTTATAATTTATTGTCAGGCGTTGCAAAAACTTGAAGAGTTTAAACATACTTTCAAATATATTGAAGCGGCAGGAGGCTATGTTTTAAATAATTTGGCTCAAAGTTTGGTGATTTATCGCAACGGTCTTTGGGATTTACCAAAGGGTAGAGTTGAGCAGGGTGAAGATGTTGAAACGGCAGCAATTCGAGAAGTTTTGGAAGAAACTGGTATCGAACATGTGCCTACAATCGAAAGAAAACTACTTGACACTTATCATTTCTATCGTTGGGGGACTGAAACAGAAATCACTTTTAAGAAAACTTATTGGTTTTTAATGACTTATAACGGAGCCTCTTACAGAACAAAACCGCAAATCGAGGAAGGCATTTCTCAATGTATTTGGGCAGATGACGGCATGATTGACGAATGTATCAACAAAACACATAGAAATTTGAAAGTATTGTTTCAATTTAAAAAAGACGGTAGAATATGAAAATAACACATTTTTTACGTTTTTTTGTTGTTTTATTTTGTTTAACTTCTTTTGCTTGTTCGTCTTCAAAAAAAGAAAAAGACAACAGCATTGAGGTTTCAGCACAAAAAATCATAAAAAAAATTTCAGAGGGCAAACCGTTGATTATCAAAGATAAAGTTATAAAGGGAACTCTTGATTTTACATCTGTTGAAAAAAACGATAGACTATTGCCAGTGTCTTATAATTTTGTTGAAAGTTCTTTGACGTTTGTAAATTGTACTTTTGAAGACAGCGTATTTGCTTTTTTTTCAGGCTCCGAAAACAATATGGGATTGATTGGCGTCGTTTTTAATAAAGATGTCAATTTTTACGATTGCAAATTTTTGAAAGGTGTTAATTTTACTCAAAGTCGTTTTAACGGAAATTTCAGTTTTGAATTGAGCAATGTGGCAAATAAAGCCGCTTTTGACGGTGCAAAATTTTCTGGTGCTGCGTTGTTTGCTTCGGCTAATTTTCAAGACGATTGTAGTTTCGTAAGTTGTAAATGTCTTGATAAAACGAGTTTTTTTAAGACGTTGTTTAAAAAATCAATGATTGTTCAAGGTTGCACTTTCAGCGATATGATTTATTTTTGTAACTCAATTGTAAACGGTTATTTTGAGTTTTCAGATAATAAAGTGTTATCGAAAACGGATTTTTCGTATGCAAAATTTTCATCGAAAATGCGTTTTGCCAACAATATGTTTTATAGTTTGCCTAAAACTTCAGATGTTGTTGTGGATGATTGTGAATATTTGGACAATTCTGTTTTGAGAATTGAAGATTTAAAAGATAATATATTTAATTAACATTAATACTTAAAACGATGAAAAAGACAAAACTATTTTCTTATATGCTTTCGGTCGGATTGCTTTCTGGCGGGGCTTTGACTCTTACCTCGTGTGAGGACGAAGAAGGTAATAGTATTTTGGCAGATCTTGTGAATGTGCTTTTCGGTGGTAATGAGTATTCCACAAATTCGGGCGACAATTATTTTGGTTGGTTCGGACAAAATGAAGATACTGAGCATCAAGAGCAAGATATTTTGCTTTCTACATCTTCCGAAAGGTTGTCAACGCAGGAGTTACCTTCAAAAGTTGACTTGACAGATTATCTTCCGCCGATAGGAAATCAAGGTCAGTACGGCACTTGCGTTGGTTGGGCAACGGCGTATAACTGTAGAACTTTCCTTTATGCGAAACAGAAAGGCTTGAGTAAAAGTCAGTTGAAAAATACTTCAAATCAATTCAGTCCAAAAGATTTGTTCTGGTCAATTGAAAATGATTATAAAGGTGAGGATTGCAACGGTACAAACTTTGAATACGCTTTCGATGTGATGATTAAGCGTGGAGTTGCAACATTGAGTGATGTTCCTTATTCTAACCTTGGAAATTGTTCTTACAATACTTCAGCCGGTAGAAGTACGGCAGGAAATTACAAAATTAAATCTTTCCGTCAGATTGATGTCAACAAAAATACAATTAAACAGTATCTTGCTAATGGTCAGTTAGTTGTTTTTGGAGCGCAACTTGGCGATGAGTTTATGAACGCTTCTTCAAGTTCGGTTTTGACAACTCAGACATACGGCTATACTGGTATGCACGCTTATCATGCTATGGTTTGTTCTGGTTATGACGATAGCAAAGGTTCTAATGGTGCTTTCAGAGTTGTAAATTCTTGGGGTACAAATTGGGGTGATGACGGTTATATTTGGGTTGACGAAAACTTTTTTGTAGGCGGAAAATTTGCTTATTGTGCATACGTTGCTTATAATATCAATGATACCGAAGTCGATAATACCACAAATACGATTGTTGATGACAATATTGTTTCGGGTAACGACCTTATTGCTTATAGTCTTGATGATAATGATGTTACAACTTCTGATTTGTACGATTATGGTTTAGAGTCGTCAGAAATGCAAGATATGGCCTCTGATCCAACTTGGAGAAAATCTATTTATAATGTATATAATGCTGGTCAGAACACTATTTCAAGTTCCAACAATTGGGCAATTTGTCTTTTGTATTATAACGCTTACGATGCTAATGATTATGGCATAATTCTTCTTGACTATTATACCAATGAACTTGGCAACAACAACGAGTATAATGGCAATTGGACAGAGGACGACGACCCAGCCCCAAAAGAGTATCTTGGTGTTGATGCACAAGGATATTCTTGGAATCATTATGACGTTCCGAGTGGTTACAGCGTTGCACAATGTGTTAATACTGACCAAAAAGAGTTTACTTGGGTTTACAAAATGCCAGAGATTACTGGTAGTTATTATTTAGTGCTTTTTGCTGACGCTTTCGATGGTATTTCTGAAACCAACGAGGATAATAATTATTGTTATTGGGCTTTATCTGACGGTAGTCCTGTTTATTATCAAAACGGTGTACCTTCAAGTTCGTCAATTTCTAAAATCAAGAAAATTAGCAAATCGGCAGTATTGCCAAAACAAAACGGCGAAGGCACTTTCCAAAGTGTTGTTACTAATACAAATTGCAATGCGTATTCAACAGACGAAATTGCTGCTTTGATTAGAGCACATAAGAAATCGGGAGAACTTTCAAAGAAAGCCGCTCAATGGCAGGCTGAAAAAGCCGCTGGTAAACTTGTTGTTTTGCCTAAAAAATAATTTTTGTAGTTAACTTTTTTAAATTATAAAATCATGAAAAGAGGACGTTTTTTAATATTTGCTTTGTTGTTTTCGTTTTCGGCATGTGTTTGTTTGCCTTCTTGTGAGGTGTTGCTTCAGGGGTTGACAACTGACAGCAGTTCAAACACAAATAATTACAATAACACAAACAATAATACTAATAATACGAACAACAATAACAAGACTAATACAGGAGGAAATTCTTCTTCTACTTCGTTAGGAAAAAAATAAACGGAATTGTTTATAGTTAAAAAAACAGCGGGAAAAAATTTCCGCTGTTTTTTTGTTTATTGTACGCCTTTCATCATTTTCTTTAGTAATGGACAAAGGGCAAAAAGTATTATTGATGCCAAAGCCGCCATCACGGCAAACAAGGTGAAAAATTCTGTTAAGTTTGTGATTTCAAAACCGAGAAAACTTTTGGTTGTACCATCGCCAGAAGGAAGAAGTGTCGCAAGTTTTCCTGCCAAAATGTTAGAGGCAGCATTCGACATAAACCAAACTCCCATCAACAGCGATGCCAAGCGTGCAGGCGAAAGTTTGTTAACCATTGAAAGTCCGATAGGAGAGAGGCTTAACTCGCCAATCGTATGAATGAAATACAATGCAAAAAGCCAAAACATCGAAACTTTGGTTTGAGGGTCAAGACCGCTTGTCGCAAACGCAATCACCAAGTAACCAATTGCCAAAAGCATAAGTCCGATTGCTTGTTTTGCCGGTGAAAATGGTTCAAGTTTCCTTTTTCCCAAAAACTGCCAAAGCAATGCCATTAATGGTGCAAAAGATACAACCACAATCGGATTTATTGACTGAAACCATGTTGTTGGCATTTCCCAATCTCCGATTGTTCTATCTACTTGTTTTTCAGCAAAAAGTGTCAACGACGAACCTGCTTGTTCAAATGCCGACCAGAAGAAAATCACAAAAACGGCGATGATGTAGATAACACCGATTCGGCTTTTTTCGTCTTTTGTTAGTCCTTTGTCGGTGATGATGAAAATTGGCAAAGCCAACGAAACGGAATAAATTGCCGCTGAAATATAATCGTTGAAACTTTCAGAGCCAAACGAAAAGGCAAAAAACAATACTACTGCTCCTATTATGCAACCCCAAAGTCTTATTGGAGAATTTTTAACTCCTTGATTGTCAGTGTGATGCTCTATTTCGTCTTTAGCATGTCTAAGTTCGCTCTGTGCTGGTGGAAGTCCGATTTGGAGACCTTCAGGAGTTTTGAGAACTTTGTCTTTGAAAAGCCAGAAAACTAAAACCGAAATCACCATTGCAACTCCAGCGCAGAAAAATCCCCATTTGAAATTTCCGGGATTTGCCCAATTTCCGTTTCCTAATGAGCCGCAAATTAACGGTGCAATAAACGCTCCGACGTTGATTCCCATGTAGAAAATGGTGAACGCTGCATCTTTTCTTGAATCTGTCTTTTCGTAAAGGTCGCCAACCATTGTTGAAATATTCGGCTTAAAAAATCCATTTCCGAAAATAAGAAAAAACAAGCCCGTAAACATTAGAAAAAGCGATAACGAATTGTCAACTTCTTGACTTATAGTACCGTTCTCTTCAAAAACGGCTTGTTTAACAAAACAGGCTGAGGCAAACATTAAAAATTGTCCAATTGCCATGATTAGTCCGCCGAAAATAATTGAGCGACGATTGCCCCAATAAC
>CAJOGF010000080.1:17116-18058 GCA_905233995.1 uncultured Bacteroidales bacterium | reverse complement strand
TCCGAGTCGGTCTGCGTATTTGTGGAAAATGTCAAGCGTTGTGCTTGCCAAAAGAGCATCTCTCAAAGTGTTTTGCTGATAGAGGTGTCCCGGTATAGAACCCGGCTCCTGATCTGTCCAAATACCCCATTCATCAACGTCGAGTTTAACGTTTTTGTTGTATTTAGCAATCACTTCTAAGTGTCCTTTGATGAGTTCGTCCATTTTGTAACCGTCGCGTATAACGGTGAAGTATTGTTCTTCTTCAAATCCTCGGTCTGGACCTTTTGAGCCGTTCCAGTCTCTGATAGGAAGTACGTAATAGTGAAGCGAAATATGCTCCATATTGCCTCCGGCGCGTTTCATAAGCACTTCCGTCCAGTTGTAGTCGAAGTCGTTGGAGCCCGAAGCCACACGTTTGGGATAAGTGCTGTTGCTATAAAGGTGTGCGTAGCCGGAATACTGACGGTAAAGGTCTGCGTAAAATTCAGGACGCATATTTCCGCCGCAACCCCAACTTTCGTTACCGATACCGATGTAGTCGAGTTTGTAGGGTTTTTCTCTACCGTTTTTTTTGCGGTAATCTACGTTAGGACAACTTTCTGTACCGGTGATGTATTCGAGCCAGTCGTTCATGTCTTTTACAGAGCCTGAGCCTACGTTTACGGAAAGATAAGTTTTGCAGCCGAGTTTTTCGCAGAGCGTGAAAAATTCGTCGGTTCCGAAAGAGTTGTCTTCCATTGTTCCGCCCCAAAATACGTTTTTGATTCTCGGACGGTCTTTTGTAGGACCTACGCCGTCTCTCCAATGATAAGTGTCGGCAAAACATCCGCCCGGCCATCTGAGAACGGGGATTTTAAGGTCTTTCAGAGCGTTTAAAACGTCTGTTCTGTAACCGTCTTGATTCGGGATTTTGCTGTCTTTGCCCACCCAAATTCCGTCGTAAATGCAACGTCCGAGGTG